>JAZSFJ010000101.1:0-10149 GCA_045532145.1 Oscillospiraceae bacterium
TTTAGGGGAGCAGTCAGCCGCAAAGCGGCTGACTGAGAGGTTTGTCCTTACCTTTTAAAGGCTCCCTTGTGTAAAGGGAGCTGTCGCCGCATGGCGACTGAGGGATTGTCCCAATTCGCCGAAGTTCGTTGAAATACGAAATCTTGTGCCGCACAATCCCTCCGGCCCTTCGGGCCACCTCCCTTTACACAAGGGAGGCTTTAAAGCTGCGTCAAAAGCCACCAACTTCCCTCCTCGCGGCATAGCCGCTGCGGTCGGATGCTAAAAACATGCCACTGGCATGTTTTCTTAACGCACCGACACAAGGGAGGCTTTAAAGCTTTTCTTACTTCTCCTCCCAAAGCACGACCTCGCCCTTTTCCAATGTTTTGGGCAGGTCGATGAGCCGCTGGTTGCGGCTGCCCCGGAAAAGGAGGGTCAGGTCTCTCTGGGCCTCGATAAACTCTCCGTCCACCAGAACGTCGATGAGACCAAGGAGCTCGTCCGTCACCTCGCAGCGGGCGCGGGACTCACTCAGCAGGTCAGTCTCCAGAGTGTAGCCCGTGTAGCACCAGATGTCCTTGTTGGGATAGGCGGCCTTCACCCGCTTCACAAAGGGGAGCAGAGCTCTCTGGTTCACCTTTTCCATGGGCTCGCCGCCGAGGAGGGTGAGACCGTCCACATAGTCGGAGGCCATGGACTCTATAATCCTGTCCTCAACCTCGCTTGTAAACTCCTCGCCGAAGCAAAAGTCCCAGGTCTCGGGCTGGAAGCAGCCGGGGCAATGATGGCTGCAGCCGGATACAAAAAGGGTGGTGCGCACCCCGGGCCCGTCGGCGATGTCGAAATATTTAATGTTGCCGTAGTTCATAGGTGAACACCTCAATGGAAATCCCGCAGGGCGGCCGCTTGCCGCCGGGGGTATGATTTATAGCAAGCGGGCGGACACATCGGTCCGCCCCTACATGCTTTATCTAAAGTTTTACAGATGCAGCACTCTTTCCTTTATCTCCTGAGTTCTGCCCTGGTTCCAGAACTGGGTGCCGATGTATCCGCAGGTGCGACGGGCAACGTTCATCTTGTCCTGGTCACGGTTGTGGCAGTTGGGGCATTCCCAAACCAGTTTGCCGTCATCCTCCACGATGGCTATCTCGCCGTCGAAGCCGCAGACCTGGCAGAAGTCAGACTTGGTGTTCAGCTCGGCGTACATGATGTTGTCGTAGATATAGCGCATGATCTGCAGAACGGCCTTGATGTTCTGCTGCATATTGGGCACCTCAACATAGCTGATGGCGCCGCCGGGGGAGAGAGCCTGGAACTTGGCCTCGAAGCTGAGCTTGGAGAAAGCGTATATCTCCTCGGTGACGTGGACGTGGTAGGAATTGGTGATGTATGCCTTGTCGGTAACGCCGGGGATTATGCCGAAGCGCTGCTGGAGGCACTTGGAGAACTTATAGGTGGTGGACTCCAGAGGAGTGCCGTAAAGGGAGAAGTCTATGTTGTGCATGGCCTTCCATTCCTTGCACTTGTCGTTCATGTGCTGCATAACGTCAAGGGCGAAGGGAGTGGCCTCGGGGTCGGTGTGGGATTTGCCGGTCATGTACTTCACGCACTCGTAAAGGCCTGCGTAGCCGAGGGAGATGGTGGAGTAGCCGCCGAAGAGGAGCTTATCGATGGGCTCACCCTTGGGCAGGCGGGCCAGGGCGCCATGCTGCCAGAGTATGGGGGCGGCGTCGCTGAGAGTGCCCTTGAGGCGCTCGTGGCGGCAGAGAAGCGCTCTGTGGCAGAGCTCAAGGCGCTCGTCGAAAATCTCTTTGAACCTTTCCATGTTGCCGCCGGAAGAGAGGGCAACGTCCACAAGGTTGATGGTGACAACGCCCTGATTGAAGCGGCCGTAGTACTTGGGCTTGCCGTTTTCGTCCACATAGGGGGTCAGGAAGCTGCGGCAGCCCATGCAGGTGTAGCAGTGGCCGTCGCCGTTTTTGTCAACTTTGAGCTTCAGCATCATCTTCTCGCTGATATAGTCGGGAACCATGCGCTTGGCGGTGCACTTGGCGGAAAGCTCGGTGAGATACCAGTAGGGGGAGTCGGGAGTGATGTTCTGCTCCTCGAGAACGTAGATGAGCTTGGGGAAGGCGGGGGTGACCCAAACGCCGGTCTCGTTCTTAACGCCCTGATAGCGCTGGAGAAGGGTTTCTTCAATGATAAGGGCAAGGTCCTTCTTCTCCTGCTCGTTCTTGGCTTCGCCCAGATACATGAACACGGTGATGAAGGGGGCCTGTCCGTTGGTGGTGAGGAGGGTGACCACCTGATACTGGATGGTCTGAACGCCCTTGTTGATCTCGTCGCGCAGACGCTTTTCGGTGAGCTCGGTGAGCTGCTCCTCGCTGAGAGGAACGCCTATAGCGGCCATCTCTTCCTCAACGGTGCGGCGAATCTTCTTGCGGCTTACGTCCACGAAGGGGGCGAGGTGGGCAAGGGAGATGCTCTGTCCGCCGTACTGGTTGGAGGCCACCTGAGCGATTATCTGGGTGGCGATGTTGCAGGCGGTGGAGAAGCTGTGGGGCTTTTCGATGAGAGTGCCGGTGATGACAGTGCCATTCTGCAGCATATCCTCAAGGTTAACGAGGTCGCAGTTGTGCATATGCTGTGCGTAGTAGTCGGCATCGTGGAAATGGATAATGCCCTCGTCGTGGGCCTTCACTATCTCCTCGGGCAGCAGAATGCGGCGAGTGAGGTCCTTGGAAACCTCGCCGGCCATGTAGTCGCGCTGGGTGGAGTTTATGATGGGGTTTTTGTTGGCGTTTTCCTGCTTGGCCTCTTCGTTGTTGCACTCGATGAGGCTGAGGATCTGGTTGTCGGTGGTGTTGGCCTGACGGGCCAGATTGCGGGTGAAGCGATAGCGGATGTAGCGCTTGGCGGTTTCGGGTGCGCCCTGCATGATGATGTGGCTTTCCACCAGCTCCTGAATTTCTTCAACGGAGAGGGCGCGGCCCATCTCCTCGCAGTGGTCCTCAATAACAAGGGAGATATAGTCTATCTGACGCTCGCTGAGCTCGGGCTTGTCGCCATTCATGGCAACTGCCTTGCGCATGGCGTTCTTTATCTTCTCTCTGTCGAAGGTTTCCTCGCTTCCGTTTCTCTTTATTATCTTCATCTTGTACCCCTTATCTCAAAACATATCTATATATAGTGTCAATTGTTCGTACCGGAAATCGATTATACACTATATTCTGTGGGAAAGCAAGGGAAAAAATCACAATATTTTGTGTCCGATTTGGGGAGGAAAAAGGCTCCCTTGTGTAAAGGGAGCCTTTAAAAAGGAACTCCCCCGAAGTCAAGGACTTCGGGGGAGTTATTATATCTCATTCAAAATCCGTAAAGCTCGCCGAACTTCTGCTCCAGATAGTCGCAGAAAACATTGGGGTCGAACTTTTCGCCGGTGGCGGACTCAAAAACCTCTGTGGGAGTTTTGAGGCTGCCGTGACGCCAGATGTGCTCACGGTTCCAGTCGTTGATGGGGCCAAAGTTGCCGGAGGCAATGCACTCTTCCACATCCACGGTCTCCTTCATCTTGCGGAGGAACTGTGCGCCGTAGGCGCTGCCCAAAGCGTAGGAGGGGAAGTAGCCGATGGCGCCGATGGACCAGTGGGTGTCCTGCAGCACACCGTGGGCATCGTCGGGCACGTCCACACCCAGATACTCCTTGTAGAGGGAGTTCCAGGTCTCGGGGAAGTCATCGAGGCTCAGCTCGCCGGCAAAGTAGCGCTTTTCCATCTCGTAGCGCACCATGATGTGGAGAGCGTAGGTGAGCTCGTCAGCCTCAATGCGGATGAGACCGGGCTCGGCACGGTTCACGGCCTTGTAGAGGTCCTCGGCGCTGTAGCCTTCCATTTCCTCGGGGAAGAGCTCCTGCAGCTTGGGGAAAACAAGGGAGCAGAAGGCACGGGAGCGGCACAGAATATTCTCGTAGAAGCGGCTCTGGCTCTCGTGGATGCCCATGCTCACGCCGCCGTCTGCTGCGGTGTAGGCCAAATCGTCTGCACTGCCGGTGTCGTAGAGAGCGTGGCCGCCCTCGTGGATAACGGAGAACATGGCGGGAGAGAAGGTGTCGGGATGGAACTTGGTGGTGATGCGCTCGTCAAAGTGGGAGCCCAGAGCGGTGGTGAAGGGGTGCTCGGTGGTGGCGAGGCCAACGTGCTCAAGGTCCAGACCAATGGTCTCCATGAGCCAGTAGGCAAACTTCTCCTGCTTCCATGCGGGGAACTCGCCGAAGAGGATGGCATTATCCTGCTGCTTCGAGGCCTGAACCTTCTCGATGAGGGGGACTATGCGGCTGCGGAGGGTTGCGAAAAATTCGTCGCAGCGGGCCCTGTCCAGACCCTCCTCAAACTCATTAAGCCAATAGTCATAGGGGTCCTTCTCGGGGGCAACCCATGCGGCAATGCGCTTGTGGAAGTCGAAAACCTTCTCCAGCACGGGCTTGAAGAGGGGCCAGTCGTTGTTTGCCTTGGCCTTGTGCCATACGTCATCGGCCTCAACCATCAGCTTCTGGAGCTCGATGTACTGGTCCATGGGAATCTTCTGCATCTGGCGGATGTTTTTGAGCAGCAGCTCCACGCAGCGCTTGTCCTTGGAGTCAAGCTGATCCTTGTTTTCGTCCAGAAACTCCAGAAGCTCCACGGTCTCCTTGCCGGTGGCCAGACGGTAGCTCTCTGCGCTGAGAATGCTCAGGGTCTGGGAGCGGTTTGCGGCGGTGCCCTTGGGGGCGGTGGTGGAACCGTCGTAGCTTATAAGGCCCATGGCGTGGGCGTATGCGGCCTGCTTGGCCTGAAGCTCTTTCAGAGCGGGAATTGCATTTTCAATGGTCATGTTAAATCTCCTTACTTTATAAGGCTCGCCCCTATGGGGAGAGCTGTCGCGAAGCGACTGAGAGGGGCGAAGTTTGCGCCCGGCCTGGAAGCGGGTGGCATCCCTCTCCGTCTGCACGGCGATGCCGTGCAGCCACCTCCCCCCCAGAGGGGGGAGGCTTTAAAGCGGTTTTACTTGATAATTCTGTAATAGCCCTCTTTTCTGGGAGCGGCGGCGGGGACGGGCATATCGGCGTAGCCAAGAGCTATGCTGGCTATGCCTATGCAGTCTGCGGGGATGCCCCATTTTGCCAGCATGGCCTGAGCCTCTTCGCTGTCAAAAAGGCCGGGAGGGCAGTGAATCCAGCAGGAATCCAGACCGGCGGCGTGGGCGGCGTTGAGCATATTGGTGGTTACGGCGGAGCCGTTGAGCAGGCCGAAAACTCCGTCCTCGGGGGCAACTACCAGAATAATGGTGGGAGCGCCGTAGTAGGGGTCCATGTCTGCGCCCTTGGCCTTGGCGTTCAGAGCGCTGAAAGCGTCGCGCTCAGCCTTGTCCTGAATGGCGATTATCCAGGGAGTCTGGCGGTTGCGGCCGGTGGGGGCGTAGGTGCCGGCTTCCAGAACAGCCAGCAGCTCAGCCTCGGCGACCTGCTCGGCCTTGAACTTTCTCACGCTGCGGCGGTTTGTCAGAACATCAAGAGCTTCCTTCTTCATTTATGTATTCCTCCTAAATTAAATAATATACATTTTCATACATTATGAGGCTCCCTTGTGTAAAGGGAGCTGTCGCCGCAGGCGACTGAGGGATTGTCCGAATTCGCCTTACCTCCGGGAAAGACTTAGGCAGATAAGTGCACAATCCCTCCGGCCCTTCGGGCCACCTCCCTTTACACAAGGGAGGCTTTAAAGCTGCGTCAAAAGCTACCAACTTCCCTCCTCGCGGCATAGCCGCACCGACAAGGGAGGCTTATGGGAATTATTTGTTATTTTCTATCCAGTCCTTCAAATCCCGGTGCATCATCTCAAAGGTCCGTCTGCCGTTATACTCCCCGGCGAAGGAGTTGTGGGGAGTGATTATCACATTCTCCATGTCCCGCAGAGGATGGTCCGGGGGCAGGGGCTCTTCCTCAAAAACATCCAGCACCGCGCCGGAGAGCTGTCCGCTGCGCAAAGCCTCCACCAGAGCAGGGGTGTCCGCAAGGCCGCCACGGGCTATGTTCACAAATACACTGCCCGGCTTCATAAGGCCAAAAGTGCCCTGGTTCATAATGTGGAAAGTGCCCTCGTTGAGAGGAGCTGCCAGTATCATTATGTCCGTTTTCGGCAAAATTTCCTCAAGTTCGGAAATATTTCTCACTTCGGCAAAGTCGCCGTCCGGCTTTGGATGGCGGCAAAGGGCGGTGACGGTGCAGCCCATGGCGGTGAAGCGCTTCGAAATCTCGGCGGCAATGCTGCCTGCGCCCAGAATGCTCACATTCTTGCCCCCCAGCTCGCGAAGTCTGCCCAGCTGCTTCCAGCCGCCCCGGCCCATCTCAGCGCGGAAATAGGCGGCCTCCTTGTATAGCTGCAGCACGCCTCCCAGCACGAATTCCGCAATGGGCACGGAGTAGACCCCGCGGGCGTTATAGAGGGCGATGCCCTTTTCCCGGAGATACTCAAGAGGCATGTGGTCGTATCCTGCGCTGGTCAGGTGTATGAGCTTCAGATTGGGGAAGCGGCGAATGTCGTTATGATTGAAAAACTGGTAGCAGATAACAGCGTCGATGTCTTCGGTGCTGCCCTCATAGGGCTTGTGGTCAAGGGCATCCAGCTTGAGCTCAAAGCCCAGCTCGGCAAGGGCGGCTATCTCCGCCTCGCTCATGCCGTTGCGTTTTGCAATTAGAAGCTTCATTCTTGAAAAAAGCCTCCTCATTTTCGATTTAACTCATCATATCATCAGTGAGGCAAGAATGCAATGAAATATATGGCTTCCCCTGGGGTAACGGAGTGTCGCCGCGAGACAGCTGTCGAGTGCCGCAGCACCGGGGGCTTGCTCCCGCCGCGCCACCGCATCTTCATACTGTGCCCTACTCCGGCAAATACGCACCATCTTTATTTTTGCGTTCGTAGGGCGCGTCGACCCCGGCGCGCCGCCGGAAAGGCATTTAACGGCGGGAGCCGTAGGGCGGGCTGCCCTCAGCCCGCCATTACCGCCCTACGGGTGGTGCGATTGCGGGCCGGCCGGGTGTCCGGCCCCTACGGATGCAATGGATATCATGGTTGTAGGGGCGAGCAGTGTGGTCGCCCGCAAATCTTCTCTGAAACTTTTTCGAAAAAAATCCGTCATAACAACATAAGAAGCGATGTAAAGCTGATACAATCATACCATATAACTTATTTGAACCTTCCGGAAAGGAGTTTAGCATGATGAAAAAGATAACTTGCCTTATGTTGGCCCTTATCCTGTGCCTGTCCCTCTTCGCGGGCTGCGGGGAGACTGTTTCTCCGGAGCCTCAGCCGGAGCAGCCTCCTGTGGAGAGTCCCGAAATAAGCACCGAGCCTGAAATAGAGGGCACTCCATTCACATTCACCCGGGATAATATGCCGGTGATGGACGGCTCCACCTCCCTTGTGCCTCTGGCACAGGCGGCGGCAAGCCTGCTGCTGGGCGAAGAGCCCATGTATGTGGAGGGCCTCACCCAGTTCAACCGCACCAGCCAGTCCTACCGCAACCTCATGTGGGACAAGTGCGACATTCTCATAGCCAGCTGGCCCGCCGAAAGCATATTTCTGGAGCTGAAGGCGGAGGCCTTTGAGTACGAGATGGAGCCCATTGCCACCGACGCTCTCATCTTCGTGGTCAACGAGAATAACCCGGTGGACAACCTGACCACGGAGCAGATAATGGGCATCTACACCGGTGAAATCACCAACTGGAGCGAAGTCGGCGGCAATGACGAGGCCATTTTGCCCTTCCAGCGCAACTCCGGCGCGGGCTCTCAGGCTCTGATGGAGAAGCTCATCATGGGCGACACTCCCATGATGGAGGCCCCCACGGAGCTGGTGGCGGGCAGCATGGGCGAGCTTATGGAGTGGGTGAAGAGCTACGATAATTCCTCCAACGCCCTTGGCTACTCCGTCTACTACTACGCAAACGATATGCAGATGGCCGACGGCCTCAAAATAATCTCCGTGGACGGGGTCGCGCCCACCGCTGACAGCATCCGTGCCGGGGACTACCCCCATCTCAGCAATTATTACACCGTCATAGCCGCCGACGAGGCCGAAAATAGCCCTGCCCGCATTATGTTTGACTGGCTGCGTGGCGCTGAGGGTCAGCGCCTGGTGGAAACTCAGGGCTATGTGCCTGTCATGGACCTCAGCGACGCCCCCAAGAAGGAGGCCACCCCCGGGGGCTATGTGGTGGAGACAGACTGGTCTGTGCTGGGTATAAAGGAAAAGCCCGAGGCCAGGTTTACCCGCCTTCGCCCTGAGCCCATTGAGGCCCTTGCTCCCGGGGAGGACTACGGCATCCTCTATCCCTTTGTGGGTCGGGTGAACTACTCCGAATACGGCGAGGAGAGCAATGTTTACGGCCTTTTCGACGAGAACGGACGCATAGTCTGCGACCCGGTCTACAGCGCCGTTGAGCGCTGCGCTTATTATGAAAAGAGCATAGAATACACCGTACCCATGCTCTGTCTGACCCGGCCTGAGGGAGAGAATATGGTATATACTCTTGCAAGTCCCGATGGCAGCTTTGTTAGCCCTGAGAGCTATTACATGGTGAGGGTTTTTGACTTCGGTGTATTCTGCGCCCAGCGCTACGACAGCAGGGAGTTTACCGTTTATGACTTCGAGGGCAATGTGCTCATGACCCAGGCAGACCTGAAGCTGGGAGACCTTGTCCTTGAGCGCGCCGGAGATATTTTTGACGGCCAGGGTGGCTACCTCCTTGCCTGGCTCTCCGACGGCTCCGGCTCGGAGGCTTACCTCATTGACCCTCAGGGTCAGGTGGTCACCGGGGGCTGGTACAGCGCCGACTTCTGCGGCGACGGGGCACTTATCGTCATCGGCGAGGACGGCGGCCACAGCGCCGGTGTCATGGGCGTGGATGAAGAATGGATAGTGCCTCCCCGCTACGACTACATAGAGAGCTTCGCCGGAGGCTACTGCGGCCAGATGTATAACGGCGAGAGCTATATTTACGACGAAAAGGGCTCCATCGTAGCTTCCTATGAGGGCGGTGCCCGGGTAATGGGACCCGGCTACACCGCCGAGGGTATGTACTATACCGTGGACGGAAAGAGCCTGCCATTCACCGAGGAGTGGAGCACCACCTCCTATTTTGGCCTGAGCCCCCTTATCTGCAAGTGGGCTGAGGACGGCGTTACCCTTGTGAATATAAATTCTCCCGAGGATAGCCTCTTTATTCCCGGCACAGCCAAGGGCTACGCGGAGCAGCTTATGCGAAACTTCATCATGGGCCCCACCAGCTCCCTTGAGTACATAATCGTATGGGACGGCGACACGGAGCACTCCTGCAAGCTGGTAAGCTGGGATTTGAAGCGTGTGTATGAGTTCGAAGAGGCCGCCCCCGGCATGGCCGCCTTCTCCACCGTGGTGGACGGCTTTACCGGCGAAGAATATGTACGGATGAACGATGCCGATTTTGTGGGCACTCTCTATAATGCCGACATGGACCTTGTGGGCGAAAAGGGTGAATGGAGCAGCATCTGGAACGGCCTCCTCTGCAAGACCGATGAGAGCTTCTGCTGCTACTGGGATGAGAGCGGAGATGTGCTCTTCTGCTATCCCCTCAGCCACGGCGGCGGTGATTGATGGGCGGACGCCACTACGGCTGCGAATTTTGACCGCAGCACAAGTATCGCTCCACCCGTAGGGCGCGTCGCCCCGGCGCGCCACGCAGTACAGCCCTGAGCGCCATTTCAGGCGAAAGAAAACCCGGGCCGTCGAGGACGCCGGCCCCTACGAAGACGGCAAAAAGTCGTAGGGCGGCCGCTTGCTGCCGCCGAAAATTAAACATCGCACTCTGTAGGGGACGGCTTCCCGGACGTTTTGCATGCGGCGCGCCGGGGGCGACGCGCCCTACAAATAAAAAAACCGGCTCGTACCCATGTAGGGGCCAGACACTGGCCGGCCCGCGGACAGACATAAAAAAGGGTCCCTGTTTTCACAGGGAGCCTTTTCGGCCTGTCAAAGAACATTATCAAATACCTCCCTCTGACGAGGGAGGTGCCGAGCTGGGGCGAGGCGGAGGGAGAGAAAAGTTCGCAAAACTCTGAATTTTGGCACGAATTACAACTTCTTTGTTATC
>JAZSFJ010000106.1:0-33314 GCA_045532145.1 Oscillospiraceae bacterium
CCTTATGGAGGGATTCAAAAACAGTTACCTCATATCCGAGATTTACAAGGTCGCCTGCACAGGTAAGACCTGCGGGGCCAGCACCGATAACAGCAACCTTATGTCCGTTGCTCTCAACCTTTTTAATATCATCAATGCTGCTATGTGCGGCATGCCAGTCGGCAACAAAGCGCTCCAGACGTCCAATACCAACGCTCTCGCCCTTCTTAGCGTGAACGCATTTTCCTTCGCACTGAGTCTCCTGAGGGCATACACGGCCGCAAATTGCGGGCAGAGCGCTGGTCTCGCTGATGATCTGGTATGCCTCTTCAAATTCACCCTGAGCTACCTTGGCAATAAAGTCGGGAATGCGAACCATAACAGGGCAGCCGCTCATGCAGGGCTTTTTGCGGCAATTCAGGCAGCGCATAGCTTCACGGATGGCCATCTCCTCGGTGTAACCGGTGGCGACCTCCAGGAAGTTCTTATTTCTTATGTCCGGGGCCTGTTCGGGCATAGGATTCTTTTCTCTTACAAGATTAATCATAGTGGCGAACACCTCCGGTCAGTCTGCAAACATGCTTGAAGTCCTCTTTTTCCTGCTCTGCATAGTAGGAATTTCTCTTGATGAGCAGATCCCAGTCAACGAGAGCGCCGTCAAACTCGGGGCCGTCCACACAGACGAACTTGTCCTCGTCGCCGATACGGCAGCGGCAGCCGCCGCACATACCAGTACCGTCAATCATGTATGCGCACAGGGATGCAACAGAGGGAATACCTCTCTCCTTTGCAACGGCGCAAACGAACTTCATCATGATGGGAGGTCCAACGGTGATGATCTCGTCATAAACATTGCCCTCATCCAGAAGCTGAGCCAGCTTTTCGGTGGTGAGCTTCTTCTCGCCGTAGCTGCCGTCATCGGTAACAACGAAGAGACGGTCAACACCGGCTCTGAATTCGTCCTCAAGGATAACATAGTCCTTGCTCTTAAAGCCGGAGATCATATCGACCTCGATTCCGGCCTTCTTCATACCGGTGGCAAGGGGGTAAGCCAGAGCATTGCCGGTACCGCCGCCAACAACGCAAACACGCTTGAGGCCTTCCATGTGGGTGGGCTTGCCGAGGGGGCCGACAACGTCAGCAAAGCAGTCGCCCTCTTCCATGTGGAACATCATATCGGAGGAACGGCCAACGGCTGCAAAGATAATATCAACAGTGCCGGCTTCCTCGTCATGACCGGCCATGGTGAGCGGTACACGCTCACCATATTCGTCGGTACGGAGGATAACGAACTGGCCGGGACGGGCATGCTTTGCCACCAGAGGAGCATAGATGCTTATCCATACCATATTCTCATTAAGCTGTCTCTTGCGAGTAATCTCAAAAAGTTTCAATTTCTTATCCTCCTTTCTTACTTATCAAGGCTATTCTTACGGCTGATGAGGCTGTCATAGCGCTCGCCTGCCATAGTCTCGGCCTTTGTGAAGAGCTCTTCTGCTCTCTCGGGGAACTTAAGCTTCAGGGAGTTATAGCGAACCTCGCCCATAATGAAGTCGCGGTAGCTCTCGGTGGGAGCTGCGGAATCGATGCTCAGGGGGTTCTTGCCCTCTGCAGCCAGAGCGGGGTTGAAGCGGATCAGATGCCAGTAACCGGAGCGGACTGCCTTCTTCATCTCAAGCATAGCCTTATTCATACCGGCCTTTACGCCGTGGTTGTTGCAGGGAGCGTATGCAATGCTGAGGGAGGGACCGTCGTAGGCCTCGGCCTCGCGGAGTGCACGGAGGGTCTGTTCGGGGTTTGCACCCATTGCTATCTGGGCGACGTAAACGTAGCCGTAAGCCATGGCAATCTGAGCCAGATCCTTCTTCTTCACAGCCTTACCGGAAGCTGCAAACTGAGCAACAGCGCCGATAGGAGTGGACTTGGAGGCCTGACCGCCGGTGTTGGAGTAAACCTCGGTGTCGAAGACGAGAATGTTTACGTTTTCGCCGGAGGCAATAACATGGTCAAGACCGCCGTAGCCGATATCGTAGGCCCAGCCGTCGCCGCCGAAGATCCACATAGAGGGCTTGAGCAGCATATCTGCATTATCAACAACAAACTTTGCGTCAGCGTTGGTGTCTGCTATCTCCTCGCAGGCCTTCTTGAAGAACTCGCCGGTCTTGGCTGCGGTGTCGGCATTATCCATGCTGACAAGCCAAGCCTTGGCGGGAACGCCGATAACGTCCACAAGGCGCTCAGCAGCGCTCTTGAGCTCGTTTCTGCGGGCATTGACGGAGATACGCATACCGAGACCGAACTCGGCGTTATCCTCGAAGAGGGAGTTTGCCCATGCGGGACCCTTGCCTTCCTTATTTACGGTATAAGGAGTGGAGGGAGCGGAGCAGCCCCAGATGGAGGAGCAGCCGGTAGCATTGGCAATATACATTCTCTCGCCGAAGAGCTGGGTAATGAGCTTTGCATAGGGAGACTCACCGCAGCCGGGGCAGGCGCCGCTGAACTCCATGAGGGGCTGCTTGAACTGGCTGCCCTTTACGGTATCAGCGCCGAAGGGTACGGGAGCGGGCTCGGCATTTGCAAAGAGATTATCATACTTGGCCTGATGTGCGGTAACAACATCGTCGGTAGCTTCAACAAGCTTCAGGGCCTTCTTGCGTGCGGGGCAAACCTCAACACAGCTGCCGCATCCGGTACAGTCCAGAGCGGAGATGGCGATGGTGAACTTATTATCCTTAGCGCCCTTCATCTCAAGAGCGTTTTCGACACCCTCGGCATCCTCAGCCTTGATGGCAAAGGGACGGATAACACCGTGGGGGCAGACATAGGAGCACCAGTTGCACTGCATGCAGTTTTCGGGGAGCCAAACGGGAACGTCGGCAGCAATACCGCGCTTCTCGAAAGCAGCGGTGCCGGCAGGAAGTCTGCCGTTGCTGGTCTCCACGAACGTAGAAACAGGAACTTCGTCACCGGTGAGGGAGTTGGTGGGAACAAGGATATCATTGAGATATCTGGTGTGGAAATCGTCGCGGCCCACAAGTGCCTTGGGAGCGGCGTCATCCTCAGCGGTCTTCCAGCTCTCGGGAACTTCAACCTTATGGGTATTGGCAACGCCCTGATCCACGGCGGCGCAGTTCATATCAACGATGTTCTGGCCCTTGCTGGAGTAGGACTTGATAATAGCATCCTTCATGTAGCCGACAGCATCCTCTATGGGGATGATGTTGGAGAGCTTAAAGAAAGCAGCCTGCAGCACGGAGTTGGTGCGGCGTGCGCCCAGACCAACTTCCTTTGCGATGCTGACAGCGTCGCAGGTGTAGAACTGAACGTTATTGTTGGCTATGTAGCGCTTTACCTTTGCGGGAAGCTTGTTGTCCAGCTCCTGGTCGCTCCAAGGGCAGTTCAGGAGGAAGAAACCGCCGGGCTTGACATCCTGAACCATGTCGAACTTGTAGAGGTAGGAAGCATTATGGCAGGCAACAAAGTCGGCCTGCTTTACATAGTAGGTGGACTTGATGGGGGTATCACCGAAGCGCAGGTGACTGATGGTGGTGCCGCCGGACTTCTTGGAGTCATACTGGAAGTAAGCCTGAACCTTCTTGTCGGTATGGTCACCAATAATCTTGACAGAGTTCTTGTTAGCACCGACAGTGCCGTCAGCGCCCAGACCCCAGAACTTGCAGGCCTTGGTTCCCTCGGGAGCTACGTCCGCATAGTTGGAAACCTTCAGAGAAAGACCGGTAACATCATCATTGATGGCAAGAGTGAACTCCTTCTTGGGCTCCTCGCTTGCCAGATTCTCATAAACAGCGATAATATCGCCGGGCTGGGTATCCTTGCTGCCCAGACCGTAACGTCCGCCGCAGATAAAGCAGTTTTCAAACTCGCTGCCGCGAAGAGCAGCGCAGATGTCAAGATAAAGAGGCTCGCCGGTGCCGCCGGGCTCCTTAGTGCGGTCCAGAACAGCAATGCGCTCTACGCTCTTGGGCATAACGGCAAGGAGATGCTTGGTGGAGAAGGGGCGATAGAGGTGAACCTCAATAACACCGACTTTTCCGCCGCGGGCATTCAGGTAGTCAACAACTTCTTCAACTGCCTCGCATATAGAACCCATGGCAACAATAACATCGGTGGCATCCTCTGCACCGTAGTAGTTGAAAGGCTTGTAGTTGGTGCCAAGCTTGGCATTGACCTTGTCCATATACTGGGCAACGATGTCAGCGGTCTCAAGATAAGCGCTGTTGCAGGCCTCGCGGTGCTGGAAGAAGGTCTCAGGCTGCTCGGCAGAGCCCATAGCGAAGGGATGATTGGGGTTCAGGGCACGGTTTTTGAATGCCTTGACAGCGTCCCAGTCAACCATATCGCGGAGAT
The DNA here is from genome assembly GCA_045532145.1 of Oscillospiraceae bacterium. GTDB lineage: Bacteria > Bacillota > Clostridia > Oscillospirales > Oscillospiraceae > SIG459. The sequence goes on from JAZSFJ010000106.1 coordinate 4,348, forward strand.
CCTCATAGTCCCAGGTCTCTATCTTCTGGTACTCATGAGAGGTACGGAAACCGTCAAAGAAGTGGAGCATGGGGAGTCTGCCGGCAATGGTTGCAAGGTGAGCAACTGCGGCAAGGTCCATGACCTGCTGAACGGAATTGGAGCAGAGCATTGCAAAGCCGGTCTGACGGCAGCACATAACGTCGCTGTGATCGCCGAAAATGCTCAGAGCATGGGTAGCAAGGGCGCGGGCAGCAACGTGAAAAACTGCGGGTGCCTGCTCACCAGCCAGCTTATACATATTCGGGATCATAAGAAGAAGTCCCTGAGATGCAGTAAAGGTGGTGGTATAGGAACCGGTGGAAATGGAGCCATGAACAGCACCGGCGGCGCCTGCTTCGGACTGCATTTCGATGATTTTAACTTCTTCACCAAACAGGTTTTTTCTATCATTGGAGACCCATTCGTCCATGCTCTCAGCCATGGGAGAGGAAGGAGTGATGGGGTAAATTGCTGCTACCTCGGAGAAGGCATAGGCAACATGAGCAGCTGCGGTGTTGCCGTCCATGGTTTTGATTTTTCTCATCTGCCTCAGTCTCCTTTCTTGGCATTTACAGCATCATGCTGCAGGAAAATATACTCGGGAACGACCTGCTGCTTGATGACCTTGCGTGCGCAGACATACTGGCAAACATTGCAGTCCTCGCAGATTTCAGGGTCGATGCAGGCATGGGTCTCTTCCTTGTAGATGGCCAGATTGGGGCAGTTGGCCTTGCAGTCGCCGCAGAGGGTGCAGCCGGTGGTGCAATACTTTGCCTTCTCGGCAGGTGCGTCCTCAGAGGAGCAAGCAACCATCTTGATGCCCTTATAAGGCACGATAGTAATAAGATGCTGGGGGCAGGCGTATGTACAATCGCGGCAGCCAACGCACTTATCGGGATCAACCTTTGCAATGCCATTCACAATGGAAATAGCATTGTAACGGCAGACAGCAACGCATTCACCGTGGCCAAGGCAGCCGGTGGCGCACATTCCCTTTTCTCTCAGCTGGAGCTTCACGCCCTCCTTGCAGCTGGTAACACCCAGCTGGTCCAGAATAACAGCGCTTCTGCCGTCGCCGTTGCAGCGGACAAAAGCAACAGAGCTCTTCAGCTTAGTGAGATCATGAAGTTCATCAACGATGATCTTTTTGCGGCACTTAACGGTGCAGGCAACGCAACCAACGCACTTTTCATAATCAATTACAGCATGATTATCAACGATGGAGACAGCTCCCTCGGGGCAGGCTCTCTCGCATTCACCGCAGGAAATGCAGCCGTAGCCACATGTTCTTCTGACCAGCTCATCATCTTCCTCGGTGGAAGAGCAGGGTATAAAATTAGTGGCATCAGCAGGAATCATGCTGATAAGGCCCTGAGGGCAGACGCCCTCCTTTGCGCAGTCTCCGCAGCCATCGCACTTTTCTCTGTCGATAACGACCTTTCCGTCAACAAGCTTCATGGCACCCTTGGTGCAGCTATGTACGCAGGAACCAACGCCTACGCAGCCATCCCTGCATTCTCCTCTTTTGAAGCCCATTTCAACAGCTTCAGCGCAGGTTTTGCACTGGGCAAAACGCTCCTTGCCGGCAGCACTTCCGGCGCAGGCAATAAAGGCAATCTTTTTCTCCTGCTCCAGAGCACGATCCGTTCTCATTAATATCCCTCCTAATTTATTTGGAAAATGTTTTTCACTTATAATGTTGTTACAAACGTTTATTACAAGTTCCATTACAACAGCAAAAATTATATCATTATTGTCAGCATAATTCAACCAAAATTATTTGTTTTTTGTGAAAAATTATGAGAATCAAAAGAGCTTAATCATACAAGTGCTTTACGCTTCCAAGAAATGAATATATAAAAACAAGGCGTGTTCCGAAGAACACGCCTTGAAAATTTTTAACTGTTTGCTTATGTAAGAGTTATATCTTACTTGCGGCCAACGAGAGCATCGTCCAGGGGCTTGCCAGCCTTCTCACGATACTTGTCATCACGGGCCTTGATGGCCTTGGGATTGTAAGCGATCATGAGGATGAGGGCAACAATACCGAAAATGAGAACGAAGGCGAAAGCACCGCCGTGGCCCTTATAACCGGTAGCGCCGAAGAGCAGGCCGGCAATGATGGCAGGAGATGCGGAGCTGATAGCAGAGCCGATGGGGCTGGACAGAGCGAATACGCGACCGAAGTCCTCGCGGCGCCAGTACTGAGCAGCCAGGGAAACACCGAAGTTGGAGGAAGCGCCCATGAACATTGCGACAAAGATCATAGCGATCCAGAGAACGATGCCGTTGCCGAGGAGGCCCAGAACACCAGCGATAACCATGAGAACGCAGGAGATGATCATAGCCTTCTTGGTACCAATCTTGGTATCGAGCAGGCCGATAACGTAGGAACCGATGCAGCCGAAGATCATGACGCAGGCCATAACAGCGCTGTACTTGTCTTCGCCGATACCAACGTTAACGATGGTCATGGACTGGCTCATGAGACCGATAGCGCAGGAGAGCAGGCCGCCGACAGCGGTGGTGCCGAACCAGAACTCCTTGCACTTGATGGTGTTGATGTAGGTCCAAACGGAGGTCTTCTTGTTCTCGATTTCAGCCATCATGATAGCATTGGCGATCTCGGGAGTGAGGCTCTTATCGTTGTCACGATATGCACCGCACTGCTCGGGATAGTCCTTAACAAAGATGAGACCGATAACCCAGCCAACAACGGAGACGATGAGGAAGGGCAGGAAAGCATTGAAGATGGGGTTGCCAAAGCCGAAGGGAATGGCAGGCATGCCCATAGCCTCAGCCATGCCAAGAGGTGCAAAGACGGAGGTAGCGAAGGGTCCAAGGAGACCGTTGGCAATGGGGAATGCCAGGGTGGCAATACCCATAACGGTACCCTTTCTGGTGGGGAACCACTGGCCAACGAGAAGGCCGAGTGCCAGAGTGGAGTAGAGAACGGAAGTGATGTTGATGAGAGCGTAAGCTGCGTACCATACGGGGCCGGGCATGCAAACGCTGACCAGGACGGCCAGAACGATGGAAATGATACCCAGGATGGAGCCGAAGGCCTTGATGCTCTTCATCTTGGCAATGAGGCCAACCATGAGAATCTGGATGACGATGCCGACGATGGCACAGATGGAGTAGATGCTGGAGACCAGCTGGGCTCCGCCGTAGAAGTCGGCAAGGATGTTCAGGGGATACTGGGTGAAGACCTGGAAGGTGATGTAGGCGATTGCCTGGTACAGGATCAGCATCCAGCCTCTGAAACCGAAGCCAAGGGATTTTTTCTGCTGCATTGTGATTTCTCCTCTCGCAAGAAATAGAAATAATATTTACAAGCCGCTTGTCGCTGCGGTCATGTACGGTTTAAATTCGCCCAGTGGCGAGGATAAATTTTATTTGTCCCAGAGCTCGCCGGTCTGGAGACCCCACATTTCAAAGACATCATTATAGAACTTTGGTCTCTGAAAATCTTCCTTCATATAGGGCTGATAGCTGTTGACGGTGAAGCTGCGCTTATCAAGATGGGCAAGGCCGGCAAAAAACTCTTCTGTTTTCTGATAAGGAACGGTGAAGATAATATCGTTCTCATCAGTGAGAGCACGCTCAAACTCACCGGGATCCGGAAGAGTGATGCGGTACTTACCCTCGTAATAAGGGGGAATAACAGAGTATACGCAGGAATCCAGAGGGGTAAAGCTGCTCTCAAGCATGGATGCAGTCTGGCTCATAAGGCCCATAAGCATAAATCTCAGCTGACTGTTGCTGCAATAGATGAGCATAATATCAGGCTCGAAGTCTGCTTTGTCCAGAGGTGCAATGAGTGTGCCTACGTATTTGCCGAGAGGCAGTTTGGGAAATGCCTCCACAAAATCGTCGGACTTCTCCTTATCGGGAATGCCCATGTAACTGGAGATAAGGTCAAAGTCGGGGTTTCCTCTTTTGAAATCAACCAAACCATAGGTCACAAGAGGATTCCAGCACCAGTGGTCCTCCTTACGCATATATACCACTTTGCCCTGTCTTCTGGCAAGTGCAAAGGCCTGACAAAGGGCAATATGTTTATTCTTGTCACGATAGGGACAAAACGCACCATCGGGAACAATGGATTCATCCTCAACAAATTTCAAGGCAACAGCAGGATAACGCAGTTTGACCATCCGGTCAAGCATCATCTGGTGTTCCTGATTGATTTTGATCACAAATATCCCTCCCTGGGCAAGTAATTCATATGTTTATCTTCTCAACGTAGGCCTTAAAAAGGTCAAGAGAATGATTGTCGTTATTTTTATTCCAGATGATAGCTCCTTCTTCGCAGCCCAGTTCGGGAAGCTCAATGAAGGAAAACTCGGAATATCTGGTGAAAATATGTTCCTGATTCACAAGGGCGATGCCTTTATTTGCCTCCAGCCACAGCAAAGCCGTATTAGTGTCAGGCGCGGTGACGAATTTAGGCTCAAATCCGCTTTCCATGCACCAGCGTTCAAGTCTTCGTGAATGGCCGGGAACAACGGAATCGGGATAGCTTATAAAGGTTTCCTGACGAAAATCCCGGAGGCAGACCTCAGGGCTTTTTTTATCTGCCAGACGATGATCATGAGGAAGCAAAACCCCCAGACCAATTCTGGAAACTATGCAGCCCTCAAAATCATTAAGGCCTGAATAGTCCGCCCATCTGGCATACACAAAATCCGCCTGCATGTCCTCAAGTGCTCTTTTAACATCCCTTGTATGACCGGACTGCAGACGCACCTTTATATTTGGATATTGTTTCTCAAAACCCTTAACGATAGGTACAAGCGTGCTGCCGTATACATGCCCCGAATGGACATATATCCGTATCTCCCCCACGAATCCACTCTGGGTAGAACGCATGGTCTCAAGAAGGTCGGAATAATCTGAGGATATTTTTTCAATCCTTGTGTAAAAAATCTGTCCCGCGTCGGTGAGTGTCACCGCGCGAGCCGATCTGTTGAAAAGCTTTACACCAAGCTCATTTTCAAGAGCGATGATCTGTCGGCTGACAACAGGCTGGCTTTTATACAGAAGCCTTGCCGCCCGTGAGAAACTGCGTGTCTGGGCTACTGCAATAAAGCAGGATATCTGCAAAGAGTCCATATTTTTTCCTCCAAACACAGTCCAACTATGCAAAATCCCACAATTGTTTCCATGTTAACACTCAAACAAAGCATTTTCAACGGCAAAAACCAAGTTTCCTATTCGGTTTATGCATACATGCATGCGGAGAATTGCATTATCCTTTTGTATATACTGTGCTAAAATCTTTATAATTCAGCAATGCCTTGTTGCAATATATACAACTAAAATTTATTATATTGTATACGATTGTATTCGACCGAATTTAGATAAATGATACCAGCCAAAAAGGTATTGCTGCAAAAAAGCCAATTCAGCAAAGGAGAGCAAAATGGCAGACTATATTTTTCGCGGACTTTATCTCGAAGATTTCGAAATTGGAAAGGAATACGTCAGTCCCGGCCGCACCGTTACGGAAGCTGACGTAGTGAACTTCGCCGGCCTTTCCGGAGATTTCAATCCCATGCATACTGATGAGGAGTTTGCTAAGGAAGGTATGTTCAAAACGCGCATAGCTCACGGTGCACTGGGCTTTGCCATCTCCACAGGCCTCAGCAACCAGATGGGCATCTACGAGGGAACAACCATAGCCTTTATGGAGTGCACTGTAAAATACTGCGCCCCCCTCCGGATAGGAGATACCATAAGGGTGCATATTGTCCCCACGGAGACTCGCCACAGTTCCAAACCCGGCCGTGGTATTCTGAAGCAGTTTTTAAGGCTTGTGAATCAGGACGGCGTCACCGTAATGGAGTCCGACCAGACCCTTATGATGAAAAGCAAAATCTGATACTTATCCACCGCATATTCCGGGCAGTATTGCCGCCGGGTCTATTTGACCAGAGCGCAGGCAATGCTGCCCAGTTTTTTTACCGCTTCAAGAGACTCGTCACCGTAAGCCATAGCCACGCAATTGAGACGAAAACACTCTGACAATTCTTCCTTTGCATTAAAGAGGTGACTGGGAGCGATAGTCACGCCTACTTTTTTCGCCTTGTCGCATAGCTCGTTGGCAGAAAGGCCCTTGGGAAGCCGTACCCAAAGATAGGGTCCGCCCTTGGGCTCGTTGACCTGAGTACCCCGGGGAAAGGCTTGGATAATTACCCTTTTATAATCCATTACGCAGCCCCGGAGCCATTTTCTCAGGAAATTCACATCCCTGTAGGCTGCCCCGCTCTCCAGATAATCAGCCATGGCCATTTGAATATAAGGGTGAGCATAAGAGGTGGAAATATGCTTATAAAAAGCAAACTCTCCCCTGAATCGTCCTGCCGAAACATATGCAAGACGCGATGTAGGCGTAAGGCACTTTCCAAAGCCGGAAACATAGATAACGTTATCGTTATCAAAGCTCTTCAGGGGTCTTGGACGCTGCTGCGAAAAATACAGTTCTCCCAGTATATCGTCCTCAATAATGGGAACGGAATAATCACGGCACAGCTTCACAAGGCGTTCCTTGTTTTTATCCGGCATAACAGCTCCCGTGGGATTTGAAAAGTTGGAGCTGAGCACAAGACAGTCCGGCCTTATCCCCTGCACAAGATAGCTTTCAAAGGCATCCACATCAAGTCCCGTTTCCGGTCTGGACGGAACGGAAAGAACATCCCGCTCCAGATATTTGGCGATAAAGTAAAAACCAACATGACCGGGAGCTTCAATAGCTACCAGTCCTCCCCTATCACTGCAGGCTCTTACAGCCAGCATCACGCCCTCTGTAACGCTTCGGACCAGGGAAATATCCTCAATGCTGTTTTTGCATTGGCAGGGGCGCATCCACTTCATTACCGCTTTTTTGAGTGGCAGTTCGTCATGAAGTTTGACCTGTTGATTGACACCCTCGCGAATGCTCTGAATATAGCTTACAAGAAAGCTGTTGAAGCTCATCTCCGGATAAACGGAGGAAGTGGCGGAGGTTGAGCCGAAAGAAAACTCAATATCGTTATTAACATTGAAAGCTATCTCACTGTAACCGGAGAAGAAATCGTCCACCATGCTGTAATGCTCGCTCTTATTCAAGCCCACATGAAGCTGCAGATCTAGTTCCTTCCGGAGATGCTCGATGGAATTCGTAACATAATAGCCGGATTGAGGACGGCTCTCCACAAGCTGCTGGGCCACAAGGGCATTATAGGCGTCGCTCACCGGAGTGATGCTTACCCCGTATTTTTTTGCCATACTTCTGATGGAGGGCATTTTTTCACCGGGACCGATCATCCCAAGCCGTATCATTTCAAGTATCTCGTCTTTGATCTCATTAGTCTTGCTCACGGTGACCACTTCCCTCCTTCTATGCATCATTTGAATGAATTATAACAAACTGTAGTCCAAAAGGCAACAGTTTGTTGCGGCAAATTCTGCAAGTGTATATTTATAAAGGGGTTTTTTTGTGGTATTGTGAGAGTGCGATAATGCGGTTATAACGCAAAAAAAGAATTTATATTATGAGGTGAAACCGAATGGCTAAGCTTTTCCCCATACCCGTTATGCCCCCCAGAATGCCCGCCCCCACTGTTAAGAGAGATTATCCCATCTCCCCCAGAGAAAACTTCCTTCGCGCTCTCCGTCACGAGAAGCCCATGTGGATGCCCAATACCTCCTTTGGTCTCCAGTTTGTAGTTCCCCCTGCATACAAGGACGCTCCTGACTTCACCGTCAAGACGGACAGCTACGACTGGTTCGGCACCCTTTACAAGTATGAAGAAGCTCAGGGCGGCCCCACCCCCATGGGCAACGTTTTCGAAGAGATCTGCGACTGGAAAGAGAAGTTCATCTTCCCCGACATGGACAAAGTAGACTGGACCCTTGGTCTCGACAAGTATGTCAAGGATCCCAACCGTGTACAGATGGCCCATCTGGGCAACGGCACCTTCGAGCGCCTTCATATGTCCGAAGGCTTCGAGCAGGCACTCTGCGACGTTCTTCTCGAGCCCGATGACTGCCGTGATTTCTTTACCGCTATCGACAACTATAAGATCGAGGCTGTAAAGCACATGTTCAAGCACTACAAGCCCGATATGTTCGGCCACTATGACGACTGGTCCAATGCCCGTGCCCCCTTCTTCTCCGAGGACACCTTCAAGAACACTCTTCTGGACTCCGCCGTTGCTCTTTCCGATGCCGTTCATTCTCTTGGCTGCCATTACATGATCCACTGCTGCGGCTTTATGGAGGCATGGCTCCCCTATATCGTCAACGACCTTCGCGGCGACCTTCTTGAGATCCAGTCTCTCAACGACATCCGCATGATCCTGGACGTTTACGGAAGCAAGACCACCCCCATCTTCCCCCCTGACCCCTACATCATGTATAACCCCGACACCACCGTCGAGGAAGCAAGAGCCTATGCAAGAAGCATCGTTGACAAGTACGGCGCTCACACCTGCGAAGGCAGCGGTGCTGTATGCAAGCTCATAGGCAGCCGCCCCGACATCTACTACGCCTTCGAGGATGAGCTCTACAACTACAGCCTCGAGTGCTACAAGAATCTTTAATCCAAAACGGAAAACTCCACAAACAAGGAGGAACTTATGTATCAGTTTAAGCCCGCAAGCGAGCGCATTCTCCGCATGAGAGACCGCATTCGTGACCGCGTTCTGAAATATGACAGCGAACGCCTTCGCATCATTACCGAGAGCACAAAAAGAAACGAACACGTCATTCCCGCTATTCGCCGCCCCTTGTTCTTCAAGGATCTCTGCGAACAGATGACCATTTTGGTTGATGACGACGAGATCATCGTGGGCAACAAGGGCCCCGAGCTTTTCAGCAGCGCATCCTATCCCGAGTGGAGTGGTACCGACTGGGTTGTTGACGCTGTGGACGCCGGCATCTGGAAAATGGGTGAGGACGGACTCTACCATAACCCCAAGGAAGAGGATATCCCCTACTGCATTGATCCCAAGGACTATGAATACATGAAGTCCGTCAGGGATTACTGGCTCAACAGAAAGATAGGCACCATGGCCGACGCATGGCAGCCCGAATGCTTTGAAGAGCTTCGCGACCTCAACATAAGCAACTATAAGCACGGCGGTCAGAGCCTTATCGGTCTCCCCGCTGGCCACCTCATCGCAGGCTACAACAAGATCATCACCACCGGCTACGCAGCTCTGCGCAAGCAGGCTCAGGACTGGATTGATGAACATAAATACAGGGCCATGGGCGAGGATATGGACAAATATATCTTCTACAAGGCTGCTGTCATCACCTGCGACGGCGCAATGACCCTGGTTCGCCGCTACGGCGAGAAGTGCCTTGAAAAGGCCGCCGAAGCCAAGGACGAAAAGCGCAGGGCCGAGCTTGAGAAGATGGCCGAAGGCCTCCTCTGGCTCTCCGAGAATCCTGCCCGCAACTTCCGTGAGGCCGTTCAGGGCATCATGATGTATCAGGTCATGATACATATCTACGACCGCACTCCCAGCCCCTCCATCGGACGCTTCGACCAGTATGTATGGCCCTTCCTGAAAAAGGATCTGGAAGAAGGCGCCATCACCATGGAAGAGGCTCAGGAAATAGTGGACGCTTTCTTCCTGAAGCTCAACTGCTTCTACTCCGGTGCTCCCATTGTTATCAAGGACACCATAGGCGTAGGCAATACCTACCAGAACGTTACCATTGGCGGCGTCGACCCCGACACCGGCGAAGATGCTTCCAACCCTGTTTCCTACATGGTATTTGAGACCATCGGCAGACTCAAGCTCCACGACCCCACCGTGGTTTTCCGCACCAACAAGAATACCCCCAACGAGCTTTGGGATCTGGCCATCACCACCTCTCGTTTTGTTGGCGGTCTGCCTCTTTATTACAACGACGAGATAGTAATCCCCTGCATGCAGCAGGAAATGGGCTACGAGCTTCGCGACGCCCGTGACTATGGCTGCATCGGCTGTCAGGAGATAGTGGGCTGCGGCAACGATTATCCCGCCCCCAACGGTCTCCACCCCCCTCATGCCGCTATTTGGTGGGGCACAGTACTCGTTATGGCTCTCAACGATGGCCGCAACCCCCTCAACGGTGTTCAGTCCAGCGTTCACACCGGCTATCTCTATGAGATGAACTCCATCGAGGAAGTCCGGGAGGCTGTAAGAAAAGTAGGTGAGCATGTTATGAACATGTATATCACCACCCAGAACTATGCCGAGAACCTCTCCAGATTCTTCGCTCCCGAAAGCGTACTCTCCCTCTCCATAGAGGGATGCATGGAGCAGGGCAAGGACTGCACCGCAGGCGGCGCCAAGTACAACTCCTTCGGCGGCACCGCCACAGGTCTCGCCACCGTTGCAGACTCTCTCACCACCATCAAGTATATGTGCTTCGACCACAAGCTCTGCACCACCCGGGAGCTCTATGACGCCATGATGGCCAACTGGGAGGGCTATGAGATGCTTCGCCAGCAGGTACTCGATGTGGTTCCCCACTTCGGCAACAACGATCCCTACGCGGATATGGAAATGAAGTGGTGCTGCGACACCTACTACGACATCTGCGCCAAGATGCACACAAGCCGCTGCAAGGTATACAAGGCCGGCCTTTACGGTGCTTCCGACCACATAAACCAGGGCCGTCTCACCTGGGGCACCCCCGATGGACGCAAGTATCCCGATCCCATTGCTGACGCCGCTTCTCCCGCTCAGAGCCGCGACAAAAACGGTCCTCTCGCCGTTCTTCTCTCCTCCTGCTGCTATGACCAGACCAAGTTCCTGGGCGGCATCGCCATCAACCTGAGAATGCATCCCTCTGTGCTGAGCAACGATGCAGGTATAGAGAAGCTGAGAGAGGTCACCAAGGCATACTTCGCCAAGGGCGGCATGGAGATTCAGTATAACGTTGTTGATACCGAGACCCTCAAGGAAGCCCAGCTCCATCCCGAGCAGTACAGAGACCTTATAGTTCGCATCGCCGGTTACTCAGCTTACTTCGTGGAGCTGGGTACCGACCTTCAGAATGACATAATTGCCCGTAACGAGTGCAAGCTTTAAGAAAATAGGAGAAATAACTATGGTTGAATGGAAAGAAATAACTCCCCGTGTTGCCAAAATGCGTGAGCGTTACCGCAACACCACTCCCCGTCTTTGCCTGGCCCGTTTCAAGCTGATGACCGATTTCTATATGAATAATCAGCAGCTCACCGGTATTCTCAAGCGTGCAAAGAACCTGAGAAACTTCTTTGAAAATCTTCCCGTTCTCGTAAACGAGGATGAGCTTATCGTTGGCGAGCAGGGTACTTCCTACCGCGCCAGCGCCCTTTATCCCGAAATCAACTTCCACTGGCTGGTAGAAGAGCTCGAGACCGGAGATCCCTCCAAGCGTGAAAGTGACCCCTATATCGTAGCTCCCGAGGATAAGGAATACATACTCTCTGTCAAGGATTTCTGGCTTCAGAACAATATGTCCGCCATTTTCGACGAGTACATCCCCAGAGGCTATCGTGACGTTGATGGCAACGGCGCTCTGATGTATTACCTCAAGCACAACGCAAACACTCCTGTTGGCCACTTCGCCGTTAACTACGGCACTGCCTGCGACGTTGGCTTCAAGGCTATTCAGCTGGAGGCCGAGGCCAAGATGCGCGAGCTGGAGCTCAGCGGCATCATGGGCAAGGATAACAGAAGATACAACTTCTACCGTGCAGTTTCCATCGTCACCGAAGGTCTCATCATCTGGACCAAGCGTTACGCCAAGGAGTGCGAGCGCCTCGCAGAGCTTGAAGAGCGTGAGTGGCGCAAGCAGGAGCTGCTTATGATGGCTGACAGCCTCAACTGGATCATGGAAAATCCCTGCCGCAACCTCCATGATGCAATGCAGTGCATCTATCTTTACCATCTCGGTATGTGCCTTGATGCACAGCAGCACGGCATCAGCTTTGGCCGTCTTGACCAGTATCTGGGCAAGTATTACGAAGCAGATATTGCCTCCGGCCGTCTCACTCCCGAGTCTGCTCAGGAGCTTATGGACCTGTTCTACCTCAAGGTAGCAGAGCCCAACAAGATGATCCGCTATGACCCTGCCACCATAGCCAACCCCGGTTACACCAGCGGTTTCCTTATGACCATGGGCGGCGTTGACAAAGAAGGTAACGATGCTACCAATCCTGTCACTTACATGATGCTCCAGTCTGCCGGACGTCTTCTTCTCCACACTCCTCCCCAGGCCCTGCATATCCACAAGGGCACTCCCGACGATCTTTGGGAGCTGGCGCTGGAGACCACCAAGCGTGCAGGCGGTGTGCCCACTTTCGAGAGCGACGATGTCATCATTCCCGCCCTCATGAAGCGCGGTCTGCCTCTGGAAAGCGCCCGCAACTACTGCCTTATCGGCTGCGTTGAGCCCGCCGGCTGCGGCGATGAATGGGCTCAGCCCGGCGGCAGCGGCTGCGAATCCTACATTAACCTCACCGGCGCTATGCTCTCCGCTCTCAATAACGGTACCAACCCCATGCCCGGCAAGGACGGCAAGATCAAGGAAGGCACCGGCCTTCGCACCGGCTATCTCTATGAGATGGAATCCATGGACCAGGTACTGGATGCTGTAAAGAAGCAGATCGAGTATTTCGTTCGCTGGCACGTGGCCTGCGAGTGCATCTGGGAATCCCTGGCCGAGTTCCACGTTCCCCTGCCCCTTGTATCCTGCTGCTACGACGGCTGCATGGAAAGCGGTCTCGACGTTATGTGGGGCGGCGCCAAGTATAACTCCACCGGTAACTCCGCCATCGGTCTCGGCAACGTGGCCGACTCCCTCAACATCATCCGCTATATGTGCTTCGACAAGAAGCTCTGCACCACCCGCGAGCTTTACGATGCTTTCATGGCCAACTGGGAAGGCTATGAGGAGCTCCACCAGATAGTTCTCAACGAAGTTCCCCACTACGGCAACGGCGATCCCGAGGCCGACCAGTATGTCAAGTTCGTTGCTGACACCTATGCTGACGAGGTCAACAAGGCCAGAGGTCCCCGTGGTCGCTGGAGCGCCGGTATGTATCCCGTGACTTTGAACACCATTCTCGGCAAGGGCACCTGGGCTACTCCCGATGGACGCAAAGCAAGAATGCCCCTCTCCGACGGTATTTCTCCCGTTCAGGGCATGGATAAGAGCGGCCCCCTCGCCAGCCTCAACTCTGTTCTGAATTTCGATCAGAGCAAGTTCGGCAACGGCACTCTCCTCAACATGAAGTTCCACCCCACCTCCCTCAAGGGTGAGCAGGGCAACGCCAAGCTGAAGGCTGTTATGCAGACCTATTTCGCCCGTGGCGGTATGGAAATGCAGCTGAACATCATTGACGCCGACACCCTCCGCAAGGCTCAGAAGAATCCTGAGGATTACAAGGACCTTGTTGTCCGTGTGGCCGGTTTCTCTGCATACTTTGTTGAAGTTTTCAAGGATTGCCAGGAAGATCTTATCAGACGCTCCGAAATGGGCCTCTAAGCCGCGAAAGGAGCATAGATATGTCTCAGGAACTCACAGGAATGGTATATGATATCCAGGGCTTTTCCGTTCAGGATGGCCCCGGAATCCGTACCACTGTTTTTCTCAAGGGCTGCCCCCTGCGCTGCCCCTGGTGCCACAGTCCCGAATCTCAGGCTTTTCACCCCCAGCTCAGCTGGATATCCATGAGATGTATCGGCACTGAACTTTGCCAGGAGCGCTGCATAAAGGCCTGTCCCAAGGGTGCAATAGAATACGGCCCCAAGGGCAAAAACTCTGCCACTCAGGAAGAAATTCAGCTTGTTCATGTCAACAGAGAGCTCTGCGATAACTGCGGCGAGTGTGCAAAGGTTTGCCACCCCCACGCCCTTTATATCTGCGGCCAGAAATACACCGTTGAGGAAATAATGAAAAAGGTCCGGGCTGACAAGTCCTTCTTTGAATTTTCCGGCGGCGGTGTGACCGTATCCGGCGGCGAGGCCATGAGCCAGCCCGCATTCACCATTGCTCTTTTGAAGCAGCTGAAGGAAGAAGGCTTCCACACCGCCCTTGATACCACCGGCTTTACCCAGTGGGAGACCATCGAAAAAACCCTTCCTTACACCGACCTTTATCTTTATGACCTCAAGAATATGGACAGCGAGGCCCATAAGCTTGTTACCGGTGTCCCCAACGAGCCTATTCTTGAAAATGCAAGACGCCTTGCTGCCGCCGGTGCAAAGTTCCAGGTGCGCATCCCCGTTATTCCCCGCTTCAATGACAGCGAGGAAAATATAAGGGCCACTGCCGAATTCTGCGCCTCTCTCGGTAATGACGCTGTAACTGTTGTGCAGCTTCTCCCCTACCACAATCTTGGTGTAAGCAAGCATCTGCGTATAAGCGACGAGGTGGTTATGGAGGCTGCTCCTCCCTCTGACGAGAAGATGCAGTATTTTAAGGATATAGTCCTCAGCTATGGCCTTAACGCCATGATCCACTGATAATTTCAAAGCAAAAGATTTCATTTCAGGAGCATTTGATATGAATCCTTATGTAGGAAAAATTCTTTTTGTAAACCTCTCCACCGGTGAGACAGAGGTTCGTCCCCTCACCGAAGAAACCGTCCGGGCATATCCTGGCGGCGCTGCCCTGGGCGCAAGAATTCTCTATGAGGAGATGCCCGCCCATACCCCTGTCTTTGATGAAAACAGCATAATAGGCTTTGTCTGCGGCGCTCTTAACGGCTCCGGCGCTCTTATGTCCTGCCGTTACACCGTAGTCAGCAAGTCCCCCGTTACAGACGGCTGGAACGATGCCAACTCCGGCGGCACCTTCGGTCCCAAGCTTCGCGAAGCCGGCTACGACGCTGTTTTCGTAAAGGGCAAGGCCGAAAAGCCCGTATATATTTACATCGAAAACGGCAAGGTGGAAATTCGTTCCGCAGAGAAATACTGGGGCAAGACCACCACTGTTCAGTTCGAGAAGGCCGTTGAAGAAGAGCTGGGCCGCAAGGTCACTGCCGCATCCATAAGTGTGGGCGGCGAACAGCTGCACCGCATGGCCGCAGTTATGAACGACGGACACAGAGCTGCCGGACGCGGCGGCAGCGGCGCTGTTATGGGCTCCAAAAATCTCAAGGCTGTTGTTGTCTGCGGCACCGGCAAGACCGGCGCTGCTGACAAAGCTGCAGTTTTGGCCCTCAACAAGGAAGCTGTTGACTGGCAGATGAACGGCCCCGTGAAACCCGTTGGCGATATGTTCAGAAATGAGGGCACCAACGGCGCATACGAATCCTCAATTTATACCGGAGACATCGGCATCAAGAACTGGAGCGGAAGCCACTTCGATTGCAGCGAGGCCGTCACCAAGGAGCCCAGCTCTCAGGAAATGGACAAGCGCTTTAAGACCAGAAAATATGCCTGCCATATGTGTTCCGTTGGCTGCGGAGCAATTTACGACCTGACCCGCGAGGGCTACGACGAGCCCCATGCCGGACGTCCCGAGTATGAGACCGCCGGTGAATTTGGCTCCCTCCTCCTCAATAGCGACGCCATGTCCGTAAATATCTGCAACACTCTCTGCAACGAGTACGGCTACGACACCATTTCCGTAGGCGGCACTGTTGCATGGGCCATGGAATGCTACGATAAGGGTATTCTCAGCAAAGAGGAGCTTGACGGCATAGAGCTTGACTGGGGTAATTCCGAAGCCATTGTTCAGATAACCGAGAAGATATGCAAAAGCGAAGGCATAGGCGCTCTGCTGGCAGAGGGCTCCGCCTACGCCGCAAAAGCTCTCGGCAAAGGCGAAGAATGTCTCGTAGTGGCCGGCGGCATCGAAATTCCCCAGCACGACGCCCGCTACGGCCCCTCCCTTGCAAGAACCTACAAGTTCGACCCCACTCCCGGACGCCATGTTAAGGGCGGTCTCGGCGGCACAGTTGGCGCCAGACCCGACGAGTTCAAGCACAATCCTTCCGCTCTTCTGGCAGAAGATGTCCAGGGTACAATTGACACCGAGATGCGCAGCGCCTGCGGCTACTGCATTTTCACAGACTGGGCCTACCGTCCCGGTATGCTTCTCGATTATCTCAACGCCGCCACCGGCTTTGGATTTGACCAGGAGGAATTCAACCGTACCGGTATCCGCAGCTTTATGATACGTCACGCCTTCAATCTCCGCGAGGGTTTCCGCCGCGAGGACACCACCATTTCCGACCGTATGATCGGCGTGCCTCCTCTCAAGGAAGGCCCCCTTGCCGGCGTTGTTGTCAAGGTTGAAGAAATGGGCGACAACTTCTTCCGCGCCATCGGCTGCGATATGCACGGTGTTCCCAGCAGGGAAACTCTCGAGAATCTCGGCATGAATATTATTATTCCCGACCTCTACGGTGAATAATAATATGCGCATCTATATAAAGCCCATTTGCCCGGAAATACTGGGCATGCTGAATTCAGGCTGTTATGAGATTGATGAAGGGCTTTCCGCCCTAGAGGTCCTGGCATCCGCTCTCAGGCTTTCAGGTGCCGATGATATTCCAAATGAAGTGCTGAATATGCTTGTTTATATGCGTAATGGCAAGCATATTTCTTCTGAAACCGTTCTTATTGACGGAGATCAGCTTATGGCCCTGCGCCCTGTCTACGGCGGCTAAGGAATGTATAAATTACAAAAAGGAGAGGAAGCCAGGGCTTCCTCTCCTTTAATATGCAATAAAACTTCGATCGTGAGTAATGAAACTGAGGAGCAGGGTCGTGTGTAGGGGGCGAAGAGCCCCCTGCACGTTTTAATCCATACTTTTTGAGCCTATTTAGGCTCAAAAAGCTGTTTTCAGAGTGCAAAATAGTGGTATAGCCACTTTTTGTGCTCTGAAAAGATAGGAAGCCTTTGGCTTCCTATCTTTTTTTATCCTAATGTAAGTTCACTGTAGGCGATATTTCCTATACCGCCGTCAAGACGCTGACGGTCAGGCCCGACGGCATGAGCCATATATCCTTCTGTGCCAAGGAAGTTGAAATAAGCCTTTTCGCTGCGGCCTTCAAGTATATCGTCGCACACTTCAATTACACGCTCAATCATATCAGGAACACCCCAGCCGTCACCATGGCTGAGAAGCACCCTGTCATATCTCCCTTTAAGTCTGGCCAGAAGCTCAGCAAGAGCCTTTTTATACTCCGACACTTTGGAGCTGAGTTCATCAAAGAGAAACACCATATAGTTGCAGGCATCGCCCAAAAGCAGCAGTCTCTCTTCGGGAATAAGCATCGCAAGACTGCCCGCAGTATGTCCCGGGCAGGCGTGCACCTCCACGCTTATACCGCCCAGATTGAAAATATCGCCGTCATAAAGGCTTTTCATCGCGCCGAAGGGAGCGGCAGGTATAATCTGATCTTCTCTCAGAAGGCTAAATTCCGGCCACATAACGCCACTGTCCTTTCTGAACTCCCAGTCAGAATGAATTGCATATGCCTTTTCATCAAGAGGGCTGATGTAAACATCCTCAAACTCGGCAGCTCCCAGAGCATGGTCCGTGTGTCCATGGGTGCAGAGAACTGTAACGGGCTTATCCGTGAGTCTGTCCACACATTCTCTCAGAGATCCGAAACCGCTGCCCGTATCGATAAGAACCACCCTTTCTTCTCCCTCAACAAGATACATAAGCTCCGTATTAAAGGCAAAGATTCGGGTAATATGCTCCGTAACTTTTTCTGTCTTAAAATACAGTTCCATATAAAAGACTCCTTATGAAAATAAAGGCAGGTATCCATTATACCTGCCCTTATTTTACTTTTATTTAAGAATACTGTCAAGGAACGAGAACACCTGAGCCAGGTTTTCCTCTGTATAGAAAGCGGAATCTTCGTGGTCCGCACCATCTATAATACCGAAGGAAATATTGTCCTCTCCAATGACTTCTCCAAGTTCATCAGCAAAATTCACAGACTGAAGGCAGGGAACGCGATGGTCAGCATCGCCCACCTGTATCCATGCACCAAGTTCAAATCCCTCAGGCAGGGCGTCTACATAGCTTCCCCACCAGCTTTTACGGGTAAACTCCTCGTCAGCGCCGACGGCCTGACCCAGAAAATCACTCTCAAAGCTGCTTTCCGCGCCGAAGTTAGGCTCCATGCCGCACTGGGCGGCATCGGCATCCAGCTCCCAAAAATCTACGGGAGCATAGTAGCTTACTAGGGCCTTTACCCCAGAGGATTGCTCCTCATTTCCCTCAACTCCCCCGTTGAGCTCATCAACCTCAGGAGTGAGCGCAGTCATAAGTGAAAGATACGCGCCGGCGCTTTCGCCCCAAATGGCAACATTATCTGCGTCAAAGCCATAGAAATCCGCATTTGCACGAAGCCAGCGTACAGCAGCCTTGACGTCGCCAAGAGCTGCAGGGAAAGGTGCTTCCATGCTCTTCCTGTAGTCAACGCTGACAACGGCATAGCCTCTCTCTGTGGCCGCAGAGAAGATGGGCTTTATTATGCTCATAGCCTGATCGCCGAACTTGAAGCCGCCGCCGTGGCAAACCACGATTACAGGATATATTCCCTCTTCCTCAGGAAGATATATATCCAGCACCTGCGTGTCACTGTCAGAAGCATAGGGAATATTCTTATACTCTGTGAGACGCTTTATCTCCGGCTCGACATAGGACATGGGTACAACCGCCCCCTCACCGCTTACTACCCAGAGGCAGCTGCCGTCAGGGTTGAACCATGCGGCTTCGGGCATAGCCTCGGACTGGAAAGCTCCGGTGGTGAAATAGGTGTCCTTCCACTCATAGCTTCCACCGGAATAAACGATGTCGCCCTTCATTGGATTGTGCTCAGTGATAGCAAAGCTGCCGTCCTCATTGAGTTCAATGGAAAATGGTATCTCCAGAGCGCCGTTCATGGCGATTTCGGTGAAGCTGTAGCTTCCAACACCGGTGTTTGTTTCTTCCGCAGGCGGCGCGGCGGGTGCTTCAGACTGACCATTCTCCTGTCCGCAGGCAGCAAAAAGGCTCAGACACAGCACAAAAGCAAGAATAATAGTAATTATTTTTTTCATGGGAAACGCTCCTCATCCTTTGAAAATGCCGTCAAGGAAGTCAAGGCACATATCGCTGACCCACTTCTCATGATACCAGGGGTGACCGTGGTGGAGCATTCCCTCTGCGACGTGAAGCTTGGCCCTCTCCTCCCCTACAGCAGCATTGATAGCCTCGGCAAAGGCTATGGATTGCTCCACCGGGACGACCTGGTCAATGCCGCCATGGAGGATGAAGAAGGGAATAGTGTTTTTACTTACATGAGCAATGGGACTTGCAAGACGGACAAGTTCGGGAACATGGGTTATGGGAGAGCCAAGGAACTGGCTTTCGGGAGAAATAGGCTCATCATGGTCAGGAATACCGCTGCCACTGAGCTTAAAGGCCTTGTCCATTTCAAGAAAACCGGCGCAGGGTCCGCACCAGTCCACGCAGGCGTGGACACGGCTGGAATATTCGGCGTATCCCTGAGACAGATCCTCAAAAGCAGGGTTATCGTTGGTGACAGCCACAAAGGAGCTGAGCCAGCCGCCGCTGGAAGGGCCCCAAACGGCGATGCGCTCGGTATCGAAGCCGTACTTATCAGCATTGGCTCTGACCCAGCGGATAACGGTCTTTGCATCATAAACCATTGCCGGGAAACGAGCCTCGCCGCTTTTTCTGTATTCAGCGCTGATAACGGCGTAGCCACGCTCAAGTGCTCTGAGCATAGGCTCCACAGAATCGTCCCTCTTGGAGCAAATCATAAATGCACCGCCGTGGAAATGCACGACAACGGGCAGCTTACCCTCCCTGTTCTCGGGAAGATAGAGGTCCAGCTTCTGAGTGGGAGAATCCTCACAGTAGGCTATGTCAAGATACTTTTCCTTTATACCGTCCAGTATAGCCTTGTCAAGGCCGGGAGGAAGCATGGGACCGTCTCCGGGCATTCCTATTGCGGGAGCAGCCGGAGGGGGAGCTCCAAGGGGGGGCATGGGTGCCATGGGGGGCTTATTTCCCATGGGAGGCATGGCTCCGCCAAGACCAAAGTGGGCATTGGCCGCGCCTGCTCCGCCGCACCTGGGCAAGGGCATTTCCTCGAGTGCCACGGGAGGCTCTATCCCCTTGAGATGCTTGTCAAGAAATGCCCACACGATGGCAAGATTCTCGTCACTCTTGAATTCGGGGCCGTCATGGCCTGCGCCTTCAAGAGGAATCCAGTTAACTCTCCCGCTTCCCAGCTTCTCACAGATTGCCTCATAGAGCATTTCGCTCTGGGCAAAGGGAACCAGAACATCCATAGTTCCGTGCTGCAGAAGCATGGGGCACATGGACTCGTTAATGTAGCTTATGGGATTGGCTGCGGTCAGAACAGCCTTGTCAGCCTCCTGCAAAGGAGCACCGATATACTGGCTCTCGGGAGAGAAAGGCATATCATGGTCAGCAAGGCTTACACCGTTGGCCCTTGCCTGTTCATCCATTCTGGCGAAATCAAGAGGACCGAACCAGTCGATGGCGCAGGCAACGGAGGCGTCCACTTCCCTATCCTCACCATAGAATTTTTTTATATTCATGGCGAAAAGGGCACTGAGGTTACCGCCCGCAGAGCCACCAAAGGCGCAAATGCGCTTATCGTCAATATTCAGCTGGGAGGCATGCTTATGAAGGTAATCAACAAAGGCACGGCAATCCAGAACTGCTGCAGGGAAAGGAGCATCGCCGCTGCGGCGATAGTTGCAGGAGGCAAAGGCATAGCCATGCTTAGTGCACTCAAGGAGCTCCTGAATATGGAAATCCCGCTTATCCCCCAGGGCAAAGCCGCCGCCGTGCATATGTAAAAGCACGGGGAAGGGGCCTTCTCCCTCAGGATAAAAGATATCAAACACCTGTCTGGGATGGTCCTCGCCATAGCGAAGGTCAAGACAGTTATTGGGATAGGCGCTTATGTCTGCATCGGGCATCTCAGGAGGAGGACCGTCAAACATAGGGCCTCCTGGTCCGCCCATGGGAGGCACTCCCATAGGTGGAGCGCCAAAGGGGGGCATCTTTTTATTTTCCATATCACTTAGCCTCTATTTTTGCTTCGGCATCCTTATTGTCCTCGTTGTGGATGCGGACAACAGGTCTGGGTCTGTTCTTAATAGCGTCGAAGGAAATGGCGGCCAGCAGAATAATGCCCTTGACGGCATACTGGAGATAGATTCCCCAACCTGCAAGCTGCATACCGTTGGAGATTATCTGCATAACAAATATACCTGCAACAAGTCCCACAACATTGCCCTTGCCGCCCATGAAGCTGATACCGCCGATTATGGCTGCGGTGAGGCAGGTAAACTCGGTACCGGGGCCGGAGTTGGCAGAAGTCATGTTCTGGTGAGCCATCATGTCAAGAGCGGCCAGAGCAAACACGGCGCCGGTTATGGCAAAGGTCATGGCCTCAACAAAGTCGGCCTTGATACCGCTGAGACGGGCACATTCGCGGTTGCCGCCCACAGCAAGAACATCGCGTCCGAAATGGGTCTTGTTCAGCACAAACCATGCAAGGATAACGCAGAGCAGCGCCAGATAAACGTCAACAGGCATACCCAGCCACTTGACGGTATAGAGAGAACGGAAAACATCGGGGAGGCCGGAATAGGTCTTTGCGTTGGTTATGGTCAGGCAGACGCCCTTGAAAACCTCGCTGCTGGCTATGGTTACAATGAGGGGGAACAGCTTCAGCTTGGTAACAATAAGGCCGTTGATAAGACCCATTACAAAGCCAAGGAAAATGCCCCAGACAAGTACTATAAGCATATGACCAACGCCGAAAACGCCGCCGGTGGACTCGAGAATCTTCTGAGTGAGAAGGAAGGACGTAGTGGACACCATTGCCATCTCATAACCGACGGAAAGGTCGATACCGCCGCCTATCATAACAAAGGCAATGCCCATACCGGCTATGATGTAATAGCTGGATTCGCTTATAAGGTTATAAATATTACGTTTGCTGAAAAAGGCGGGATTTATAATGGTGAACATTATGATGAGGGCTGCCAGAATTATATATACAGTGCCCTCACGCCAAGCGTAGGACAGGGCGCCTTTAATGCGAGCGCCGGTAGATTGATTGGAATTTATCATGCAATTACCTCCATGCCGGACGCAAGCGTCAGGACGTTTTCTTGTGTAAAGCGGTCTTTGGTGAGCTCACCGGCCACACGGCCCTCGGAGAGGACGAGGATACGGTCGCTCATGCCCAGAAGCTCCTCCATGTCGGAAGAGATCATGACTATGGCTTTGCCCTCGGCTGCCATCTTGTTCATGAGCTGATATATCTCCTGCTTGGCGCCCACGTCAATTCCCTTGGTGGGTTCATCGAAGAAAATGATGTCAAGGTCTGCCGCCATGGTCTTGGCAACAACCACCTTCTGCTGGTTACCGCCGGAAAGGTTCATAACCATCTGATTAAGGCTGGGAACCTTGATGCGGAGATTATCTTTATACTCCTGAGCCACTTCCCTGCGTTTACGCTTGGAGAGAACACCGGCAGTCATATACTTTTTGTTGCATATAAGCGTAGTGTTGAACAAAACGCTGTTGAAAAGAATGCAGCCCTGTTCCTTGCGGTCCTCAGGTATAAGGCCGATTCCTGCCGCGATGGCGTCCGAGGGAGCCTTAATCTTGACCTTTCTGCCGTTTACCAGCACTTCTCCCCTTTCGATATGGGCAGCGCCGCAGATAAGCTGGGCAGTCTCGGTGCGGCCACAGCCAACGAGACCGGCCATACCCAGGATTTCTCCCTTGCGGAGGATGAAGGAGATATTCTCAACACTGTTGCCTGTAAGGTCGCGGCACTCAAGAGCAATTTCTCCAAGCTCATGGTGACGCTGGGGATGGCTCTGGTCAAGCTCGCGGCCCACCATGAGACGAACAAGCTCTGCGCGGTCAGTATCGGCGGTGTTTATGGTAGCCACAAACTTTCCGTCACGAAGCACGGTTATGCGGTCAGTGATTTCAAAGACCTCATCAAGACGATGGGATATGTAAATGACGGTGACGCCCTTGCTCTTAAGCTTGCGGATAACATTGAACAGGAGTTCAACCTCAGTGGTGGCAAGCGCAGAAGTGGGCTCATCCATGATCATAATTTTCGCATTATTGCTTATGCCCTTGCATATCTCAACCAGCTGCTGCTGAGCAGGAGAAAGAGAAACAACAGGCACATTGGGGTTTAAGTTAAAGCCGTATTCGTCGAAAATTTCCTGAGCAAGCTTATTAACCTGCTTCTGAGAATAGAGCTTTGCCTGAGGTCTGCCAAGGAAGATGTTCTCGGCAACAGTCAGAGGCAGACAAAGATTCAGTTCCTGATAAATAACGGCGACACCCTGTTCCTGAGAGGACTGAGGTGTGAGTTTCTTAAACTCCTTTTCATCAAAGGCCATTATTCCGCTGTCGGGCTCAATGGCACCGGCTATTGCCTTTATCAGCGTGGACTTTCCCGCGCCGTTTTCGCCCAGGAGGGCGTGTACCTCTCCGTCCTTTACGGAGAAGGACACATCGTCCAAGGCCACAACGCCGGGATATGTCTTGGTTATGTTTTTCAGTATAAGCATATATTTCTCCCTTTTATGGGTTTGCGCTCTTTTTGACAAGAGCCCTAATCTGTTCGCGGGGGCGCTTTATGGGCGCCCCCGCTTTGATCATTGCTTAATTAAGATTTATTCAACGGGAGTTACGGTGCCGTCGCCATTGTTGGTCCAGGTGATGCCGTTATCCTTCCAGAAGCCGGCGATCTGGGGACCGTCGCCAACGCAGTCAGCGGTGGTGAAGGTGCCGTCAGCATTGTTTACAACGGTGGCAGTCCAGGTGGGATTGCCCATGCCTTCGTTCTCGGGCTGAGCAACGATAGCGGTGCCGTCCTCGTTAATAGTCACAGTCCAGAGGATCTCGCCGAAGGGAGTGGGCTCCATGTAGCTATACACACCGGGGGCAATGCCTTCGCCTGCACCGGCCTCAAGGAGACCATACTCTGCAACATGGGCGGAGTAATCGTCGCTCTTCACGGGAACAACCTTGCCCTCATTGAGAACTGCCCACAGAATGGAGTTATCCTCCCAGAAGCCTGCAATCTGGGGGCCTTCGCCTACGCACTCAGCGGTGGTGAAGGTGCCGTCGCCATTGTCGGTCCAGACAGCATCCCACATGGGATTGCCCATGCTCTCGTTCTCGGGCTGGCCGAAGCGTGCAGTGCCGTCCTCGTTCAGAGTGATGGTCCAGAGCATCTCGCCAAAGGGAGTGGTCTCAATGTAGCTGTACTCGCCGGCAGGAACTGCTGCAGCACCGGCTGCTGCGCCGCCTTCAAGAAGACCATATTCTGCAACATGAGCGGAGTAATCGTCGCTCTTCACGGGAACAACCTTGCCCTCGTTAAGAACTGCCCACAGGATGGAGTTATCCTCCCAGAAGCCTGCAATCTGGGGGCCTTCGCCTACGCACTCAGCGGTGGTGAAGGTGCCGTCGCCATTGTCGGTCCAGACAGCATCCCACATGGGACTGCCCATCTCGGCGTTTTCAGGCTGACCGAAGTAGGCGGTGCCATCTTCGTTCAGAGTAACGGTCCAGAGCATCTCACCGAAGGGAGTGGTCTCAATGTAGCTGTACTCACCGGCGGGAACTGCAGCTCCGGTGCCGGAGGGAACGTCAACAACAGGAGTATCCACAACAGGCTCTTCGGGCTCTTCCTCACCGATGAAGCCGTCGCGGCTGTTCCAGTAGAAAACAGTGTTTTCATCGCTCAGGGTCTCAATGGGGTCGAAAGCCTGAACGGTAGCGCCGGAGAGGATGTTAAAGTGTGCAACGCTGGCTACGCCTTCGGGAGACCATGCTTCGTCAACAGCCCACCATGCGGCAATGCCGTCGGGATTCTTCTTGAAGTAGTCAACACCTTCCTCGCCATAGAGGATGCCGTAAGCGGTGTTGGCAACGGAGGTAGCAACGTCACCGCCTGCAGCGGAAACGCCGAACTGAACAGCGCCGCGCATGACAGAGGGAGTTACGCCGTCGGTGTCGGAAACGCTGCCGACAATGTAGTCAGCCTCGTTGCCCATAACGCCGGCAGAAAAGAATGCGAATTCGTCGATCTGGTCGGCATAGTTATCAACTATGTACTGACCGCCCTGGGTGGAAGCCAGAGAGTTGTATGCAATGAAAACGCGGGTGTTGGGGTTGGTGGTGAGAATATTGGCAACGTTCAGACCGCCGTTGGTCTGGTCCTGCTCGGTGATAACGCCGTTGAAGTGGTCAAGGGCAATCTGGCAGAAAGCGGGGTTTTCAACCTTGCCGGCCTCGTCAACAACATTGCCGCTGACATCAACATAGTCGCCGTCTGCATTCTTCAGATAGGGCTCAAGAATGCTCTGCTCACCGAGAGAGCGCTTGAGGGTCTCTTCAGCCAGGTTGGACTCAAGGAAGGAGAGCTCCCAGTCGGGGTTGGCTGCATCCAGCTCATCAGCGTGAGCCTCGATCCAGTTCTTTGCGATCATGGCAACATAAGCGCCGCAGAGATACTCATCGGAAACGGTGCAGCAGTCATAGTACTCTTCGCTGAGTTCGTCGGTGGTTGCGCCGTTGATGTAAACTTTGATGCCGGCCTCATGGGCTTCCTTGATGGCGTCGCCCAGAGCGCGGATATCAGTGGGATTGATAACAAGAAGGTCAGCACCCATGGTGATGAAGTTCTTGATCTGCTGAATCTGGAGAGCGGAGTCCTGATCGCAGCTGACGGTCTGAACCTTGGCCTTGCCGTCGAAGATGTTGATCAGAGCTTCTTCCTCCAGAACATAGATGCTCTCGCTCATGCTGACGGTGCAGAAGCCCACCAGGTCAAGCTCGGTGGAAGCGTCGGGAGCGGAAGGATCTTCAGGAGTAGCGGGATCTGCAGGGGTAGTGTCGCCGCAGGCAGCAAAAAGGGATACTGCCATAAGAAGAGCGAGCACGATTGCAAGCAGTTTCTTCATAGTAATTCCTCCAAAAAATTATCTGTAGAAATAATGATGTGTCGTCCACATCCTTTCACAAGCTCATTTTAGCACCGCAAAATACTCTTTTCAACATTTTAAGCAGTTTTGCTTATTCCGTTATTTTGTTTTAATATATTCATAAATCTATGTTTTCACAATATATCAAGAAAATAATCCCTATATTTCCTACATTGACATTTCATAAATTATGATTTAAGCTATAACTGTTAATGTGATTTTTTTGATTAAGGAGAAATTCCGATGGATATAGATCGCCTTGAGGAACTAATAACGCTGGTACAGTGCGGCTCATTCCGCAGCGCTGCCTCAGCTCTTGGCATCTCCCCCGCCCTTCTTAGCAACCACATCGGACTTCTGGAAAAAAGAGTGGGCACCCGGCTTCTTATGCGCAGCGCCCACAGCGTAAGCCTGACAGAAGCAGGCAAGCGTTTCATCAAGGACGCTCGGGAAATATCCCAGGACTACAATCAGATAATTGCGGGCATAGGAAGCATTTCCGAAAGCAGCAGCCGCAGCATAAGGATTGGCTTCTCCGGCTTCACCATTCCCTCAAAGCTTGGCCCCTATCTGGATACTGTAAACCTCCAGTATCCAAACATAAATCTTGAGCTCTTTGATGACCGCTGCTATAGCATTGAAAAAAGCGTAGGCAGCGGCGAGCTGGACATATTTTTCTCCTATGCCCGAAGCGATGTGGATTATCCCGGCATTGTGAAGGAGGCTGTTTACAGCACAAAGGTGCTTGTACTTGTCCCCCTCCACCACCATCTGGCCCTCAAATCCTCTCTGAGCATTTCCGATCTGGAGGGCGAACGCTTTGTTCTGTACCCCAGGGGTGCAGATACAGCCTGCTACGAATCCGAGCTTTCCATACTTGAGCGCAGCGGAATATCTTATTCCCTCTACGAAGGGAATATCTGTCCTACAGCCCATTATGTTATGGTTCCTGTAGGAAAGGGGCTTGCTCTTTGCCCCCGTGTGATGAGGGGAATGATACCCCCCAATACAACAGCACTCCCTGTTATAGACCCCAATTTCGAGACTACCATGTATATGTTCTACCGTCCCGATAATCCAAACCAATATCTTATGGAGTTTCTGGGAAACTTCCGCAATTTCGGACTTGGAGGCGCGGGAAATGACAACTGAAAGACTTTATGAATTTCTTGTCCTCAGCCAGACACTCAGCTTCAGCAAGGCGGCCCAAAAGCTGTTTATGACACAGTCAGCGCTCAGCAGGCACATTGCGGAACTTGAAAATGAACTTGGTGTGAAAGTACTGGAGCGAAACACCCACAGCGTCCGCCTTACCCACCCCGGAAGAATGCTGGCAAGCCGAATTCCCCAGCTTATACAAAAAAGCGCTTCAGCCCTTAACAGGTTGAGGATTGCCGAAATAGACACCAGCGGCCGTGTATCCATTGCCTGTCTTGAAAACTCCATGCACGAGCAGCTTGTCATATTCTTAAACTATTTCACTGCCAAGTATCCGGACATTGACCTGCGCATCGACATTATTGCCCGAAATGACCGGGTTGCTGTTTTTGACAACTATGACCTGAGTTTCACAGCATTCGATGTTCAGAAGCTGCCGGAGTATATCTCCTCCTCCCTGGCCTTCCGCACTCCCGGAGTTCTCACCACGAGGGAGAACCACCCCCTTGCAAAGAACTATCACATTGCTCTCGAAGACCTGAGCGGCGAAAGTCTTATAGTCCCCTACGCAAACGAAGTTTTCTGCTCCTATTCAAGCGTTCGTCAGCTGGCAGAAAAGTCCACAGGCCACAGGCTGAACATTATAAACGTCCCATCCCTTGAAAGTGCTCTTGCAATGGTCTCCTTCGGAAAGGGCGTGGCTATTCTCCCCCAGTACATGAGCCAAAACAGCCTTCTGAATGTTTGGAGTATGGATATATCCAACCCGGGCTGCGTTTTTGACACCTATGTATATCACAACGAAAGCAGGGAAAATCCCGCTGCCTTTCTGATGATGAGCGAGCTTCTCTCCTTCAAGCCAGACGCAAGAAAGGCCGAATAAGTCATTTTTACACGATAAAAAGAGGTATCCGCCGATGAGCATGGAAAAGAACCTGAACAAAGACGAAAAACATCCTCTGCTGGATGTATATATTATGAAATTGCCAGAGGGCATGGAACCGGGCACAGTTTATCCTCCCGCCCGGGACAGGTTCATACGTGAGACCTCCGGGTATGCAAGCCGAGTGGAACGTTACGCTGTATGGAGGCTTCTTGAACACGCCGTGAAACGAAGCTTTTCTCTCCCATTGGAGGAGCTTTCCTTCCGGGAGAACGGGGGAAAATGGAGCTGCGACAAGCTGTTTTTCTCCCTGAGTCACACCCGGCGAGCTGTAGCCGCAGCCGTTTCCAGTTCTCCCTGCGGAGTGGACATTGAATCTATGGAGCGCTTCACCCGTCGCTACAGCGAGCCCCGGCTGCTCCAAAAATTCCAGAACAGGCTTTGCTCAGATGATGAAAAGCTTACTCTTGCTTCTCCCCGGGATTTGATAGAGCTTTGGACCAAAAAGGAATGCATTTATAAATGCTACGGCACAGAAGACTATTTCACCCGAAAAATCAGCACCTCCACTTATAAAAGCATGACGAAGTCGGTACATATCCCTGAGGAATATGTTATTTCCCTTTGCGGGGATGCCTTATCCGATGCGCAGATATATATTGTTGAAGCTTTATAAAAAAAGGCCACGCCCCTTTTAATGGTTGCACTTGTCAAGTAAAAGTAGACACTAAAAGAGCATAACTACACGAAGCCCAGTTCGGTCTTGTACTGAACTGGGCTTTTGTAGCCCAAAGCGGCAGCTGGCCGGTAGTTATTGAAGAAATAGACATACTGATTCAGTAGATCCGGAAGATTCTCCGCCTCAGCTAAGCCGAAGTCG
>JAZSFJ010000037.1:0-29257 GCA_045532145.1 Oscillospiraceae bacterium
TCTGGAAGCCGCGCTCTGCGTAGAATTCCTGTTCGCCGGCGGAGAAAATAAACTCAGCACCGCACTCTTTGCAAACTAAAGTCTTGTCTTCGTACATTTTGAATCCTCTCTTTTAGCTAGTGTTTTGCCCATAGGGCTGAATATTTGCGTCAGCTATCAGCTGAAATCGCCAAGGTTAAGGTGTCGCGCCAGTTTGCTCCTGATGCGCTGAACGGCATTATCCACGGATTTTTGAGACTTTCCGCATTTTTCGGCAATCTCAAAATATGAAAGTCCATCAAGATAATAATCCAAAACAAGGATCTCGAACCGGGATAAAAACCGCGAATAGGCAGAAATAAAGTCGTTTTTGCTCTCTCTGGCAAGAACCTGCTCCTCAGGTGAGCGGCTGAATGTTTCAACGCTGTAAGCCGTAAGGTTTTGGGATTCTTCAGAGAGTATCTCGTCCAGCGATACTCCGTCATTAAGAAAAGCGTGCTTTAATCTGGATGCGCTTTTTACAGCACTAAGAAGACGTCGTTTGACACATACTTCGGCATAGCGCCTGAAGGAACTGCCGACAGAAGGGTCATACTCACGAACTGCGGATAATAAGCCCATCATACCTTCCTGGATAAGGTCTTCGCTGTCTCCCCCGGCGAGAAAATAAGGCCTTGAGCATATTCTCACCAGCCGTCGATAGCGTATAGCCAGCTCATTTTCAGCGCTGCTGTCACCTTTGACGGCGAGAGCCTGAAGCTCGGTATCAGTCAGTTCAGTGTATTTGTCCAAATGCAAACTTCCAGTCATCACAAAAGGATTATAGTCGCTTATGATAAAAATGTCAAGGATTACACAACGGGTTATTGTATTTTAGTGAAAAATTTGTGTATATTTAGTAAGAATCATAGCTCCATCTGGCTCTGTCCCAGAAACTCAATTCCCAGATGCTCATATGCTTTTCTTGTAACGCAGCGGCCTCTGGGTGTGCGGGTTAAAAAGCCCTGCTGGAGAAGATAAGGCTCATACACATCCTCAAGAGTTATGGCCTCTTCATTAATAGTTGCTGCAAGAGTATCAAGGCCTACGGGACCGCCGCCGTAAAAATCAATGATACTTTTCAGCATTCGTCTGTCAATGGAATCAAGACCCATATGGTCCACTTCAAGACGAGTCAGGGCGGCGTCAGCTACATCTTTGGTAATAACGCCGCCGGCTCTGACCTGAGCAAAATCTCTCACACGGCGGAGCATACGATTTGCTATACGGGGAGTTCCCCGGCTGCGTTTCGCAATTTCGGCAGCGCCGTCAGGTTCAATATCAATGCCCAAAATCCCGGCGCTTCGCTCAACGATCATCTGCAGCTCCTTGGGTGTATAAAGCTCCAGACGGAGAGAAACGCCGAAACGGTCACGCAAAGGCGCGGTAAGCTGTCCGGAACGTGTAGTGGCACCGATAAGGGTAAACTTCGGAAGATCAAGGCGGATAGAGTTTGCAGAAGGGCCCTTGCCAATAATAATATCAATGGCGTAATCCTCCATTGCAGGGTAGAGAATCTCTTCAACAGCCCTGTTCAGACGGTGAATCTCGTCAACAAAAAGTATATCATTTTCCTGAAGATTGGTAAGAAGTGCCGCAAGGTCGCCGGCTTTTTCAATAGTGGGACCGGAAGTTATGCGCATATTAACGCCCATCTCGTTGGCTATAACAGCGGCCATGGTGGTTTTTCCAAGGCCCGGAGGTCCGGCGAGCAGCACAT
The DNA here is from genome assembly GCA_045532145.1 of Oscillospiraceae bacterium. Classification (GTDB taxonomy): domain Bacteria; phylum Bacillota; class Clostridia; order Oscillospirales; family Oscillospiraceae; genus SIG459. Next base: position 1,739 of record JAZSFJ010000037.1, read on the forward strand.
GGTCAAGAGGCTCGCCGCGAAGCTTTGCAGCCTGTATAAAAACGCTTAGGTTATCCTTGGCAGTTTCCTGACCAATATATTCGCTGAGAAATCTGGGACGGAGAGATACCTCACCGCTGTCTTCGGGCAAAATCGTGGTTGAGGTCAGGGCTTGTTCAAAGGTATCGTCAGAGAAATTGATGCTCATATATCAAACTCTCCTTTCACTTTATCATCTGCTTGAGGGAAGCTTTGATTATCTCCTCAAGACTGAGATTTTCCACATCCACCTTTTTCAGAGCAGCAGATATCTCAGCAGAAGAATAGCCAAGAACCGTCAGCGCTGCACTGGCGTCGCTTATCTTGGTGTTTCCGGTTGCGGAAGCGGTGTTGAATGTGGGAATATCTCCGTAGGAAATCTCGGCGTTCTCCTTTGCCAGTTTATCTTTAAGCTCCAGGATTATGCGCTGAGCAATCTTTTTTCCAACACCGGGAGCGGCAGTTAGAGCCTTATCATTTCCGGAAACAATATTCATAACAAGGTTTTCGGGAGTACCGGTAGAGAGAATGGCAATAGCGGCCTTAGGACCCACGCCGGAAATGCCTATAAGCATCTCGAAGCAATGTTTTTCGCTTTTGGTAACGAAGCCGTAAATGTCCATGCAATCCTCGCGGATATACATATATGTATACAGCTTGCCCTTCTCCCCCGCTTTCAGCTGGCTGAGGCTGTAGGTAGAAGTGTTTATCTCAAAGCCAATGCCGCCGCAGTCTATAACCGCAAGATTGGGCAGCATCTCGGCAACTGTGCCGCTTATATAGTGGAACATGGGTCAAACCTCCCGTTTTGTGTAAGTAAGGATGTGGCGCTCCTGGCATGGCATATTGCAAGAGCAACTGCGTCGGCGGCGTCATCGGGCTTTGGCGGATTTTTCATATTAAGTATTCGCCGTACCATATCGATGACCTGCTTTTTTTCCGCCCTGCCATAACCTACCACGGCTTGTTTTACCTGGAGCGGGGTATATTCATAAACCGGTATACCGGCCTTGTAAGCCGCCAAAAGAATAACTCCTCTACCATGAGCCACAGAAATGCCGGTAGTGATGTTTGTGTTGAAGAAAAGCTCCTCAATGCTTATAACATCTGGCTTGAATGTATCAAAAAGCTGGTTAAGGTCATTATAAATAAGGTCCAGCCTATAAGAAAGAGGAGTCTTTGCAGGTGTGGAAATTATGCCGCAGGATACATAGCCGAGACGACCGCCCTGGGAATCAACAACACCGAAACCAACCGTGGCGATTCCCGGATCTATACCAAGAATACGCATATGAACACACCCTCTTTCAACCATAAACTGATTCCATATTATATTAGCACAGGAAATCAGTACACGCAATAATAAAAGCGCCATTCCAAATGGAATGGCGCTTTTGTGGCTGTCAGGCTCTGGGATGAGCCTTGTTATACACATCTTTCAGCTGCTTTTTTACAAGCTGAGAATAAATCTGGGTGGAACTGATGTCAGCATGACCAAGCATTTCCTGAATGGAGCGAAGGTCCGCACCGTTTTCCAGCAAATGCGCTGCAAAGGAATGACGCAGGGTATGGGGAGTGATCGTTTTCTCAATACCCGCCTTCACCTGATAGGACTTAATGAGCTTCCAGAAGCCCTGACGGGACATTCTCTCGCCGCTCACGTTAACAAAAAGAGCCTTTTCCTCGGGAGATGCAATCATCTGGGGTCTTACAAACTCCGCGTACTCATTGAGAGCCTTAATGGCAGCAGGATAAAGAGGTATAGCTCTATCGTGGTCTCGGCCGTGGCAGGTGATTATTCCTGCAGCGAGGCTAATATCTGTAATATCAAGAGATATAAGCTCACTTACGCGAATTCCGGTGGCATAAAGAAGCTCAAGCATTGCTCTGTCCCTGTATCCTTTGGCGTCAATGCATTCGGGCTGTTCAAGCAGAAGTTCCACCTCGCGACTGGTGAGAATCTGAGGCAGCTTCTGAGTGGTCTTGTCGGGAACCAGAACATTGGCGGGATTTGAATCAACGCTTCCTTCATTCATAAGGAAGCTATAGAAACCCTTTAAGGAGGCTATGGCTCTGGAAACAGTTGCAACGCTCTTACCCTGGCCCTTAAGCCAGTTTATGTATTCGCCGAGAGTATCCTCATCAGCAGAGGTGAAGGAGCAGTCGGTATGGGAGGCGAGATAATCTCCCAGCTGGCGTATATCTCTGAGATATGAGCTCAGTGTATTAACGGAAGCCTTTTTTACATCTTTAAGATAAGATTCGTACTTATCGAAGCAAAGCTTATCGTCCAACTTTGTCATATCCCCCTTTCAAATCAGTTATGCCTCATCAAATAAAAAGCGGCAGTAAATAAATACAATAAACAAATTCAAAAATTAAAAACGGAGCACAGCATAGAATATGCCTTATAATCCGACTTTTTTGAAATTCAGAATGTCTTGTGCGAAAATGCAAAAGTCTGGAAGAAAGAAGTGCACTGTCTGATGCGATAATAAAAAAACATGGAATAAACAAAATAGCCGGGACAGCCTCTCCCAAAAGAGCATATATAAGACCGCCGGAATCAGATAGATATATAGAAGAGAGAACCGCTGCAAAAATAAAACCTTTAATAACAAGAACAATTGGTGTAAGAAAACAGCCTAAGAAGCTTGTTGAAAAAAAGAGGAGTGCAGCAACTAAGCAGAAATCAAAAACGAGTCCTCTATTGCTCAAATGAGAAAAATTCTCTGAAAAAACAGTGCTTGACGCCATGCATCCAAAAAATAACCCAAACAGGAACAAAGAAAACAGGACTATATATCTGTCGTTTATTCTTTCCCGATTTTTTACGGAAACCGCATGAACTATCTTTCGCAGGTGATATTTCATCATTATAGCAAAGTATCCTCACCCGACTGCATAATTCCGCAATTTACATAATAACGAGTATACACAATATAATACAAACTCTGTCAGTTATCAAGTCATTTGACGAAAATAATTGATTTTTGTTAATTATGACCACATATTATGTAAACACTATTATGTTAACTAGCAACAATTGTATTTATTTCAACTATCATAAACCCTTGTACAGGAGCAATTCCAACCAAGATATAGGTGCAAAAGCACCCTCTCTCACTATATATTGGTAATCACTTTCAAATTATGTTAACTATCTATTTTGATTACGCACTGTATACCTTTTTCGTTTGCCGTTTCTTCTTTTATGCAATTTGCTGTTTTTGGTTTTTTGCAGCGTCACAAAAAAACAGCTCATACAGCAGATAAGGAGGCATATCACAGCCCCAGCTGTATCCCATTCTTTCTCCGGAAAACAAAAGGCCAGCATTATTCCCAGCGCAAATATTAATACAGCACAGCTAAGACTGTTAAGAAAAGCTTCCCCCCTTCCCTTCCACGCCGCATAGGCACATCCGAACAAGGCAGCCAGAAGAAGTGAAACTTTCGACAAAACAAAACTCAATTCAAATTGTAATAAACCTCTGTGGATTAGAAAAGCCCAAATAATGCAGGTTGCAAGATATATCGCCGTTCCCACAAGCACAGATATACTGATGGCTTTAACATCAACGCAGGATGCTCCTCTATCCTTTTCCGCCATAAAAAACCTCCCGGAACCAAGCTTTGTTCAAGCCTATTCCGGGAGGGATTATTTAATTACTGCAATTATACTTATTTGCTTTCGGTTTCAGCCTTCTGGACACCGTTGGTGGAAATAGCCCACTTGGTTACCTGAATGCGAACGCGATCTTCACCAGTCTCAAAGGTGACGAGGTCGCCGCCGATGTGGACGATCTTACCGACCATACCACCGATGGTGGTGATCTTATCGCCGACTTCGAGGCTGTTTCTCATTTCCTCTGCCTTTTTCTTCTTCTTATTCTCGGGACGGATGAGGAAGAAATAGAAAACAACAATGAGAACAACGATCATGATGATGGAGGAAGCGCCGCCACCTGCAGCAGTGCCGCCCTCAGCGCCTGCTGCGGGTGCGCAGCCGGTGAACATCATGCAAGCAAGAGCAATAACAAGGATAATACTGAATATCTTTTTGAAATTTGCGTTCATTTCGAACCCTCCTAAAGTAATACAATGGATAGTATATATTTTCTTTCGCCAAATTGCAAGAGTTTTTATATCCTTGTAGCAAGCAATTGGCTGTAATGATTTCTGAACTCGGTAAACTCCCCTGCGTCCAAAGCTTCCCGTATCTTCTCCATCAGTTCATTATAAAAATGCAGGTTATGCATGACCATCAGTCTGAGGGCCAGAGGTTCCTGTGCTTTCAGCAGATGACGGATATAGGCACGGGAATACCTTCTGCACACGGGGCAGTCGCAAAGAGGATCAATGGGCAGAGGATCGCGCTCATACTTTTTATTATTCATATTCATCACGCCGCTCCAGGTGAAAAGGTGGCCGTGACGTCCGTTTCTGGATGGCATAACACAGTCAAAAAAGTCAACACCTCTGTAGACAGCTTCAATGATATTGCTGGGGGTGCCAACACCCATGAGGTACCTGGGCTTGTCCTTAGGCATATGTTCCTCAACCACCTCGATGGTGTCGTACATCTCCGTGTGAGTCTCACCCACAGCAAGTCCACCTATGGCATATCCGGGAAGGTCAAGGTCTGCTATTCTTCGCATATGGTCCCTGCGAAGGTCGGGGAATGTGGTTCCCTGATTGATGCCAAAAAGCACCTGACCGGGGTTTACAGCATCAGACTCGGAATTATACTGGGCGAGAGCTGTTTTGCAGCGCTCAAGCCAGCGGTAGGTGCGGTCGCAGGAAGCCTTAACATACTCATAGGGAGAGGGTATTTTGATGCACTCGTCAAAAGCCATGGCAATATCAGAGCCAAGATTTGCCTGTATCCTCATGCTCTCCTCGGGGCCCATAAAGATTTTGGCACCGTCAAGATGGGAGTTGAAATGTACTCCCTCCTCCCCTATCTTTCTGAGTACAGCCAGAGAAAACACCTGAAAGCCGCCGCTATCTGTGAGAATTGGCTTATCCCAGGTCATGAATTTGTGAAGTCCGCCCATATCCTTTATAAGCTTGTCGCCGGGACGGACATGGAGGTGGTAAGTGTTTGAAAGCTCCACCTGGCAGCCGACCTCCTCAAGATCTGCAGCGGAAAGACCGCCTTTGATAGCAGCCTGAGTGCCCACATTCATGAAAACGGGAGTCTGGATAACACCGTGAGGAGTAGTGAATTCTCCTCTTCTGGCACGCCCCTCTGTTTTTATCAGCTTAAACATAAATTACTCCTATTCGATCATCATTGCGTCGCCAAAAGAGAAAAAGCGGTATTTTTCCCTGACGGCTGTATTATATGCTCTCAGAATATTCTCACGTCCTGCAAGAGCGGATACCAGCATAATAAGGGTACTTTCAGGCAGGTGGAAGTTTGTAATAAGGGCATCAATGCACTTGAAACTATAGCCCGGATAGATGAATATCTTGGTCCAGCCGCTTTTGGGCTCCATAATTCCATTGTCGCCCATAAAGCTCTCAAGTGTACGGCAGGATGTGGTGCCCACAGCTATAACTCTTCCTCCGGAGGCTTTGGTGTCATTGATTGCAGCGGCAGTTTCCGGTGGGACAATGCAGAACTCAGAGTGCATTTCGTGGTCAAGGATATCATCCTCCTTCACCGGGCGGAAAGTACCAAGGCCCACATGAAGGGTGACAAAACACACCTTCACCCCCATAGTCTTTATCTCCTCCAGCAGCTCCTGTGTGAAATGAAGTCCCGCTGTGGGAGCCGCTGCAGAACCAATTTCGCGGGAATAAACAGTCTGATAACGCTCTTTATCCTGAAGCTCTGCTTTTATATAAGGCGGCAGGGGCATCTTGCCCAATCTGTCGAGAATCTCAAGGAATATCCCCTCATACTCAAACTGCAAAATCCTGTTGCCGTCCTCGATAACATCAGTGACCGTGGCTTTCAGCTCATCTTCGCCGAAAAAAATTTCGGCTCCCGGTCTGGTCTTTTTTCCGGGACGGGTGAGGCATTCCCATTTGCCTTCGCCAAGGTCTCTTAAAAGAACGACCTCAACGCTGCCGCCAGTGCTTTTTCTGCCATAGAGACGGGCAGGCATAACTCTGGAATCATTGAGAACAAGGCAGTCGCCGGCACGGAGATGTTCTTTTATATTGTAGAAATGCTCGTGGCTAATTTCGCCGCTCGCCTTATTCAGGTGCAAAAGTCTGGAGCTGTCACGCTTTTCCAGAGGGGTCTGGGCAATCAAGTCCTCAGGGAGGTCAAAATAAAAATCAGATTTCTTCATATCTTATTAAACGCCGTATCCAAGACCTACTCCTGTGTAGTAGAATCCCAGAATCTCCTTATATGATTTTTCGTAGTATCTGGCCATGGAATAAGCTCCATACTGGCTCATACCAAGATGATGCCCATACCCCCGGCCTTCAAAAACAAAGCTGCCGTCCGCCATAGCTCTCACATTAAAACGAATACTGTTGAGTCCCAGTGCGATACGGCAATTGGCCTGGTACAGTACCCGGCTCTCGCCGCTTATTGACACAAGCTCAAGTCTGACAACATTGCCCATTGCAGAAAAATAGGGATGAACACGTACTATCCTGTCCATACCGAGTTTTTCGCCAAGCTGAGCACCGGTAAAGGTCTGGGTCCAGCTGCTCATGGGATTCATAAAATCCACAAAGCCTTCGTAAGGGTCAACTTTGCCTTTCAGATAGGGATGAGAATAGGTACCGTTCACATTATAGTTATCTTCTGTGGCTCCACCGTCAGAGGAAAAATAGAGTGTATCCGCGTATCCGCCGTTATAGATAATATACTGGTTGGCTGTTTTTTCCACGGCCGAAGTTATATTATCCCCTACCCCTGTGCAGCCCTCATAAGCCTGAAAATATGTATCGGCAGTAACATCAAAGCCGCATCTATTATAATACCCAGTGTTCATTATATATTTTTGGGCGTAAGTTCTTGCAGCTACAGCCTGTGCTTTAAGGGCTTCCATGGGCCATTTTTCGTCCATCTCGCAGGCACAAACGCCCATAACATATTTCTCAAGGTCTACAACATTGATAACGCTTATCCTGTTCCCGCCGAGAACCGCAAACTCAAAGCCGCCGTAATACTGATTTCCGGAGAAAAGAGTCCTTCCTTCTCCTGCAGCGCCTACAGGGCGAATAGCAAGTTTGATATCCACGTCGGTGTAATCAAGCTCATATACCTTTTCGCCGCTGTTTCTGTCGTATACAGCGATGCCGCATTGGTCGACAAGGCGCAGCACAAGGGAGCTTGCATCTGTGGAGGAGCGTCCATTAAAGCCTCTTCCGGAATCATAATAGCCGAAAGTAAAGCCCAGCCCATCGGGATTTTCGAGACAGACTTCCACAAGACTGCTGTCCTGTATATAGGAGTAATAATAGTTGAGACCAACTTTTATAACCGTTGATTTCCTGGCTATCTTGCCATCCTGGAAAAGAAGTCCTGTATCCGCCTCCTCTTCTCTGCCAATAAGCTCAAGACCGTCACCAGTGAGGGCATATACCTCGTCCTTTCCAAGAAGGGATACACCGTTAGCCCCGATAGCATAAAGCCGGGAAATGGGCTCACTGATGGCGCCCTCAGAGGAATTGATGTAAATTATCCCCGCTGCAAAAACGCCTCCGCAGACAAGAGCGAGAATTAATATAATCGTCAGAAAAATAATTATTAAACGTTTATTCATTAAATCACTAAATTCCAATTGAAATAATAAAAGATGAGTGCTATAATACGGAAATTAAGACCCCGCTTAAACCGTTCCGTAAATTATATAGTATTTTCTGAATATTATCAAGTGATTTGTCGGAAGTAATAATAACCGGGATCAAAGCATACATTTTATTCAGGCGGCAGCCGGAAAGGATGCAGGTATGGAAAAATATAAAGTTGGCGTTATTGGCGGAACCGGAATGGTGGGACAGCGCTTCGTCTCTCTCATGAACGGCCACCCCTGGTTTGAGCTTACCGTTATCGCAGCAAGCGCAGGCAGTGCAGGCAAGACCTACGAAGAGGCAGCCGGCAAAAGATGGGCTATAGAAACACCAATGCCGGAACAATTTAAGGGCATTATTGTTAAAAACGCGGTTGAGGATATGAAGGAGATCGCCGAAGAGGTGGACTTCGTTTTCTGCGCCGTTGACATGAATAAGGATGAGATAAAGAAATTTGAGGAAGCCTATGCCAAGCTGGAGTGCCCCGTTATCTCCAATAACAGCGCTCACCGCTGGACTGCAGACGTTCCCATGGTGATTCCTGAGGTCAACCCCGAGCATCTTGAGGTCATCCATGCCCAGCGCAAGCGTCTCGGTACCAAGCGTGGATTTATTGCCGTGAAGAGCAACTGCTCCATCCAGAGCTACGTCCCCGCCCTCAGCCCCCTCCGCGAGAAATACGGCCTCACCAAGGTTCTGGCCTGCACTTATCAGGCTATTTCCGGCGCAGGAAAGACCTTTGAAACCTGGCCCGAGATGATAGACAATGTTATTCCCTACATAGGCGGCGAAGAAGAGAAGAGCGAGCAGGAGCCTTTGAAGGTATGGGGCAAAGTGGAAGACGGCGTCATCAAAACCGCAGACGATACAGCCATAACTGCTCAGTGCATCCGTGTTCCTGTGACCAACGGTCATCTGGCCGCCGTATTTGCAAGCTTTAAGAAAAAGCCCGAGAAGGAAGACATTCTCAAAATATGGGAAGAGTATAAGGGCATTCCTCAGCTGCATTCCCTGCCTACCGCACCCAAGCAGTTCCTCAACTATTTTGCTGAGGATAACAGACCCCAGACCGGTCTTGACCGCAATATGGAAGGCGGCATGGCCATTTCCGTAGGCCGTCTGAGAGAAGACAGCCAGTATGACTATAAGTTCGTCTGCCTGAGCCACAATACCCTTCGCGGTGCGGCAGGTGGCGGCGTACTTCTGGCAGAGCTTCTCTGCGATCAGGGCTATATCACCAAAAAATAATTATTAGAAGGAGCATTCTCTGAAAACACCATTGTTTGAAGGCGCATGCACCGCCATCGTTACCCCCTTCAGCGCCGATGGCATAGATTACCCGGCTCTTGACCGGCAGCTTGATTTTCAGCTTGAAAGCGGTATAAAAGCCATAGTTGTAGCCGGAACAACAGGAGAAAATGCTACTTTAGAAATCCACGAGCACGCTCAGCTCGTGGATTTTTCTATCCGCAAATGTTCGGGGAAGGCCAAAGTAATAGTAGGCGTAGGCGGCAACAACACCGGATCCTGCCTGAAAAAAGCAAAAGCGGCAAAAGAGGCAGGGGCTGACGGAGTTTTGATGACGCCGCCCTATTATAACAAAACTTCTGCCGACGGTTTAACAGCCCATTTTTTGAAGGTTGCAGACAATGTTGATATACCACTCATTCTTTACAACGTTCCTTCCCGCACATCAATAGGAATAAGCTTTGATGCATACAGACTTCTTTCCCGGCATCCAAATGTAAACGGCACAAAGGAAGCCTCAGGCAACATTTCACTCATCACAAGGCTTTTGTCCGAACTTGGAGACAGCCTGAATGTATGGAGCGGCAATGACGATAATACTGTCGCATTGATGAGCATGGGTGCAAAAGGAGTAGTTTCCGTTGCTTCCAACATCATACCTTTGGAGATGGCGAAAATATGCTCTCTTTGTCTTGAAGGCCAGTTTAAGGCAGCATTTGAGCTATATAAAAAATATCACAGTCTAATAGAGACACTGTTTATCAGTGTAAACCCCATACCGATAAAGGCTGCCATGAAGCTTATTGGGATTGACAGGGGAAAACTTCGCCTGCCATTGGCGGAGCTTGATGAAACCAAACTTAATGCTCTTAAAGGTCAATTGGAGAAAATCGGTTTGATTTGATTAATGCTTGCACCTTCCGAGGCACGGGTTTATAATCTCCAAATAAACAAATGAGAGGGTGACATTGTTTGGAACACATAGTAATTATTCTGATAATTCTTTTACTTCCCCGTGTAATGGTCATATTAAGCGACCATTTTAAGCTGTTTAATTATCTTGGCCCAGTGTTTTTGTGCTACGCATCAGGTTTTCTTCTCAGCTTTGTTATTTCCGATACATCCATTGCCTCAACACTTTCTGAGATATGCGTTCCAATAGCAATTCCCCTAATACTGTTTTCCGCCGATCTATCGTCTCTAAAAAAACTTGCCAAGACGGCACTTGTCTCTTTTCTGCTTATAGTGGCAGCGGTTTCCCTTGTCAGCTGTATTGCCTGCTTCATATTCAGAGATAGCGTTGCGGAAACCAATAAGATAAGCGGAATGCTCATAGGTCTATACACCGGTGGAACTCCCAATCTTATGGCCATCGGCCTTGCTCTCGGCGTGTCTCAAGAGACTATTCTGCTCTCCAATACTGCCGACCTTCTTGTTGGAGGCATCTATTTTATGCTCCTCATTTCCGTTATGCCAAAACTTTACAGAAAGCTACTGCCTCCCTTTGATGCAAGTCTGGCAGCAAAGGACGAAAAGCTGGAAAGCTCGCTGGGCGAATCCTTCAGAGATATTAAAATGACTTTCAGTATCCGCCACCTGAGCAAACGTATCCCTGCTCTGGGCCTTAGCGTTATATGTGTAGGAATATCTCTCGCCGCAGCCTGGATTATTACAGGAAATGCAACGAACATCGTAGTGATAATGCTTGGCGTTAGTACGCTGGGAGTAGCACTGTCGTTTATAAAAAAAGTTCGCGCTCTGCCCGGTTCATACACCGCAGGCCAATATATGATTTACATGTTTTCTTTGGCCATTGGCATGAGCTTTGACCTATCTCTTATAACGGCAAAAGCTGTTATGCTGCTGGTAATGTTTCTTGTGGTGCAGTTTGGCTCCGCCGCTGTTCATCTTGTTCTTGCAAAAATATTCAGAATTGATTCTGATACAGCTCTTATCACCTCAACCGCCGGAATATACGGCCCAGCCTTTATTCCCGCAGTTGCAGGGGCATTGAAAAATAAATCCGTCGTTCTCACAGGACTCATCTGCGGCATTCTTGGATATGCCATTGGAAACTATCTCGGGATAGGCATTGCAAGTCTGCTTGGACTGCTATTTTAAAAATTGAAACCACACTCTTCACAAACCGGGAAGAGTGTGGTTTTTTATTATTCGGTTGCCCATGAAGCAGCACGTTCTACGGCTCGCTTCCATTCTTTGAGATATTTCCGGGCTTTCTCCTGAGGCATCTTGGGAGTGAAAATACGCTGGGATTCCCTAATTGCGGCAATATCGGATATATCATCCCATACGCCGGTGGCAAGACCCGCAAGGAATGCAGCGCCAAACGCCGTGGTTTCAACCATTTTAGGTCTGTCAATGGGCTTATTGAGAATATCTGACTGGAACTGCATCATCACATCGCTTACAGAAGCGCCGCCATCCACTTTCAAAACAGAGAGAGGCTTTCCGGAATCAAGCTCCATAGCATCCAGAAGATCCTTAACCTGATATGCAATGCCTTCAATGGTGGCACGACAAATATGGGCCTTGGTGCAACCGCGGGTCAAGCCTACAATAGTGCCTCGCGCATACATATCCCAGTGGGGTGCGCCAAGACCCGTAAAAGCGGATACCAGATAAACCCCTCCGTTATCCTTGACAGTCTCGGCATAGTCGCTCACTTCCTGACTGCTGTTTATAATCCCAAGCTCGTCCCTGAGCCACTGTATGCTGCTTCCGGCATTGAACACACTACCTTCCAAGCAGTAGTTGGTTTTTCCGTTTATGGACCAGGCAACGGTGGTGAGAAGACCGGAAACGGAGCGGACGGACTTTTCTCCGGCGTTGAGCAGGGCAAAGCAGCCTGTGCCGTATGTATTTTTTGCCTCGCCGGGATTGATACAGCCCTGTCCCAGCAGTGCTGCCTGCTGGTCTCCGGCGATACCGCAGATTGGAATACCTGCAAGGGAGCTTATGCCGGGTATACCGGCAGCCACATGGCCGTAGACCATGGAATTGGGCACAGGAGTGGGCAACATACACATGGGAATCCCCAAATGTCTGCAAAGGCCCTCATCCCAGCTAAGGGAATCAATATCAAAAAGCATGGTGCGGCTGGCATTTGTATAGTCGGTAACATGGACCGCACCTCCGGTCAGATTCCATATAAGCCAGGAATCCACCGTGCCGAACAAAAGCTCGCCCTTCTCTGCTCTCTCACTTGCACCGTTGACATTGTCAAGTATCCACTTTATCTTGGTGCCGGAAAAATATGCATCAATGAGAAGACCCGTCTTGTCTCTCACATAAGATGCAAGACCGTCGCTTGTCATCTTGTCGCAGATGGAAGCTGTGCGGCGGCACTGCCACACGATGGCGTTATAAACAGGCTCGCCGGTATATTTATCCCACACTATGGTGGTCTCTCTCTGATTTGTAACGCCAATTCCGGCAATATCAGTTGCGGAAAGGCCGCTTTTTTCAAAGGCTGCGGCGAGGGCTCTCAACTGAGAAGACAGAATGACTTTGGGGTCATGCTCCACCCAGCCGGGCCTGGGGTATATCTGGGGAAACTGATACTGGGCAACCGTTTTTATCTCTCCCCTTTTGTTAAAGATAATTGCTCTGGAGCTGGTTGTCCCCTGGTCAATGGCGATCACATAATCGTTCATATCCTGATACCCCCACATCAATATTGACTAAGCTTTGATTCTAAAATATAATCATATCATTAATAATAGCACTTCAAGGAGGCGTTTTCAATGTCCCGGTTCACAGATTTCACTTTTCCCTCATCCAACGGAAAAACAGATATTCATGTTCGCCGCTGTCTCCCTGAGGGCGAAATCAAAGCCACTGTACAAATCGCCCACGGTATTGCGGAACACTCCCGAAGATACGATGATTTTGCCTCGTTTCTCGCCAATAAGGGCTTTGCTGTCTACACAAATGACCATATGGGCCACGGCGAAAGCATAAACGAAAACTGGCCTCTCAGTTATTTTGGCGAAAGTGAAGGCTGGGAAAAAGCAATTGCCGATATGAAAAAGCTCCATGATATAGCCTCCGAAGAAAACCTGGGTGTTCCATCTTTCCTTTTTGGACACAGCATGGGAAGCTTTCTCTCACGGACATATATTATCAAGCACCCCAAAGATTTTGACGGCGTTATTCTCTCCGGCACCGGTCAGCAGGCCAAGGCTCTTGTCATTGGCGGCAAATTGATGGCAAAAACAGAAATCAAAAAACAGGGCGCCGCTTATCAGAGCCAGCTTCTTAATAATCTCGCTTTCGGCAGCTACAATAAAGGCTACGAATCTCCCCGCACAGGGCACGACTGGCTCAGCCGGGATTCCGAGCAGGTGGACAAGTACATTGCCGATCCTCTCTGCGGTTTTGTGCCCTCTGCAGGTCTATTTCATCAGATGATGTGCGGAATCGATTTTATCACAAACACAAATAATCTTCGCAAAATGAATCCTGATCTTCCTGTGTATTTCATGTCGGGCGATGCTGACCCTGTAGGTGAAAACGGAAAAGGAGTACGCCGTGCCTATGCAAGTTTCCTCAAATCCGGAATGAAGGATGTTTCCATCCGTCTATATAACGGTGGGCGCCACGAAATGCTTAACGAGACAAACAAAGAGGACGTTTACGCCGACATTCTCAATTGCCTCGAGGATTGGATGATAGAATGAATATAATCATTACTGGCCCAAAGCACTGTGGAAAATCCACAGTTATAAGAAAAATTCTGGGTAGCTTCAGCGGAAGTGTCTCAGGCTTTATCAGCGAGTTTGACAATAGAACAAGCAGCACCAGAGAACTTCTCCTCAGAAATATAACCGATTCCCTTTCCCGCTGCGCTGTGAGCTGGATAGAAGGACAGCCCGAGGTACACCCGGAGGTTTTTGACCTGTTCGCTACTGAACTGATAGACACTGAGAGCGACCTCATAGTCATAGACGAGCTGGGTAAATTTGAGAAAAGCTGTCATTCTCTTGAAGAAACTGTTTGTAAGGCTTTCGACTCCTCCTGCCCCGTCCTTGCCTCCATACGTCTGGATGCCGCAGGATGGATGCAGGAGCTCAAAAATCGGGATGATGTCATTTTGATTAACATCGACGATACAAACAGGGATTCAATTCCGGCCAGCATTCTCGAAATGCTGACAAACAATTGTTGGAATCGATGATTTTTTTACAGGTAGCTATGCAAAAATAGTCGAATTTTTGATTGACACTTTTTAGTGCTTTTATTATAATGAATAAGTAATAATTATTGGCGCGCTGCGACTGGCGGAAGTGGAAGATACCACAGGGAGCGGTGCGTAATAAGCAGCCGACCGCCTGGGCAGACCGTTCATACAAAAAAATGGATTGGTCTGCCCTTTATTGTTTTTATGGAGGTATAACACTATGAAAAAAGTCGGAATCGTGATGGGCAGCGCCAGCGACCTGCCTGTTGTGGAAAAAGCCATCAAAGTGCTTCAGGAGTACTCCGTACCTTTTGAAGTGCGTGTTCTGTCCGCTCATCGCTGCCCGGATGAGGCAAGAGAATTTGCCGCGTCCGCACGTCAGAGCGGATTTTCTGTTTTGATAGGTGCTGCAGGTATGGCCGCCCATCTGGCCGGAGCCCTTGCCGCCAACACCACCCTGCCCGTTATCGGCATCCCCTGCAAGTCCTCCGTTCTGGACGGAATGGACGCCCTTCTTGCAACCGTTCAGATGCCCTCCGGCATTCCCGTTGCCACTGTGGCAATCGACGGTGCCAAGAACGCAGCTATTCTTGCCATGCAGATCATGGCAGTAGCTGATGAGGAACTGGCAGCCAAGCTTGACGCCGCCCGCGCTCAGGCAAAAGCTGAGGTCCTTGCCAAAGATGAAGAAATAAATAATAAATATAAAAACTAAAACTGGAGGAATTAAAATGGAACTCGTTTACACCGGAAAAACCAAGAATGTTTATGCTCTTGAAAGCGGCAACTATCTTCTCAAGTTCAAGGACGACTGCACCGGCAAGGATGGCGTTTTTGATCCCGGCGAGAACAGCGTTGGTCTCACCATTGACGGCGTCGGTCTCGTTAACCTGAAGATGAGCGTTTACTTCTTTGAGAAGCTCCGTGAAGCCGGTATCAAGACCCACTATGTGAACGCAAATCTGGACGATTGCACCATGGAAGTCCTCCCCGCCCGCGTATTCGGCAAGGGCCTCGAGGTAATCTGCCGCCGCCGCGCTGTTGGCAGCTTTATCCGCCGCTACGGTATGTATATCGAATCCGGCGCTCCCCTGCCCGATTATGTTGAGACCACCTTCAAGGATGACGAAAAGGGCGATCCCCTGGTCACCAAGGATGCACTTGTTGCTCTCGGCGTTATGAGTGATGCTCAGTATGACTCTCTCAAGGAGCAAACCCAGGTCATTACCCGTATCGTAGCCAAGGAGCTCGCTGATCGCGGCATGGAACTCTACGACATCAAGTTTGAGTTCGGTTATGTTGGCGAAGAAGTCATCCTCATTGACGAGATCGCTTCCGGCAACATGAGAGTTTATAAGGACGGTGAATACATCGATCCCATGACCCTCTCCGAGCTGTTCTTTGCATAATGGGCGGTTTTTTCGGAGCGGTCAGTAACCGCGATGTAGTCATGGATGTGTTCTTCGGTGTTGACTACCACAGTCATCTTGGCACCAGAAGAGCCGGCATGGCCGCATGGAATTCAGAAGACGGCTTTCAGCGCAGCATTCACAGCATAGAGAACACTCCCTTCCGCACAAAATTCGAAGGCGATGTGAATGATATGCACGGTACTGCCTGCATTGCCTGCATCAGCGACCTCGACCCTCAGCCCCTTGTTCTGTTCTCACGCCATGGTACTTACGCTCTTTGCGTCATCGGCGCGGTAAATAACATGGAACAGCTGAAGGAAGAATACCTCAACATCTGCCGCGGTCATCTTGAGGCTCATTCAAAGGGCCGTGTCAGCATGGTGGAGATCATTGCATCCATGATAAATGGCAAGCCCAGCTTTGCAGAAGGCATCAAGTTTGTGCAGGAAAGAGTGGAAGGCTCTGCTACCATTCTTATCGCAACCGAAGATGGCAAGCTTATTGTCTCCCGAGACAGATATGGCCGTCTGCCTGTTATGATGGGAAAGAGCGAGGACGGCTACTGTGTTGCCCTTGAGTCTTTCTCCTATACCAAGATGGGCTATGATGACAACGGCATGCTTGGCCCCGGTGAGTGTGTTGAAATCAGCACAGACGGAATTAAGCAGCTTCTGCCTCCCAGAGACGAGGAAAAGTTCTGCGCCTTTATGTGGACCTATTTCGGCTATCCCACCAGCCATTACGCCGGAGACAGCGTTGAGCTTATCCGCACCAGAGGCGGCGAGGAAATGGCAAAGTTTGACTTGGAGCATGGTCTTGCCAAAGAAATCGACGCCGTGTGCGGTGTCCCCGATTCCGGCATTCCTTACGCCATTGGCTATGCAAACCACCGTCATATACCCTTTACCCGCCCCTTTATAAAGTACACTCCCACCTGGCCCAGAAGCTTTATGCCCTCCAGCGACAGAGTTCGTCATCACATTGCAAAGATGAAAATGCTGGCTGTCGGCGATCTTATCAAAGACAAGAAGCTCCTTTTCATCGATGACAGCATTGTTCGCGGCACTCAGCTTCAGGAAACCGTTGACTTCCTCTACGATAACGGTGCCAAGGAAGTACACATGAGAAGCGCATGCCCTCCCATTATGCACGGCTGCAAATACCTCAACTTCTCCCGCAGCAACAGCGCCATGGACCTCATAGCCCGCCGCGTTGTCAGGGAGCTTGAAGGCGAAGAGGGCGACAAGCATCTTGAGGAATATTCCGATGGCAGAACCGAGCGCGGCAAGGCACTGCGCTGCTGCATCTGCAAAAAATTCGGCTTTAACTCTCTTGAGTACCAGACTCTGGAGGGTCTTATCGAGTCCATTGGACTGCCCAAAGAAAAAATATGCACTTATTGCTGGACAGGAGAAGAATAAATCATGGACAAATCATTTTCCGCTTCCTACGCTGCCGCAGGCGTTGACATCACCGCCGGTTACAAGGCAGTTGAACTTATGAAAAAGCATGTTGCCCGTACCAAGATCGAAGGTGTCGCCGATGATATTGGCGGTTTCGGCGGCATGTTCATCCCTTCTATCGCAGGAATGAAGGAGCCCGCTCTTGTCTCCGGCACCGACGGCTGCGGCACCAAAGTGAAGCTCGCCATGCTGCAGGACAAGCACGACACCATCGGCATTGATGCCGTTGCAATGTGCGTTAACGACATTATCTGCTGCGGCGCAAAGCCCATTTTCTTCCTCGACTATATTGCCTGCGGCAAGAACATCCCCGAGAAGATTGCAGAAATAGTTTCCGGCGTTGCCGAGGGCTGCGTTCAGTCCGGCTGCGCCCTTATTGGCGGCGAGACTGCCGAGCACCCCGGCCTGATGCCCGAGGACGATTACGATGTTGCAGGCTTTGCCGTAGGCATTGTTGACAAGGAAAAGATTTTCGACAAGTCCCGCGTCAGCGAAGGTGACGTTATCATCGGTATCCCCTCCAGCGGCGTTCACTCCAACGGCTTCTCTCTGGTACGCAAGGTATTCACTGAAGAGCAGCTCTCTGGCGAACTCGGCGCAAAGCTTCTCACACCCACCAGACTTTACGTTAAGGACATTTTGGCAATGGCCGAGCTGGTTTCCATCAAGGCCTGCGCCCACATTACCGGCGGCGGCTTCTATGAGAACATTCCCAGAGCTCTGCCCGACGGAATTGCTGCAAAGATAAAGAAGAGTGATGTCCGCGTCCATCCCCTTTTCACCGAGATAATGGAAACCGGCAACATTCCCGAGCGCGATATGTTCAACACCTTCAACATGGGTGTTGGTATGTGCGTTATAGTAGCTCCCGAGGATGTGGAAAAGGCTCTCAGCGTTGTCGAGGATGCTTATGTTCTCGGCGAGTGCGTAAAGGGCGAGGGGGTAGACCTGTGGTAAGGGTCGCAGTTCTCGTTTCCGGAGGCGGCACCAATTTGCAGGCTCTTATAGACGCCCAGAACCGTGGTGAGATAATCGGCGGTGAAATAGCCGCCGTTATCGCCTCCAAGCCCGGCGCCTATGCTCTTGAAAGAGCAAAAAACGCAGGTATTCCTGCCTTTGTCATAGCACGCAAAGACTATGCCAATGCACAGGAAATGACTCTTGCCTATGTTGAGAAACTCAAGGAACTTAAGATAGACCTTGTAGTGCTTGCAGGCTTTATGACCATCCTCACCGAAGAGTTGGTTCAGGCTTATCCCAATGCCATTATGAATGTCCACCCCGCCCTTATCCCCTCCTTCTGCGGCAAGGGCTATTACGGACTTCATGTACACGAAAAAGCACTGGAATACGGCGTAAAGCTCTCCGGCGCCACCTGCCACTTCGTCACCGAAGAATGCGACGCCGGTCCCATTATCATGCAGAAAGCTGTTGAAGTAAAAGCGGACGACACTCCAGAAACTCTTCAGCTCCGCATCATGGAACAGGCCGAGTGGAAGATTCTTCCCAAGTCTGTTTCTCTTTTCTGCGAAGGAAGACTCAGCGTAAAAGACCGTACCGTGTTTATAAAGGAGTAAATAGAAATAATGCAGAACTTTCTTGAGATACTGAATAATCACCCCTATCCCGGCCGCGGCATTATGCTGGGAAAGACTGCCGACGGCAGCAAGAGCGTTGTTGTCTACTTCATCATGGGCCGCAGCGAAAACAGCCGCAACCGCATCTTTGAGACCACCGAGGACGGCATCCGTACCAAGGCTTTTGATGAGAGCAAGATGGTTGATCCTTCCCTCATCATCTATCATCCCGTTCGCAAGGTGGGCACCGACCTTGTCGTTACCAACGGCGACCAGACCGACACCGTTCGTGACGGCCTTTTGACCGGTGAACTTTTTGCTCAGAGCCTCCGCAAGCGCACTTTCGAGCCCGACGGTCCCAACTGGACCCCCCGTATTTCCGGTATTCTGCATGATGACGGCAGCTATGCCCTTTCCATTCTCAAGAGTGCCAACGGTGACCCCTCCTCCAACCGCCGCTACTTCTTCGGCTACGAGCATCCCATTGCCGGACAGGGCCACTTTATCCACACCTATCAGGAAAACGCAGAGCCCCTCCCCTCCTTCTACGGCGAACCCCGTGAAGTAGAGGTGCCCGATACTGACGCTAAGACTCTGGCTGACAATGTGTGGGCAGCACTCAACGCCGACAATAAGGTCTCTCTCTTTGTTCGTTGCATCGACATTGCAAGCGGCAGCGAGGAAACCGTAATTATCAACAAACATCAGGAGGCTTAAAATGCAGGAACTTGAACTGAAATACGGCTGCAACCCCAATCAGAAGCCCTCTAAGATTTATATGGATAACGGCAAGGAGCTTCCCCTGACCGTTCTCAACGGCAAGCCCGGTTATATCAACTTCATGGACGCCCTCAACTCCTGGCAGCTGGTCAAAGCCCTGAAGAAGGCAACCGGGCTTCCTGCCGCAGCTTCCTTCAAGCATGTCTCCCCTGCCGGCGCCGCTCTGGGCACTCCCCTTACCGAGGTTGAGAAGCAGATGTACTTTGCCGACGGTTGCGACACTTCCCCCATTGCCTGCGCCTACATAAAGGCCCGTGGCGCAGACCGTCTCTGCTCCTATGGCGACTGGGCAGCTCTCAGCGATACCTGCGACGCAGCTACCGCACGCTACCTGCTGAAGGAAGTCTCCGACGGCGTTATTGCTCCCTCCTACACCGAGGAAGCTCTTGAGATACTCCGCAAGAAGAAAAAGGGCGGCTACAATGTTGTACAGATAGACCCCGACTATGAGCCCGACCCCATTGAGCGTCGCCATATTTTCGGCATCGGCTTCCAGCAGGGCTACAACAGCTTCGAGATCAACGAAGAGCTGCTCAGCAATATAGTCACCGAGAACAAGGAGCTGCCTACCGAGGCAAAGCACGACCTGCTCCTGAGCCTTATCACTCTCAAATACACCCAGTCCAACTCCGTCTGCTATGTCAAGAATGGTCAGACCATCGGTGTTGGCGCAGGCCAGCAGAGCCGCATTCATTGCACCCGTCTTGCAGGCAGCAAGGCAGATAACTGGATGCTCCGTCAGCACCCCAAGGTGCTTGGTCTCCAGTTTGTTGACGGTATCCGTCGCGCAAACCGCGATAACGCCATTGACATCTATATCTCCGATGAATACGAAGATGTTCTGGCCGAGGGCGTATGGCAGGAGAACTTCAAGGTTAAGCCCGAAGTTCTCACCCGCGAGGAAAAGAAGGAGTGGATAGCCACCATGAGCGGTGTTTCCGTTGGTTCTGACGCTTTCTTCCCCTTTGGCGACAATGTTGAGCGCGCACGCAAGAGCGGTGTTCAGTATATCGCTCAGCCCGGCGGCTCCATACGCGATGATCATGTTATCGATACCGCTAACAAATACGATATCGTAATGGCATTCACCGGAATGCGCCTTTTCCATCACTAAGATTCACGAAACGAGGTTTACCAATGAAAGTAATGGTAATAGGCGGCGGCGGTCGCGAGCACGCTATCGTCAAAGCCCTTAAAAAATCTCCTGAAATTGACGCCCTCTACTGCCTCCCCGGCAACGGCGGCATAGCTGCCGACGCCATCTGCGTGGCGGTTGATGCCAAGGACATCCCCGGTATGGTAGCCTTTGCGAAAGATAATGCCATCGATTTCGCCGTGGTCGCTCCCGATGATCCTCTTGTGCTGGGCGCAGTTGACGCTCTCACCGAGGCCGGCATCCCCTGCTTCGGTCCCGATAAAAAAGCTGCCATCATTGAAGGCAGCAAAGTATTCTCCAAAAACCTTATGAAGAAGTATGGCATTCCCACCGCTGCATACGAAACCTTCTCCGATATTCCCGCCGCCTGTGCATATATCGACACTCTCACCGCACCTGTTGTTGTCAAGGCCGATGGTCTTGCTCTTGGTAAGGGTGTTATCATAGCCCAGAGCCTCGAGGAGGCCAAGGAAGCTGTCCGCGAGATGATGGCAGACAAAAAGTTCGGCGACAGCGGCCTTAACGTCGTTATCGAAGAATTCCTCACCGGCCCCGAGGTATCTGTTCTTGCCTTCACCGACGGAAACGTGGTCAAGCCCATGGTTTCCTCCATGGACCACAAACGCGCACATGATGGCGACGAAGGACTCAACACAGGCGGTATGGGCACCATCGCTCCCAACCCTTACTACACCGAGGAAGTTGCTCAGCGCTGCATGGACGAGATTTTCCTCCCCACCATCGCTGCCATGAATGCCGAAGGCCGTCCCTTCAAGGGTTGCCTTTATTTCGGTCTTATGATCACGCCCAACGGTCCCAAGGTAATCGAGTATAACTGCCGTTTTGGCGATCCCGAAACTCAGGTTGTTTTGCCTCTTCTTGAAAGCGACCTTTTCACCATTATGCGTGCTGTATCCGAAGGCAAGCTGGCCGAAACTGAGGTCAAATTTTCCACCGGTGCTGCCTGCTGCGTTGTAATGGCCAGCGAGGGCTATCCCCTCTCCTACAAGAAAGGCTTTGAGATAAGCCTTGATGAGGGTCTGGAGGCCGAGGTCTATATCGCAGGCGCAAAGCTCAGCGATGATAAACTTCTCACCAATGGTGGACGCGTTCTTGGTGTTGTTGCCACCGCAGAAAATCTTGCAGAGGCTGTAAAAAAGTCCTATGCAAACGTTGAAAAGGTGCATTTTGATAACGCTTATTACCGTAAGGATATAGGCAAACGGGCACTGGAGGCATAAATTATGGTATACAGAGTATTTGTTGAAAAAAAGCCCGGTCTCGCTCCCGAGGCCGCCGGCCTTCTTGCAGACTGCCGCAATTTTCTTGGACTTTCCGCTCTTGAAAATGTGCGCATTCTCAATCGCTACGATGTTTCCGGTATAGATGCAGAGCTTTTCGACTATGCCCGAGGCACCGTATTCTCCGAGCCTCAGCTTGATAATGTTTACGCCGAAGCAGAGCTTGCCGATGCCGATATTGTCTTTGCTGTGGAACCCCTGCCTGGTCAGTTTGACCAGCGCGCCGACTCCGCTGCACAGTGCATTCAGCTGCTTAGCCAGGGCGAGCGCCCCACTGTGCGTTCCGCCAAAGTCTACGCTCTTTATGGCACTCTCAGCGCAGAGGATATAGCTGCCGTCAAAGCCTATGTTATCAACGCAGTTGAGTCCAGAGAGGCAAGTCTTGAAAAGCCCGAGAGCCTTGATGCCCAATATGCAACTCCTGATTCCGTTGCTATTGTTGAAGGTTTCATAACTCTTGACGAAGCCGGTCTCACCGATCTGCTTGATAAACTGGGTCTTGCCATGGATATTGATGACCTCAAGTTCCTCCAGGCATATTTCCGCGACGAAGAAAAGCGCGATCCCTCCATCACCGAAATTCGAGTAGTTGACACCTATTGGTCCGACCATTGCCGTCATACCACCTTCTCCACTTATATTGATAATGTGAAGATTGATGACCCCGCCATTGCTGATGCTTACCAGCGTTATCTGGACGCACGCATCGAGGTTTATGGCGAGGAAAAGGCTGCAAAGCGTCCCCAGACTCTTATGGATGTTGCTACTATCGGCGCCAAGACCCTTAAAAAGCGCGGTCTTCTTCCTGAGCTGGACGAGAGTGAAGAGATAAACGCCTGTTCTATCCATGTCAATGCTACTGTTGACGGCGAGGAGCAGGACTGGCTCCTCATGTTCAAGAATGAGACCCACAACCACCCCACTGAGATTGAGCCCTTCGGCGGCGCTGCAACCTGCATTGGCGGCTGCATCCGCGACCCCTTGTCCGGACGTGCCTATGTCCATCAGGCAATGCGTGTCACCGGCGGCGGCGATCCCCGTGTATCCCTTGACAGAACTCTCTCCGGAAAGCTGCCCCAGCGTAAGCTGGCTCAGACCGCAGCCGCCGGTTACTCCTCTTACGGCAACCAGATAGGCCTTGCTACCGGTCATGTTGCAGAAATTTATCACGAAGGCTTTATCGCAAAGCGCCTTGAGTGCGGTGCCGTTGTGGCTGCTGCACCTGCATACAATGTCCGCCGTGAACGGCCCGTCCCCGGTGATGTTATCATCCTTCTTGGCGGACGCACCGGACGCGACGGTATAGGCGGTGCCACCGGCTCAAGCAAGAGCCACAATCTCAAGAGCCTTGAAACCATGGCCTCCGAAGTCCAGAAGGGTAACGCCCCCGAGGAGCGCAAAATACAGCGCCTCTTCCGCAACAGCGAAGTCACTCGCCTCATTAAGCGCTGCAACGACTTTGGCGCCGGCGGTGTTTCCGTTGCCATAGGCGAACTTGCAGCTGGTCTTCGCATCGAGCTTGATGCTGTACGTAAGAAATATGACGGCCTTGACGGCACTGAGCTTGCTATTTCCGAGTCTCGGGAGCGTATGGCAGTTGTTGTTGAAGCTGCAGATGCTGATAAGTTCATTGCTTTCGCCGAGGCTGAGAACCTGGAAGCCTATCGCGTAGCTGTTGTCACCGAGGAAGAACGTATGGTTATGACCTGGAAGGGTCAGACTATTGCAAACCTCAGCCGTGCCTTCCTTGACACCAACGGTGCAACCAAGCACACTGAGGTAGAGATCGCCGAAGCTGACCGCAGCGTTTTCGATGCTCCCCTCTTTACTTCTCTCCGTGACATGGCAGGAAGCCTTAAGTGCGCCAGCCGCAGAGGTCTTGTGGAGCGTTTCGACGGCTCCATCGGTGCAGGCAGTATACTTATGCCCTACGGCGGCAAGACCCAGACCTCTCCCGCTCAGGCAATGGCTGCTCTCTTCCCCGTTCTCCCCGGACAGACCACCGATCAGGCCAGCGTTATGGCTTGGGGCTGCGATCCCGATCAGCTTTCCGCAGATCCCTATCTGGGAGCCTACAGCGCAGTTTACACCTCTATGGCAAAGCTTGTTGCTGCCGGTGCTGACTACAAGGACGCATATTTCTCCTTCCAGGAGTTCTTCGAGAAACTCCGCAACGAGCCCATGCGCTGGGGTAAGCCCTTTGCAGCACTTCTTGGTGCCCTTGACGCACAGCTTGAGCTGAACGCAGGCGCCATCGGCGGCAAGGACTCCATGTCCGGCTCCTTCCTGGACAAGGATGTCCCCCCCACTCTTATCTCCTTCGCTATTGCTCCCGTTAAGTCTGACAGAGTGATTTCCACCGAGTTTAAGAAGGCCGGAAATCCCGTTTATCTTATTGCCAGCCCCGACCAGACCGCCAACGGTCTCAAGGGCGCATGGGATATCTTCAACATGCTCGGCAAGGAGGGCAAGGTTGCCTCTGCCTGGGCTGTTGAAAACGGCATCGGCGAAGCAGTTATGAAGATGAGCTTTGGTAACCGTATTGGCTTCAAGTCCAACGGCGCAATCGCCGGTCTCTGGCACCACAGCTTCTACGGCTTCATAGTTGCTGAGCTCACCGAAGAAGTTGATATTCTCGGATATATCAAGATAGGTGAAACCACTGAAGAGGCTGTCATTGATCTGGACGGCGACAGCGCCACTGTTGAGGAGCTTCTCACTCTCAACGAAGGCGTTCTCTCCGGCGTGTATCCCACCACTGCTCCTGCCGCAGGCAAACTTGAGAAGTTCAGCTTTGAGGCCGGCAGCCGTGTTTCTCCCATAATCAAAACAGCAAAACCCAAGGTTCTCATTCCCGTATTCCCCGGCACCAACTGCGAATATGACTCCGCCCGCGCCGTTATGGCTGCCGGAGCTGAGGCAGAGATAGCCGTTATCCGCAATCTCACCGCAGACGATGTCGCCCGCAGCATTGAAGATGTGGCCCGCAAGATGAGCGAGAGCCAGATGATCTTCATACCCGGCGGCTTCTCCGGCGGCGACGAGCCCGACGGAAGCGCCAAGTTCATAACTGCATTCTTCCGCAACCCCGCCATCAAGGAACAGGTGTCTGAGCTTCTCGAAAAGCGCGACGGTCTTATGCTGGGCATATGCAACGGCTTCCAGGCTCTTATTAAGCTTGGCCTTGTTCCCTACGGCAAGATTATCGACACCGATGAAAATTGCCCCACTCTCAGCTACAACATCATTGGCCGTCATCAGTCCAAGATGGTGCGCACCCGTGTTTGCTCCAACATGTCCCCCTGGCTTGCAGCAACCAAGCCCGGTGAGATCTACACTGTTCCCATCTCCCACGGCGAAGGACGCTTCCTGGCCTCCGAGGAGCTTGTTAAAGAGCTTGCCGCCAAGGGTCAGATAGCTACTCAGTACGTTGACCTTATGGGCGAGCCCACCTTCGACGGTGAGTTCAACCCCAACGGCTCAGTCTTCGCAATAGAAGGCATCACCTCCCCTGACGGCCGCGTTCTCGGCAAGATGGGCCATAGTGAGCGTGTCGGTAAGCACATCTACAAGAATGTGCTCGGCAACTACGACATAAAGCTCTTTGAATCCGCAGTTGCATATTTCAAAAAATAAGGAGGACATTCCGTGAAAACCGATATCGAAATTGCCCAGTCCTGTGAATTAAAGCCAATTGGCGAGATTGCAGCCGTAGCCGGAGTTGACGAGAAGTATCTCGAACTCTATGGCCGCTATAAAGCAAAGGTAGACTATGCTCTTCTGAAGGATTCCGACCGCCCCAACGGCAAACTTATTCTTGTTACCGCCATTAACCCCACCCCCGCCGGAGAAGGCAAGACCACTACTACCGTTGGCCTTGCCGACGCCATGCGCAAGATAGGCAAGAATACTCTCGTTGCTCTCCGCGAACCCTCCCTTGGTCCCGTTTTCGGCGTCAAGGGCGGCGCAGCAGGCGGCGGTTGGGCACAGGTTGTACCCATGGAGGATATCAATCTCCACTTCACCGGCGACTTCCACGCCATCGGTGCTGCCAACAACCTCCTTGCCGCTATGCTGGATAACCACATTCAGCAGGGCAACTCTCTTGGCATCGACGTTAAGAAGATCACCTGGAAGCGCTGCGTTGATATGAACGACCGACAGCTTCGCAATATTGTTAACGGTCTCGGCGGCCGTATGCAGGGTGTTCCCCGCGAAGATGGCTTCGACATTACCGTTGCTTCCGAGATAATGGCTGTTCTCTGTCTCGCCGCAGATATTCCCGACCTGAAAGCACGTCTTGGCCGTATGGTTGTTGCTTACACCTTCGATGGCAAGCCCGTTACCGCTCATGACCTCAAGGCTGAGGGCGCAATGGCAGCTCTTCTGAAGGATGCTCTTAAGCCCAACCTGGTTCAGACCCTTGAGGGAACTCCCGCATTCATCCACGGCGGTCCTTTTGCTAACATTGCTCACGGCTGCAACTCTGTTATGGCCACCAAGATGGCAATGAAGCTGGCTGATTACACCGTAACCGAAGCTGGCTTCGGCGCTGACCTTGGCGCTGAAAAGTACCTGGACATCAAGTGCCGTCTTGCCGGTCTCAAACCTTCTGCTGTAGTTGTAGTCGCAACTGTTCGCGCACTGAAGAACCACGGCGGCGTTCCCAAGGCTGAGCTTAACGCTGAGAATCTTGAAGCTCTCGAAAAGGGTCTTCCCAACCTTCTCCAGCACGTGGACAATATCAAGAATGTCTTTGGTCTCCCCTGCGTTGTTGCCATAAACGCCTTCCCCACCGACACTGCTGCCGAGCTGCAGCTCGTTGAGGATAAGTGCCGTGAACTTGGCGTCAATGTAGCCCTCTCCGAAGTTTGGGCAAAGGGCGGCGAAGGCGGAAAGGCACTGGCCGAGGAAGTTGTCCGACTCTGCGAGGAGCCCAATGAGTTCCGTTTCAGCTATGACACCGAGGACAGCATCCAGAAGAAGCTGAACGATATAGCAACCAAGATCTACCACGCAAATGGCGTTGAGCTTACCTCCGCTGCCGCAAAGCAGGCAAAGGAGCTGGAGGCCAACGGCTTCGGAAAGCTTCCCATTTGCATGGCCAAGACCCAGTATTCCTTCTCCGACGACGCCAAGAAGCTTGGCGCTCCCAAGGACTTCACCATCACCGTAAGAAATCTCAAGGTTTCTGCCGGTGCAGGCTTCCTTGTAGCTCTTACCGGCGACATTATGACCATGCCCGGACTTCCCAAGGTCCCTGCAGCTGAAAACATCGATGTTGACGAAAACGGTAAGATCACCGGCCTCTTCTAATTGAAACCATAAAAAAATCGTCTCACCAAAAGGGCGACACCCCATAGGGATTTATTCGCTCCAAAGCGGCCCTTTTCCAGCAATACTTCGCTAAAAAAGCGCGGTAGGCGTCAGCCTTACCGCGCTTTTTTATCTTGTCTTGCAGAAAAACTCCTCGCTTTGGAGTGCTTTGCAGTTTTGAATAGAAGATTTTTTCCCGCAGCAATCCCCGATGTCCGCTGGAATACTTGATGTATTTCAAGGACAGCGGGGGAAGTTGTGGGGAAAAAGATTCATTCAAAACC
>JAZSFJ010000012.1:0-6231 GCA_045532145.1 Oscillospiraceae bacterium
TAGAAAGTTCGGCCTTTTGGGGTGTTGCCCAAAGGTCCGAGCTTTTTAGAGTTTAGCGGCGGGAGCAAGACCCCGCCCTACGGCAAAAACGAGGTCTATTACGGATTCGCTGCGGATTCGTTTGTGTAATGCGTGCATACCGCTGGCGCGCCGGGGGCGACGCGCCCTACGGCTAAAACTGATGTGCATTTCTCCTACGCCGCTCAGTCTCCGTTATAGAAGTCCCGCAGGCGCTTCAGGTAGGTGTAGCGGTCGCCGGCGGCGGTGTAGCTTCTGTCAAAAAGTCCGGTGGCACGCTGGGGGAAGAAGCGCTGCAGAGCGGAATAGCGGGCCTCGCCGAGGAGGAAGCCCACATAGTCCTCGGAGGAGCCGGGCTCGCCGCTGTCCAGAGAGAAGGGCTTTTCGGCATTGGGGTCATAGCGGAAAAGGTTCCAGTAGCCGCAGTCCACAGCCCGCTTCATCTCCTTCTGGCACTGGGCCATGCCGCCCCGGATGGAGTGCATCTCGCAGGGAGAGTAGGCGATGATGAGGGAGGGGCCCACATAGCTCTCCGCCTCACGGATGGCCTTAAGGGTCTGGGCGGGGTTGGCGCCCATAGCTATCTGGGCAACATACACGTTTCCGTAGGTCATGGCTATATCCGCAAGGCTCTTTTTTCTCAGCTTCTTACCTGCGGCGGCAAACTGGGCCACCTGTCCGATATTGGAGGCCTTGGAAGCCTGGCCGCCGGTATTGGAGTATACCTCGGTATCGAAAACCAGAATATTCACATCTTCGCCGCTGGCAAGAACATGGTCAAGACCGCCGAAGCCAATGTCGTAGGCCCAGCCGTCGCCGCCGAATATCCAGACGCTCTTCTTGGAGAGGTAATCCTTGTTCAAAAGGAGCTTGGGAGCTATGGGGAAGCCCAGCTCTGCCATTTTTTCAAGCTCAGGTATCAGGGCATCGGTGGCCTCGCCGTTGCGCTCGCCGTCCTTGAAGGTCTCAAGGTAGTAGGCGGCAGCCTTCTTGAAGGACTCCACATTTCGGCACTGCTCGCTGCGGAGCATCTCCTGAATGTCGGTACGGAGCTTATCTCGGACTATGCGCTGGCCAAGGAACATACCCAAGCCGTATTCGGCGTTATCCTCGAAAAGGGAGTTGGCCCAGGCCACGCCCTTGCCGTTGGGAGCCACGGTGTAGGGAGAAGCGGAGGCGCTGCCGCCCCAGATGGAGGAGCAGCCCGTGGCGTTGGCCACAAACATTCTCTCGCCGTAGAGCTGGGTGACAAGGCGGGCGTAGGCAGTCTCGGCGCAGCCGGCGCAGGCTCCGGAGAACTCCAGCAGGGGGCGGCGGAACTGGCTGCCGCGGACAGAATAATCGCATATATCCTTCTTGGGAGACACATTTCTCACCATATGGTTCCATACGGGCATCTGGTCAAGGCGGCTTTCCATGCTCACCATCTCCAGAGCGCCGGAGGGGCAGGCTTCCACGCAGACGCCGCAGCCCATGCAGTCAAGGGTGCTGACAGCCAGAGTGTAGCCGTATTTATCCCGGCCCTTGCCCTTCATGGGGATGATCTCTCCGTTTTCGGGAACCGCAGCTCTTTCCTCCTCCGTCAGGGCGAAGGGGCGAATGGCGGCGTGGGAGCAGACGAAGGAGCAGAGATTGCACTGCAGGCACTTTTCGGCCTGCCACTTGGGCACGCTGACGGCTATGCCAGCCTTCATAAATGCGGAAGCGCCCTGCTCAAAGCTGCCGTCGGCATGGTCCATAAAGGCGGAGACGGGCAGGCTGTCGCCCTTCATGCCTTCCACAGGCATAAGTATTTTCTTCACCATGGAGTCAAGCAGCTCACGGCCACTGCTGACTATCTCCCGCTCAGGCTCATCGGGGGCGTTTTTCCACTCCTCGGGCACTTCGATGCGCACAAGGGCCTCCGCACCCGCATCTATGGCCTTATGGTTCATTTCCACGATGTCAAAGCCCTTTTTCAGATAGCTCTCCGTTGCTGCATCCTTGAGATAACGAATAACGTCGGCAGCGGGGAGTATATCTGCCAGCACGAAGAATGCGGACTGCAAAATGGTGTTGGTGCGCTTGCCCATGCCTATGCTGAGAGCAAGGTCAATGGCGTTTATGGTGTAAAGCCTTATGCCGTTATTGGCTATATATCTCTTGGCCTCACCGCTGAGATTGCGCTGAAGCTCCTCGAAGCTCCACTGGCAGTTGAGCAGGAAGATGCCGCCGGGCTTCACATCCTGAACCATGGGGTAGTTTTTGGTAATATAGCTGGGGTTATGGCAAGCCACAAAGTCCGCCTTGTTTATATAATAGGGGCTCTTTATGGGCTTATCACCAAAGCGCAGATGGCTCACGGTGACGCCGCCGGTCTTCTTGGAGTCGTACTGAAAATAGGCCTGCACCTGCTTATCCGTGTGGTCGCCTATGATCTTCACGGAGTTTTTGTTGGCACCCACGGTGCCGTCGCCGCCCAGACCCCAGAACTTGCACTGAACCGTGCCGGGGGCGGAGGTGTCGGGCACGTCTCTCTCCGGCAGAGAGAGCATGGTGACGTCATCCACTATGCCTATGGTGAACTCTCCCTTGGGCTGGGGACGGCTCAGTTCCTCATAAACTGCAAATATACTGGAGGGGGGAGTATCCTTGCTGCCCAGACCGTAACGTCCGCCGCAGATAAGGGGGCTTCTTCCGCTGCGGGCAAAGGCAGCGGATACATCCAGATAAAGGGGCTCGCCCATGCCGCCCGGCTCCTTGGTGCGGTCCAGAACGGCAATGCGCCTCACGCTCTCAGGTATGGCGGAGAGCATTTTATCCGCAGCGAAGGGACGGTAAAGGCGAACTTTCAGAAGTCCCACCTTCTCGCCCTTTGCGCACAGGTGCTCCACCACCTCTTCCACGGTGTCGCAGACGCTGCCCATAGCGATGATGAGCCGCTCCGCCTCCGGGTGGCCGCAGTAGTTGAAGGAGTGGTAGTCGGTGCCCAGCTTGGCGTTTATCTTATCCATATAGCCCTCCACTATGTCGGGCAGGGCATTATAGAAGCCGTTGCAGGCCTCTCTGTTCTGGAAGAAGATGTCCCCGTTTTCGTGGCTGCCACGCATTTTGGGGTGCTCCGGGTTCAGAGCCCGGTTCTTGAAACGGTGGAGAGCATCCATATCCAGCATCTCCGCAAGGTCGGCGTAGTCCCAGACCTCTATCTTCTGGTACTCGTGGCTGGTGCGGAAGCCGTCAAAGAAATTGATAAAGGGTAGGCTGCCGCTGAGGGCTGCAAGATGAGCCACCGGGGACAGGTCCATTATTTCCTGAACATTGCTGTGGGCCAGCATTGCAAAGCCGGTCTGGCGGCAGGCATAGATATCCGAGTGGTCGCCGAATATGCTGAGGGCGTGGCTGGCCACGGCGCGGGCGGAAACATGGAACACCGCAGGCAGCATCTCTCCCGCCATTTTATACATATTGGGTATCATCAGAAGGAGGCCCTGAGATGCGGTATAGGTGGTGGTGAGAGTGCCGGTATTCAGGCTGCCGTGGACGGTTCCCGCCGCACCGGACTCAGACTGCATCTCCATTACCTTCACCGGGTAGCCGAAAATATTCTTCTTTCCCTTGGCCGACCACTGGTCCACACAGTCCGCCATGGGACTGGAGGGTGTGATGGGATAGATACCCGCCACATCGGTGTAGGCGTAGCTCACATAGGCGGCAGCGGTATTGCCATCCATGGTTTTTCTGCTTCTGGGCATATTAATAACCTCCGTTCCGGGATTAAAATTGGTACCATACGTTTGAAATGTATCAGTTTATTCGCACATTCAACAAAAAGAGTCATATGTTTTTGTGCACTTTGATTATATCACACTGTTAGCAAATGGGTATATAGAATCTGACGGAATAATGAGGCAGATTTCTGGGCAACATCAACAAGCTTTTAAGATTTTTCCTGCCAGAACTCAAATTTTTCTTGAGATTTGGGTACATTTATTATATAATGCCAAATTGGCAAACAATGTACTTCAAATACCTTTAAAATAACAACACATCCGGAAGGAGTTACACCATGGTCAAAATTGAAACCGCCAAAGGCACCATAAGCATTTCCCCCGAAGTGTTTACCAATATAGCCGGCGACGCTGCCACCCGCTGCTTCGGCGTGAAGGGAATGGCCGGCAAGGCAAAGGAAAGCGGCATTTATCAGCTCCTCCGCCGTGAGAGCATGAGCAAGGGCGTGTTCGTCACCTTCAACGATGACAACACCGCATCTGTGGATCTCCACATCGTTGTGGAGCACGGTGTAAACCTTGCCACCATCGGCGAGAGCATCATAGGCGAAGTTACCTACAAGGTCAGCGAGGCCACCGGCCTCACCGTCAAGGACGTTAACGTCTACATCGACAACATGATGATCGGCTGAGCGCCGAAAGAAGAGATAATAAGCCGCCTCCCGTAAAAAGCGGGCATGAGCGGTGAATCGGAGGTAAACCACTTTGAAAGAAATGATAAACGGCGCCCAGTTCGGCGAGATGATACTGTGCGCTTATGAGGCTCTCGAAGCCAACAAACAGACTATAAACGATCTGAACGTATTCCCTGTTCCCGACGGCGACACCGGCACCAATATGAGCCTTACCATGTCCGCCGCCGCCAACGAATTCAAAAAGGCCAGGTTTGACAGCCTCTCCGAGGCCACCAACAAGGCCGCTTCCGCCCTCCTTCGCGGAGCCCGCGGAAACTCCG
This sequence comes from Oscillospiraceae bacterium, assembly GCA_045532145.1. Lineage (GTDB taxonomy): Bacteria > Bacillota > Clostridia > Oscillospirales > Oscillospiraceae > SIG459. The sequence goes on from JAZSFJ010000012.1 coordinate 4,741, forward strand.
GCGTTATCCTCTCCCTCCTGTTCCGCGGCATTGCCAAGGGCGTGAAGGGCATGGATGAAGCCGACGCAAAGGATTTTGCAAAGGCCATGAGAGCCGGCGTTGACGCCGCCTACAAGGCAGTTATGAAGCCCGCAGAGGGCACCATCCTCACAGTCTCCCGGGTAGGCACCACCGCAGCCGTGGAGCTTGCCAAGACCGAAGACAGCATCGAGCTTGTTCTGGCCTGCGCTCTGGCCGCAGCCAAGGACGCCCTGGAGGAGACCACCGAGCAGAACCCCGTTCTCAAGCGCGCAGGCGTTGTGGACGCAGGCGGCATGGGCTATGTCACCATTCTGGACGCTATGCTGGCCTCCCTGCAGGGCCGCGTTGTCTCCGGCAGCATGGAGATCGCCAGCGCCGCTGACATTGATGACGATGATGACCACGGCAGCGCTCCCTTCGGCGAGTTCGACACCGCCGAGATCGAGTTTGCCTACGACACCGTCTACATCGTGAGAAAGGAGCAGGAGGAGATCGACCTCGATCCCTACCGCGCTTTCCTTGAGAGCATTGGCGACAGCCTTGTTATTTCCGAGGACGACGAGGTTTTCAAGGTCCACGTTCACACCAACGTTCCCGGCGACGCTCTCAACGAGGCCGCAAAGTACGGCGTTCTGGAGCTTGCCAAGATAGAGAACATGCGCACCCAGCACGACGAGCTGGTGGCTTCCAAGGAAAAGGCCGCCAAGGCCGAGGAGCCCATCGAGCCCGACTATGTCCCCGCCGAGAAGGAGATAGGCTTTGTCTCCGTCTGCGCAGGCGAGGGTCTGGCTCAGCTTTTCCGCGAGCTGGGCGTTGACCGTGTTGTCACCGGCGGCCAGACCATGAACCCCTCCACCGAGGATATTCTCCGCGAGGTTAACCGCACCCCCGCCGAGACCGTTTTCGTGCTCCCCAACAACAAGAACATCTGGATGGCCGCCGAGCAGTGCGCCCATCTCACCGATAAGAAGGTAGTGGTAATCCCCACCCGCACCGTGCCCCAGGGCATCACCGCCATGCTGAACATGGATCCCGGCGCCGATGTGGAAACCCTCACCGAGACCTTTGGCGAAGTCATCGGCGGCGTACATACCGCCCTCGTGACCTACGCAGCCCGCGACAGCGAGTTCGACGGCTATTCCATCAAGGCCGGCGAGTATCTGGCTCTCATGGACGGCGCCCTGCTGGGCTCCTTCGACACCATGCTGGCAACCATGGAGAAGCTCAACTCCGCTCTTGAGGAGTTCGACCCCGAATTCATCTCCGTCTATTACGGCGAGGACGCCGAAGAAGGCGGCGGCGAAAAGACCATGAGCTATCTCACCAAGGCCTTCCCCGATGCCGAGGTCAGCCTTGTCAACGGCGGCCAGCCCGTGTATTACTACATGATAAGCGCCGAATAATTAAGGCGGTCCTATAACCAAAATCCCCTGTGCGTGCAGAAGTCGGATCGTAGCCATGTCGTTCTGT
>JAZSFJ010000148.1:0-10480 GCA_045532145.1 Oscillospiraceae bacterium
TCCGAACCAGAGGTGGTAACACGTTTATTGACGTCCTCTGTCCGCAATGCGGGCAGAGGACTTTTTGTTTTTTTATCCGTAGGGCGGGTGCCTGCTCCCGCCATATAAAAGGAGGAACACTATGGACAGCGTAAAAATCACATACATCGGCCACGCCTGCTTTAAGCTGAGCTATCAGGGCAGGGATATAATCATTGACCCCTATCGGGACGGTATGGTGCCCGGACTGAGCGACATGCGCCAGAAGGCCGATTTTGTCTTCTGCAGCCACGGTCATGATGACCACGCCTGTCTTGACGCTGTGGAGCTCAGCGGCGAGGACGAAGCAAATTTTGGCCTCGGAGAGCTTCTTGTGCCCCATGACGATGCCGAGGGCGGCAAGCGGGGAATGAACACCGTACGCATATTTTCTTTCGGTTCTTTGCGGATAGCCCACATGGGAGATATAGGCAGGGTTCTTACAGACTCTGAGGCTGAGGTGCTTCGGGGAGTGGACTGCATGATGCTTCCCGTTGGCGGCTTTTTCACCGTGGGGCCCGAGGAAGCAAAGATGATTGCAGAGCAGGTGAGCCCCAAGGTGCTTATCCCCATGCACTATAGTGGACCCGGCTACGGCTTCGAGCAGATAGACACTGTGAAAAGCTTCGTGGAGCTTATGGGCGAGGAAAATGTACGCTATGGCGGTGCAGAATTTGAGCTCACGCCCGAATCCGAGAGTCAGATCAGAGTAATGCGCCCTGCAATGCTCAATGTGAGCGTCCGTGACGCCTGCGAGGAGTTCCACTCTCAGGGCTATAACTGCTGCCAGTGCGTGCTTCGTGCCACGGTGGAGGCTAGCGGCCTGAGCCTTGCTAACGCCAATCTGGGCTATGGCTTTGGCGGCGGTATGCATATGAAGAGTGTCTGCGGCGCTCTCACCGGTGGACTGATGGCGGTGAGCTCTGCCTGCCTTGACCCGGAGAAGCCCAACCCCTCCCGGCCCGATGCCAATGCTTTGAGCATTGAGCTGGAAAAGCGCTTTGCTGAGCGCTTCGGCACTATGATGTGCTCGGACATCCTTGAAAAGTACGAAAGGAGCCTTTGCGGCGAGTGCATAGCCTTTGCCGCCGAGAATGCTCTTGAAATAATCAAAGAATATAAAAACAAGTAAGGAGATAGATGCAAAATGGGAATCTATGAAGAACTGGTGGCCCGCGGCCTTATCGCACAGGTCACCAACGAAGAAGAAATAAGAGAAATGGTCAATAACGGCAAGGCCACCTTCTACATCGGCTTTGACCCCACCGCCGACTCCCTCCATGTTGGCCACTTCATGGCTCTTTGCCTTATGAGGCGCCTGCAGCAGGCCGGCACCCGCCCCACCGCCCTCAACGGCGGCGGCACCGCTATGATAGGCGACCCCTCCGGCCGCACCGATATGCGCAGCATGATGACCCCTGAGACCATTCAGCACAACTGTGACTGCTTTAAGAAGCAGATGGAGCGTTTCATCGAGTTCGGCGAGGGCAAGGCTCAGATGGTGAATAACGCCGACTGGCTCATGGATCTGAACTATGTGGACGTCCTCCGCGAGGTTGGCGCCTGCTTCTCCGTGAACAATATGCTCCGCGCCGAGTGCTACAAGCAGCGTATGGAAAAGGGACTCAGCTTCCTTGAGTTCAACTACATGATCATGCAGAGCTACGACTTCTACCACCTGTACCAGAACTACGGCTGCAATATGCAGTTCGGCGGCAACGACCAGTGGAGCAATATGCTGGGCGGCACCGAGCTCATTCGCCGCAAGCTGAATAAGAACGCCCACGCCATGACCATCACCCTGCTCCTCAACTCCGAGGGCAAGAAGATGGGCAAGACCGCCTCCGGCGCTGTGTGGCTTGACCCCAACAAGACCTCCCCCTACGACTTCTACCAGTACTGGCGCAATGTGGGCGACGACGATGTCCTCAAGTGCATCCGTATGCTCACCTTCCTGCCCCTTGAGCAGATCGATGCTATGGATGCCTGGGAAGGCAGCCAGCTTAATAAGGCCAAGGAAATTCTGGCCTACGAGCTCACCGCCCTCGTCCACGGCGAGGAAGAGGCAAAGAAGGCCGAGGCAAGTGCCAAGGCTCTCTTTGGCGGCGCTGGCGATGCAGCCAATATGCCCACCACCAATCTCAGCGATGCTGAGCTTGAAAACGGCGGCCTTGATATCGTATCCCTTCTGGTCAAGAGCGGCCTTTGCGCTTCCAGAGGCGACGCCCGCCGCAACGTGCAGCAGGGCGGCGTAAGCGCCAACGACGAAAAGGTCACCGATGCAAACAAGGTCTTTTCCGCCGACGAGCTCCGCGAGGGCATTACCCTCCGCAGAGGCAAGAAAAACTATAACCGCGTGGTGCTTGGATAATGAACTATAAAATCAGTCAGAAAGTTCTTTTTGTCTTCTGCATAATTGCCATACTGGCCATTATTGCATATTTCTTCACAGAGCAGCAGATATTCTTTTATATCGTTGTGGGCGCCTTTTTTGGCGGCTTTGCTCAGGGCCTCATTTTCTACCGCTGCCCTGTGTGCAAAAAGTCCCTTATGCGCCATGGCCGTGCCGTGCCCGCGAAGTGCCCCCACTGCGGAAGGGAAATAGGCTGATATGAAGGCTGCAAACAGTAAAAAGCCCCTCTGGCAGGCGGTAAAATTTACCCTTTTCTCCGCCTCTGCGGGCCTAATTCAGGTGGGCTCCTTCGCCCTTATGGAGATATTCATCAAGGATTACTGGATACCCTATCTGGTGTCTCTGGTGCTCTCCATAGTATGGAACTTCACATTGAACAGGCGCTATACCTTCAAGTCCTCCGCCAATATTCCTGTGGCAATGGCCAAGGTGTTCGGCTTTTATCTGGTGTTTACACCCCTCTCCACTTATCTGGGCCATCTGGCCGAGGGGGCGGGAGTGAACGACTTTGTCATACTGGCCGTCACCATGCTCTCCAACTTTGTGCTGGAATTTTGTTTTTGCAAGTTCTTTGTGTACAGAGGAAAAGAGGACACCCTCAAATAATAAGCTTTGCCCCGAAGCTGTAGGCTTCGGGGCTTTTGTTTTTGCTTGACCCCGTGGCCTTTTGGAGATATTATATAAAGAAAGGCTTTTTTGAAAGGAGCAGGCGAGAATGACTAAAGGCAAGAGATTCAGAAAGCTGCATAAAGAAAGTGTGAGCTTCGGCGAGAATGTTCTCATTCTTCAGGACACTAAAACCGGAGTGTGCTATATGTATGTGCAGTCCGGCTACAGCGGCGGACTCACTCCTCTGCTGGACCGGGAGGGCAAGCCCATAGTCAGCAGCACTCTTGACTGCGAAGAATAAAAGTTTTCAGGAGCGAAGAAAATGTCCATAGAAAAAGGCAGAGCCTATTTCCGCGCCCTCGGCCTTGAACACCGGGTGATGGAGTTTGATGTATCCTCCGCCACGGTGGAGCTGGCTGCAAAGGCTCTCGGTGTGGAGGGAGCCAGAATAGCCAAGACCCTCTCATTTAAGAAGGATGAAAGCTGCATACTCATTCTGGCCGCCGGTGACGCAAGAATAGACAACAGAAAGTTTAAGGACTTTTTCCACATGAAGGCCAAGATGCCATCTCCCGAGGAGGTTCTGGAGATAGTGGGACATCCCGTTGGCGGCGTATGCCCCTTTGGTATCAACGAGGGTATAGACGTTTATCTGGATGAAAGCCTGAAGCGTTTTGAAACTGTTTTTCCCGCTGTGGGCAGCGGCAGCAGCGCCATTGAGCTTGATATGGATGAGCTTTTCCGGTATTCAAAGGCTCTTGAGTGGATAGATGTATGTAAAATTCCGGAGGCGGAAAATTGAATCCCAGAAGTGAAGAACGGCTCGGCACCGAGCCCCTTGTAAAGCTTATATTCTCTCTGGCCATCCCTGCGGTGCTGGCTCAGATGGTGAATCTGCTCTACAGCATTGTTGACAGAATTTATATTGGTCACATTCCCGGAGTGGGAGCCCTGGCACTCACGGGTATGGGGCTTTGCACCCCCATACTGCTGATAGTTTCCGCCTTTGCCGCCTTTGCGGGCAACGGCGGCGCACCTCTGGCTGCCATAGAACTTGGCAGGGGAGACAGGAAAAAAGCAGGAACCATACTCACAAATGCTGTGATAATGATTCTCTGCTTCTCCGTGGTGCTCACGGCGCTGCTCCTGTGCTTCAAAAGACCCCTGCTTTACTTCTTCGGAGCCAGCGATGACACCATAGGCTTCGCGGACAGTTACCTGAGCATATACCTTTGCGGCACGGTGTTTGTCCAGCTTTATCTGGGCCTCAACAGCTTCATAAGCTGTCAGGGCAAGGCCAAAACAGCTATGCTCAGCGTACTTATCGGCGCTGTGAGCAATATTATTCTTGACCCCATATTCATTTTCGCCCTTAATATGGGCGTTCGGGGCGCGGCCCTTGCCACCATTATCTCTCAGGCCTTATCTGCCGCATGGGTTCTGCGCTTTCTCCTTTCGGAAAAAAGCGTTATCCGCATTGATTTCAGCGCTCTGCGGCCAAGCTTCCCCATCATGGGCAAGATAGCCTCTCTGGGCGTTTCCCCCTTTATAATGCACAGCACCGAGAGTCTCATTGCCATAGTGTTCACCAGCGGACTGCAGCGCTACGGCGGGGACCTCTATGTGGGCAGCTATACCATACTCAACAGCATCATGCAGCTGATGTTCTACCCGGCCAACGGCTTTGCCTACGGGGCACAGCCCATCACCAGCTACAACTTCGGCGCCGGCAACTTCAGGAGGGTGAAGAAAAACTTCTGGATAGTCAGCTGTATATGCCTTTGCTATACCTCATTGTTTTTCATTGCCGCATCCATATTCCCGGAAAAACTGGCGGGCCTGTTCACCTCGGACGCCGCACTTGCTGCTCTCGCGGCCAAAAAGCTGCCTGTTTTCATTTGCGGCATGGTGATATTCGCCTTCCAGCTCAGTGCCCAGGCAAGCTTGCTTGGCACGGGGCAGGCGAAGATAAGCCTGTTTCTGGCTTGTCTGAGAAAAATAATACTGCTCACCCCTCTGGCTCTCATACTGCCCCGCTTCATGGGAGTGGACGGCATATATCTGGCAGAGCCCATATCGGATACCATAAGTGCTTTGGCAAGCGTGGCATTTTTCGTCTATGTGAGCCGTAAGGTGCTGAGGGAAAAACCTAAGCTTTGAAGCAAATATTCCAGCGGGACTGCCCCCAAAAAAAGAGGGCAGCCCCTATATAAAAGCGGCTGTGCGCGCAGCGCAGCTAACAAATTCTATGCCCGCCTGCCCCGGTCTGTTACCGAGCCCGTACAAGCTTTCCGGGGACCCAAAGGGCGGAAAACAAAAATTTGGAGGTCAGAACCATGACTAAAATCGCCCCTTCCATTCTTTCCGCAGATTTTGTGAATCTTCAGTCTGAGATCGAGGACGTTCTCGCAGGCGGCGCCGACTGGCTCCATGTGGACGTTATGGACGGCATCTTCGTGCCCAATATCACCATAGGCATACCCGTTGTGGCCTCCCTGAGAAAGTGCACCAATGCCTTTCTGGATGTCCACCTTATGATAGACCGCCCCGAGCGCTACGTGGAGGATTTCTGCAAGGCCGGCGCGGACCTTGTGGTGTTCCATGTTGAGGCCACCCAGCCCCAGTATTTGATGGAGGCTATAAAGACCGTTCTGGAGTGCGGCAAGAAGGTGGGCCTTTCCATCAAGCCCAAGACCCCTGCCACCGCCCTGCTGCCCTATATAGACCTTGTTGACCTCATCCTGGTCATGACCGTGGAGCCCGGCTTCGGCGGTCAGAAGTTCATGCACGACCAGCTGCCCAAGATAGAGCTTATCCGGGAAATGCTGAATCAGGTGAATCCCGACTGCGACCTTGAGGTGGACGGCGGCGTTGACCCCAATACCGCTCCTCTGGTGAAAAAAGCGGGAGCCAACGTTCTGGTTGCAGGCTCCGCCGTTTTCGGCAAGGCTGACCGTGCTGCGGCAATCAAAGCAATAAGGGAGGCAGAATAAGTGAGCCTTTTACCCCCCAGCTTTGAAGCACTTATAGATTCCTTCGCATCCCTCCCCGGCGTTGGCAAGAAAAGCGCCCAGCGTCTGGCCTTCCATATGCTGAGCCTCCCTGAGGGAGAGGCCGAGGCCTTTGCCGCTGCCATACTGGAGGCAAGGCAGAGGGTACATACCTGCCCTGTCTGCCAGAATCTCACTGACAGCGAGCTTTGCCCCGTCTGCAAGAATGAGCGCCGGGATAAGAGCACCATATGCGTGGTGGCAGAGCCCAGAGATGTTATGAGCATAGAGCGCAGCCGTGAGTATAATGGCTCTTACCACGTGCTCCACGGTGTACTTTCACCCATGAGCCATGTGGGTCCCGACGATATCCGCATTGCCGAGCTTGTGAAGCGTGTGGCCGAGGGAGGCGTTGATGAGGTCATTATGGCCACTAACCCCGACACCGAGGGCGACACCACCGCCATGTATATATCCAGATTGCTGAAGCCCTTTGAGGTAAAGGTCAGCCGTCTGGCATACGGCATCCCCGTGGGCTCCAATCTTGAGTTCACCGACGATGCCACCCTTCTCCGCGCCCTCGAAGGCCGTCGGGAAATGTAATTTTGCACAGATGTAATACCACAGATTTGACAAAGCGTACAAATCTGTGGTATTATCTTTTTAACTGTGGGAATAATATTCCTGTGACAATGGATTTAAGTGCCCGTGGGCGCTGAATATATATTTATTTCGAATACGGCATTGTGTCGGGGAATATGCCCTCTGCGGAGCAGGGCGGAGGGATAAAGCCGAAAAACGCTGCGGCGAGGGAAGAAATTTCCCCCGCGGCTTTCTCTGCCTGTCCGAAATGCTCTACATATCAAGATTTTTAAGGAGAAAACTATTTTATGGCACAAAAACTGAAGATCATACCTCTGGGAGGACTTGGCGAAATCGGCAAGAACCTGACGGTTTATGAATATGGCAAGGACATAATCATCGTGGACTGCGGCATGGGCTTTCCCGACGAGGATATGTACGGCATAGATTCCGTCATTCCCGACATCACCTATCTCAAGGAAAACCAGAGCCGCATCCGTGGCCTTTTCATAACCCACGGCCACGAGGACCATATCGGCGCCATCCCCTATATCATGCGGGAAATAAAAACCACCATTTATGCCACCAAGCTTACCACCGCCCTTATAGGCATCAAGCTTGAGGAGCACAAGCTGGATAAAAAGGTGAAGATGGTCACCGTTGAGCGGGGCGAGACCGTCAAGGCCGGCTGCTTCGGTGTGGAGTTTGTCCACATCAACCACTCCATAGCGGATGCCGTTTCCTTTGCTATTCATACCCCCATAGGCACCGTTATCCACACCGGTGACTTCAAGATTGACGTTACCCCCATCTCCGGCGGCATGGCTGACATTGCCCGTCTGGGCCAGCTGGGCAAGGAGGGCGTTCTGGCCCTGCTTGCTGACTCCACCAACGTGGAAAAGCCCGGTCATAGTGAGTCCGAGAGCAAGGTGGGAGCCCGCTTTGACGAGCTTTTCAAGGACTGCGACAAGCGCATAATAGTTACCACATTTGCCTCCAATGTCCACCGCATCCAGCAGATAATCAACTCCGCCGCCAAGTATAAGCGTAAGGTGGGCATCACCGGCCGCAGCATGGAAAACATCATGAAGGTTTCCATGGAGCTTGGCTACATGAAGGTTCCTGAGGGCGTTCTGGTGAGCATGGACAAGATAAAGTCTGTTCCCAAGAATAAGACCGTCATCATCACCACCGGCAGCCAGGGCGAGGAAATGAGTGCTCTCTACCGCATGGCCTTCTCCGGCCACAAGCAGGTTGAGATAGACGCAGGCGACAGAGTCATCATCTCCGCCTCTGCCATTCCCGGCAACGAGATAACTGTCAGCAAGGTTATTGACGAGCTTTTCCGCAAGGGCGCCGAGGTCATATATAACCGTGGAGATAATCTCCACGTTTCCGGCCACGCCTGCCAGGAGGAGCTGAAAATGATGATGGCTCTCACTCAGCCCAAGTTCTTTATTCCCCTCCACGGTGAGACCAGAATGCTCTGCAAGCACGCTGAGCTTGCAAAGACCATGGGCGTTGCACCCAAGAATGTTCTCGTCAGCGGCATCGGCCATGTTATCGAGCTGAGCCAGAAGACCATGAAGGAGAACGGCACTGTGCCCTCCGGCAAGGTATTTGTGGACGGCGCCGGCGTGGGCGATGTTGGCAGCGTCGTTCTTCGCGACCGCAAGCTCCTGGCAGACGAGGGCATGATAGTTGTCATTATGACCATGTCCGCTGAGGATGGCAGCATAATCTCAAGCCCCGAGATCATCACCCGCGGCTTTGTGTATGTTAAGGAGTCCGAGCATCTCATGGATGAGCTTAACCGCGTGGTCATGGAGAGCATCAACGCCTGCGAGAGCCAGCGCATCACCGACTGGGCTACTATCAAGGGCAAGGTGAAGGGTAACATGAGCGGCTATCTCTACAAGACCACCCGCCGCAGCCCTATGATACTGCCCGTTATTATCGAAGTATAAATAGAAAGAGACAAAAAAAGAGAAATGAGAATACCCTATTTTGACGCCCACTGCGATACCGCCCTGCCTTGCTACGAGGCGGGAAAATCCCTTTACAGAAACGGTTTCCACATTGATATAGAGCGCCTTTCTGCCTATGCTCCCGCCGCTCAGGTCTTCGCCATCTGTGCTCCTCACCGTGCGGGCATGGTGGAAAAGACCGAGTGGGTCATGGATGAGCTTCTGCGCCAGCTGCGCCTCCACTCCGACAAAGTAATCCTCTGCCTCTCCGCCGCCGATATAGACCGGGCGGAGGCTGAGGGAAAGGTGGCGGCTCTTATCTCTGTTGAGGGTGCCGAGAAGCTGGACTGCAGCATAGAAAACCTCAAAAATGCCTACAAAAAAGGTCTGCGTATAGTCCACCTCACCTGGAACCACCCCAACTGCCTTTCCGGCACCTGCGTGGACGGCGGCGGCCTCACGGAAAAGGGCGCCGAGTTTGTGAAAGCCGCTCAGGAAATGGGCGTGGCTCTCGACATGTCCCATATCTCCGAAAAAGCCTTCTGGGATATTCAGGAGATAGCAACTAAGCCTGTGCTTGCTGGCCACTCCAACTCCAAAACCCTTTGCGACCACATCCGCAACCTCACTGATGAGCAGTTCACCGCTCTTGTCAAAACCGGCGGCGTGGCGGGACTTAATATGTACTTAGACATTCTGGGCCACGGCAGGGACATTGAAGCTGTTATAAAGCACGCCGAGCACTTCCTCTCTCTTGGCGGCGAAAAGGCCCTCTGCCTTGGCGGCGATCTTGACGGCATTCCCGAAATGCCCAAGGGCATGAAGGGCGTTCAGGACATGGCAAAGCTCTATGAGGCTATGCTGCAGCAAAACTGGAGCGAGGAGCTTGTCCGCGACATATTCTACCGCAATCTCAGAAACTTTATGGAGAGAGCAATATGAACATACAGATCTACGGAAAGAATAAGTGCTTCGATACCAAAAAGGCCGAGCGTTATTTCAAGGAGCGGCGCATCAAGTACCAGTTCGTAGACATTATCCGCTACGGTATGAGCCGCCGGGAGCTTGAGAGCGTGAAAAACGCCGTGGGTCTTGAGGAACTTATCGATAAAGAGGATCAGGATTATCCCCTTATCCAGTATCTCGCCTCCAATGAGGCCAAGCTGGAGAAGCTCTATGAGGAGCCCTTCCTCATAAAAACCCCCGTTGTCCGCAACGGCAAGCAGGCCACCGTGGGCTATAAGCCCGAAGTGTGGAAGACTTGGGAATGATGGATAAGCCAGCAAGAAAACCAAATCGCATCAGAGATTTTGACTACAGCAGTCCCGGAGTGTATTTTGTTACCATATGCACCAGAGACAAAGAGAAGCTGTTTTGGGATGACAATGTAGGGGCGAGCATCGCTCGTCCGCAAGATGCCGTGCTGTCAGCCGTAGGCGAGGTGGTTGCTACGGCCATTCGTGAAATACCTATGCGTTATCCGATGATAAGTCTGGATAATTATGTGGTCATGCCTAATCACTTGCATCTGCTCCTTAGAATAAATACTGACGATAGCGGACGAGCGATGCTCGCCCCTACGGTTTCTACAGTAGTGCAGCAGATGAAAGGCGCCGTTACAAAGAAATTGGGCTGCAGTATTTGGCAAAAACTTTTCCACGACCATGTTGTTCGCAATCAAAGGGACTACGAAGAAATTTGGAACTATATTGAGCAAAACCCTATCCGTTGGCAGGAAGATCATTTCTATACTGAATAAAGGTTCTATAATAAATGTTGGGGTCAGGCGATGAGCCTGACCCCATTGTCATAAATAATAGTTGAGCATAGAGACAAAAACCTTTTACAATGTAAGTACCCCTACCACAAAGAAAAAGGAGATCTCTATGCTCATGTCAGAT
>JAZSFJ010000144.1:0-10748 GCA_045532145.1 Oscillospiraceae bacterium
AGTTTACCAAGGAACAGCTCCTTGACATCAACGCCAAGCTCAACAAGATCAAGAAGAAAGACTAAATTTTATGAATACCTGAAAAGGACTGCTGCACCCGCAGCAGTCCTTTTTTCAGCCTGTCAAAGAACTATATTATTAGGCTCCCCTTTGAAGGGGAGCTGTCAGACGCGAGGTACGAGCGGATGACTGCGAGGTAGAAAAAAGTTTGGAAAATCTTCATTCTTAGAGTGTTTTATCCACCTCTCCGTCTTTTTCTCGTTCCTCGAAAATGCCCCCTCCTCTTATCGAAGGGGATGCTACTTACTTTTTTGACACCCCTGAAAAGGACTGCTGCACCCGCAGCAGTCCTTTTTTTCAAATATTACACCCTAGGGGCCGACAATTGCTTCGTTACCGAGCGCCTACCGCCGGCGCGCCGGGGGAGACGCGCCCTACGAATGTTGCATTGGCTGCAGCGCAGTAAAATTCGCACCCGTAGGGGCGATTCACGAATCGCCCGCATGCTGCCATGGGTCGCCCTACGGCTGTAACGTTTAAATCTATAAGTTTACATAATTTAGTTATTAAAAAGCGGTACAGTAATGGAAACAAATTTATCAGATATTTTACAAAGTTATACGCGTATTTAACCCTACTGCGCTTTTGGATTTTACAGAGGCCAACTATGATGAAGGCACAAACCCAAAAAGTAAAACCAAAAGGAGAAAATTGATTATGAAAAAGCTTATCTGCCTAATTCTTGCCGCTTCTGTAGTGCTGAGCCTTGCCGGCTGCGGTGCTAAGCTGGACGGTACTGTGTCCACCGATGGTTCCACTTCCATGGAAAAAGTTATTGGCGGCCTTGGGGAAATGTTCATGGAACTGAATTCCGGCGTAACTTTCACCTATAACCCCACCGGCTCCGGTACCGGAATCAAGGCTGTTTCCGAGGGGCGCTGCGACATTGGTCTGGCTTCCCGCAATCTGAAGTCTGAGGAAATTGCCTCCGGTCTTACTGAAACTGTTCTGGCCTATGACGGCATTGCGGTTATCGTGCATCCGGAAAACCCCGTTTCCGATTTGACTGTGGAGGAAATTGCAAAAATCTACACCGGAGAAATCAGCAACTGGTCTGAGCTGGGCGGCAGCGACGGAGAGATAGTCCTCATAGGCCGTGAGGCAGGATCAGGTACCCGCGACGGATTTGAGTCCATTACAGACACCGAGGATGCGTGTCTCTATAGACAGGAGCTTACCTCTACCGGTGATGTAATAACTGCGGTTTCCAAGAATCCCGGTGCCATTGGCTATGCTTCCGTGGCCTCTGTTAAGGACTCTGTAAAGGCTCTGAGCGTATCCGGAGTGGCTCCCTCCAGCGAGACCATTCTGGACGGAAGCTATGTGATACAGCGGCCATTCGTACTTGTGACTAAAGCAGATACACAGCTTACCGAAGCTGCCCAGTCATTCTACGACTACGCGCTGAGCGTGGAAGCCCGGGAGATAATCACCGCCGCAGGCGTGGTTCCTGCAAACTGAAAAAGCTGTACATATTAAGCGATGAAAAAGAGAAGCAAGTTTTTTGAAGCGCTTATTCATGGAGTATTTCTGGTTTTAGGACTTGTTACAATTGCCTGCGTTGGCTTGATTTCGGTTTATCTGGTGGTATCCGGCATCCCGGCAATCAGGCAGATAGGTCTTGCAGACTTTCTCCTTGGCAAAAGCTGGGCTTCAACTGCCGCAGAGCCGAAGTATGGAATACTTCCCTTTATTCTCACGAGCATCTATGGCACCGCCGGTGCAATAGTGCTCGGTGTTCCAATTGGATTTTTGACAGCTGTATACATAGCTAAACTGGCACCAGGGAGATTGAAAAAAATCATGCAGCAGGCAATGTCCATGCTGGCGGGCATCCCTTCTGTGGTTTACGGTCTGGTGGGCATGATGGTGCTGGTGCCGGGTATACGGAGAATTTTCAATATCCCGGATGGATCAGGCCTCTTGGCAGCTATCATAGTGCTGGCTGTGATGATCCTGCCTTCCATTGTGAAAATGTCTGTCACAGCTCTTGAGGCTGTGCCAAAAGAATATGAGGAAGCCTCTCTGGCGCTGGGCGCTAGCCCGGAGGAAACCTACTTCCGGGTAAGCGTTCCTGCGGCCGGAAGCGGCATTGCCGCGGCGATTGTTATGGGAATAGGCCGTGCCATAGGTGAGGCCATGGCAGTTATGATGGTTGCCGGAAATGCTGCAAATATGCCGGATTCAATCTTCCAGTCTGTACGCTTTCTGACCACCGCCGTGGCCTCGGAAATGTCCTACTCAGGCGGTTTGCAGAGGCAGGCGCTCTTTTCCATCGCTCTCGTGCTGTTCCTCTTTATCATGCTTATCAACGGGGCGCTGAATTTCTTCCTGAAAGGAGGGCGCAGCAAATGAAGAGCAAACATCTTTCCAAAAGCCGCAGACTGTTTCGTTGGACGCTTCGGTGTGGGATGTATGCTGCCACAGCTCTGGCAGCCGGGCTTACTGTTTTCATTGTGGCCTACGTACTTATTCAGGGCATTCCCAATCTTTCATGGAAATTTCTCAGCACAAAGCCCAGCTATTTAAGCGGAAATATCGGCATACTTCCGGATATTCTGAACACGGTGTATATCGTAATTGCCAGTTTGCTTATGGTCCTTCCTCTGGGGGTTGGTGCGGCGGTTTATCTTACGGAGTATGCGGAAAACAAGAAGCTGGTGAGCATCATTGAGTATGCCGCAGAGGCGCTCTCGGGTATACCATCTATTGTTTACGGCCTTGTTGGTATGTTGCTGTTTTCCAATTCTCTGGGAACCAGCCTTATGTCCGGCGCCCTGACTCTGGTTATTATGAATCTGCCCACCATAATGCGCAGTACTCAGGAAAGTCTGAAAACTGTACCCCAGTCATATCGGGATGGCGCATTTGGCCTTGGTGCAGGCAAGTGGCGGGTGGTTCGCACCGTGGTACTGCCCGGTAGTGTGGATGGTGTGATAACCGGCTGCATTCTCTCTGTTGGCCGTATATTGGGAGAATCTGCCGCGCTGCTCTTTACTGCCGGCTTTGCCCATAGTCTGAACGGCTTCTTTGAGGGTCTTTCCGGCCCGGGGGCAACCCTGACAGTGGCTTTGTATGTCTATGTCAAGGAACAGGGAGAGTTTGGTGTGGGCTTTGCCATAGCCGCCATATTAATGGCGCTGGCCTTTGGAATAAACCTGTCCGCTGGTCTTGCGACCAGATACTTCCGGAAGAAGAACGCTGTGTAAAGGAGAAAAAGCCATGAATAATTCAATTATAAAGGTTGAGGATCTGAATCTTTGGTATGGACAGAATCAGGCTCTGAAAAACATCAATATTGAAATTCCCGAAAGGTC
Organism: Oscillospiraceae bacterium; assembly: GCA_045532145.1. GTDB lineage: Bacteria > Bacillota > Clostridia > Oscillospirales > Oscillospiraceae > SIG459. The sequence continues at coordinate 3,378 of JAZSFJ010000144.1, forward strand.
TATCACAGCTTTGATAGGGCCTTCCGGCTGCGGCAAGTCCAGCTTCCTGAAAACCCTCAACCGGATGAATGAGCTGGTTCCGGGGGTGAAAATCAAGGGAGAGATTATGTATAAGGGAGAAAGCATCTTTAGCTCTGAGCTTAGCGGACTGCGAAAAGACATAGGCATGGTGTTTCAAAAACCAAATCCTTTCCCCATGAGCATTTATGATAATATTGCCTACGGCCCCCGTACACATGGAATAAAGAAAAAGGCTCAGCTGGACGAGATCGTGGAAAAGGCGCTGAGAAGCGCTGCCATCTGGGACGAGGTGAAGGACCGTCTGAAGAAAAATGCACTTGGCTTGTCCGGAGGCCAGCAGCAGAGACTTTGCATTGCCCGTGCGCTGGCAGTGGAGCCTAAAGTCCTTCTTATGGATGAGCCCACATCAGCTCTGGACCCTATTTCAACGTCCAGGATTGAAGACCTGGCAATGGAGTTGAAAAAAGACTATACCATAGTTATAGTCACACACAATATGCAGCAGGCTCTTCGAATTTCTGACCGGACGGAATTCTTCCTTTTAGGCGAGCTGGTGGAGTGCGGCAGCACAGAGGATATGTTCTCACAGCCCGGAGACAAACGCACGGAAGATTATATTACGGGCAGATTCGGATGATAATGGAAAGGGAGCTCAATGAGAGACTTATTTCAGGAACAATTGAAGGAACTTAGACAGGAACTCGGCAAAATGGGTACTGCCTGCCGGGAAATAATAGCAATGGCGTCAGAGGCTTTGACTGATTACAGCGAAGCTCTTGCCAGGGCTGTAAAGGACATTGGAAATCAGATAGATGAAAGCGAGAGCAGCATCGAAACCATCTGTCTCAGACTGCTGCTGCGCCAGCAGCCGGTGGCCGGGGATCTGCGGCAAATAAGCGCCGCAATGAAGATGATCACAGATATGGAGCGCATTGGCGACCAGTGCGAGGATATAGTTGACCTGATATCCAAAATGGAGCGCAGAGCCGATGAAAAATACCCCGGAATCAGGGAAATGGCAATGGCTGCACAGCAGATGGTCAGTGAGGCTGTGGATGCCTATGTAAGGCAGGATCTGGAGTTGGCGTACAAGGTCATGAGTATGGACGATATTGTTGATGACTATTTTAACAGGGTGAAGCAAGATAGCATAGATCTCATTGCCAAAGAGCCAAAAGAGGGGCAATATATCCTTGACCTTCTTATGATTGCCAAGTATTTTGAGCGCATCGGCGACCACTGCACCAATATTGCTGAGTGGGTAGAGTTCTCGCTAACCGGTGTCCATAAGGATTGCCAGTGAAAGACAATCAAGTTTACATAATTATCAAGGCCCTGTCAGACGACAGGGCCTTGATAATTATTCACCGCAGACTTCTTTAATAACATCCACAGCCTTTTTCAGTTCCTCCCAGGAGATGTTCAAAGCGGGCAGCAGTCTCAGCTTGTCCTTGGCGCTGAGGCACAAAACGCCTTTCTCAATGCATTTTGCAATGACCTCGCTAACACCGGCGGTGGTCTTTATGCCCACCATAAGGCCCTTGCCGCTGACGGACTCTATGCCCTCAGCCCCCTCAAGGGCGGAAAAGATATAATCGCTCTTTGCCTTGACTTCAGCGAGAAACTCATGGTCCAGACGCTCAACAACGCTTATAGCTCCGGCGCAGGACACAGGATTTCCTCCAAATGTGGAGCCGTGGTCGCCGAAGCCCAGCACATTTTCCACCTTTTCGCCAAGAAGCGTAGCCCCAAGAGGAAGCCCGCCGCCCAGACCCTTTGCGGTAGAAACAATGTCCGGCTCAATGCCAAAATGCATATAGGCGTAAAGCTCTCCGGTCCTGCCGTTGCCGGTCTGCACCTCGTCGATGATGAGGATAATGTCCTCTGCCTTGCACAGCTCATAAACGGCTTTTACAAACCCCGCCTCAAGGGGCAAAACGCCGCCTTCGCCCTGTATGCACTCCATCATTATTGCCGCGGTTTTGGTCTCCGCCACCAAGGTTTTCAGTGCGTAAAAATCATTGGCGGGAGTTGACATAAAACCGGGGGTCAGAGGCTGGAAAAGTTCGTGATAATGCTTCTGTCCCGTGGCAGCCAGAGTGGTGAGAGTGCGTCCGTGGAAACTGTTTTGGAGGGAAATTATAGTGTAATATTCCTCGCCCTTTTTCTCCGCTGCGTACTTTCTTGCGGCCTTGATGGCGCACTCGTTGGCCTCTGCTCCGGAGTTTGAGAAAAACACCTTCTTCATTCCTGTGCGCTCACAGAGCATTTGGGCAAGTCGTGCGCAGGGCTCGGTGTAGTAGAGATTGGAGGTGTGCTGAACCTTAGCAAGCTGCGCCGTAACGGCGGCCATCCACTTCTCATCTCCAAAGCCCATGGCCGTAACTCCTATGCCGGAGCCCATATCTATATATTCCTTCCCGTCGGAGCCGGTGAGGGTGCTGCCCTTGCCGGAGATTATCTCCACGGGGAAGCGGGCGTAAGTGCCCGCAACGTATTTTTTGTCAAGCTCGGTAATGTTCATATCAATCTCCTGTGACCATGGTGCCTGCGCCCTCGTCGGTGAGAAGCTCCATAAGTATGGAGTGGCTCACACGGCCGTCCATAATAACAACATTGCTGACGCCCTCGTTTATTGCCTCTATGCAGCACTCCACCTTGGGTATCATGCCGCCGGAGATAATACCCTCGTCGTAAAGGGAACGGGCCTCGCTGATGGTGATTTGGCGGATAAGGGTGCTGGGATCATCCTTGTCCATAAGAATGCCGTCAATATCCGTCATCATGATAAGTCTCTCCGCCTGCAATGCCCCGGCAATGTGGGCAGCAGCAGTGTCGCCGTTTATGTTGTAGGCGTTGCCGTCTTTGTCGCAGCCGATGGTGGAGATAACGGGAATATAGCCCTTTTCCAGAAGGTCAATAACGGGGGAGATGTGTATCTTCACAATCTCACCCACATAGCCCAGTCTTTCGTCCTTGATGCGGGACTCTATGAGATGGCCGTCCATGCCGGATATGCCCATGGCCTTGCCTCCGGACTTTTCAAGAAGATTCACAAGGGTCTTATTCACCTTGCCGGCCAGTACCATCTGGACAATGTCCATTGTCTCCTTGTCGGTGACGCGGAGACCGTCCACGAACACAGCCTCTTTGCCAAGACGTTTCATAATATCGTTTATCTCTGGGCCGCCTCCGTGAACCAGGACTATTTTTACGCCGATAAGCTGCAGCAGGGCAATATCCTGCATCACCTGCATTTTCAGCTTTTCGTTTATCATGGCGTTGCCGCCGTACTTCACAACGATAATCTTACCGTTGAAGCGCTTAATGTAGGGCAGAGCCTGAACAATGGCCTCGGCCCGCTCGTGGTTGGAAAACTCGGAATGCATGGTCTTTGCCCCCTTAAGTGCGATAATCGCCGTTTATCTTAACATAATCGTAGGTGAGGTCGCAGCCCCAGGCGGTGGCGCCCACCGGGCCGTCGCCGATGCTGACCAGGATTTCTATCTCCTTTTCCAGCAGCACGGTCTTGGCCTCCTCCTCGGAGAAGGGGATGCCTGCACCGTCTTTGCATACGGTGACACAGCCGCCCTTGGAGCGGAAGGCAACATTCACCTTGCTGACATCCACATCTGCACCGGAGTAGCCTATTGCGCAAAGCACACGGCCCCAGTTGGCGTCAGCGCCGAACATGGCGGCCTTGAGAAGACTGGAGCAGACAACGCTCTTTGCCACGGTGCGTGCGGTGGAAAGATCCTCGGCGCCGCTGACTATGCACTCCAGCATCTTGGTGGCGCCCTCGCCGTCCGCGGCTATCATGCGGCAGAGATTCACGGTAACAGTGTTGAGAGCTTCCATAAAGGCGCTGAAATCTTCGCCCTCGGAGACTATCTCCTCGTTGCCTGCAAGGCCGTTTGCCATAACGGAAACCATGTCGTTTGTGGAGGTGTCCCCGTCTATGCTCAGCATATTAAAGGTGGACTGAACATCACCCGACAGGGCCTTCTGGAGCATGGCAGGGGAGATGGCGGCATCGGTGGTGATGAATACCAGCATGGTGGCCATGTTGGGGTGTATCATGCCGCTGCCCTTGGCAATGCCGCCCATGCGGCAGGTCTTACCGCCCAGTTCAAACTCAATGGCTATTTCTTTTTTAACGGTGTCGGTGGTCATAATGCCCTCGGCGGCCACCTCGCTGCCCTCGCTGCTGAGACCGGCCACAAGAGCGGGGATACCGGCTTTGAAGGGGGCTATGTCCATAAGCTCGCCTATAACGCCGGTGGATGCCACAATAATATTCTCGGCGGGAACACCCAGCTCAGCGGAGAGAAGAGCGCAGGTCTCCTCGGCTATCTCCACGCCGTTATAGTTGCAGGTGTTGGCGTTGCCGCTGTTGCAGATTGCAGCCTGAGCAATGCCGTCGGCAAGGTGAGTTTTGGTAACGGTGATGGGTGCGCCCTTAACAAGATTCAAGGTGTATACGGCAGCGGCGCTGGCGGGAACGGAGGAATAGATAAGGGAGAGGTCCCTTTTAACTCTGTTTTTGCGGATGCCGCAGTGGATGCCGTTGGCGGAAAAGCCTTTCGCGGCGCAAACGCCGCCGGTAATTATCTTCATAGCTTTATCTCCTTAGATGCTGAGCCCGGTGCTTTCGTCCGCACCAAGCAGTATGTTCATGTTCTGGATGGCGGCGCCGGATGCGCCCTTGCCAAGATTGTCAAAAAGAGCAGTGAGAGTGAATCTCTCGTCGTTGCCTGCAATATGTATGCGGAGACTGTCGAGACCGCTCATGCCGCCACCGTAGTATTTCCCGGAAGCTTCAAAGCCGGGAGAGACGGTGATGAGCTTTTCACCGGCATAGTAATCCGTGAAAGCCTCGCGGAGTGCAGCTATGCTGTTTACACCCTTGAGCATACTCATGTGCAGGGGAACTGTGGCGGCCATCCCGGAATAATAGTCGTCCACGATGGGGGAGAAGAGGGGAAAATTATCAAGGCCGCAGAGCTTTGCCATTTCCGGCAGATGCTTGTGGCTCTGGCTAAGGGCATAAATGCCGGGACTTGCCATTTCTGCGCTTTTATCCTTATCCTCATAATCCGCAATCATGCTTTTTCCGCCGCCGGAGTAACCCGTAAGAGAAAAGCAGCTGAGAAGGGCATCTTGTGAGAGCAGTCCCATTTCCGTGAGAGGCCGAACAAGGCTTATAAATCCTGTGGCGTGGCAGCCGGGATTTGCTATGCGCTTACTGTGGCGGATTTTCTCCCGCTGCCCGTGAAGCTCGGGAAAGCCGTATGCCCAGCCATCTGTGGTGCGGTGGGCAGTGGAGGTGTCAATAATTGCGGTGGCGGGATTGCTTACCAGGCTTACTGCCTCTTTGGCTGCGGCGTCAGGCAGGCAGAGGAAAACTATCTCGGCCTCGTCCATGATGTCCTGACGGGCGTAAATGTCCTTTCTCAAAGCCTCGGGCAGAGACAGAAGTTCAATATCCTTTCTGCAGGAAAGACGCTCGTATATTCTAAGCCCTGTAGTACCCGCAGAGCCGTCAATAAAAACCTTAGTCATAACATAACCTCTAAGTATTCATGCGATGCATTTAATATGCAGTTATTTTAGTGTTAAATTCATGAAAAGTCAAGAAAATTATGCATAAATATTCGATGACGCATCAATATTTATTTGTCAAAACCAATATACAGAGGATTTTCGCACAGTAAAATTAGAAAGTGGCTCAAACGGGCTGCGTATATAAAGGGAGTTGACAAAAGAGAACAGTGTAAAGTCTTACTGCGAAAAAATCATCCGCGCCGAGCCGGCAATAGCGCAAGCCGCAGCCGGCGACTACCTCCCGCCGTTAGGCGGGCTGTCACAGAGCGTTAGCGGAACATTTAAAACCCCGGAGTCCAGAGGGTCGCAACCCTCTGGTGCGTTTTTACCTACTTAGCCTGAGCAATATAATCCGAACTCGTTTCTGAGGGCATATGCGTCGGCATTGCCGCGTTGTCGTCTTTTGAAGGGCGAAAGCCCGTCTGCAAGCCGACATCTTGCACTGCACTAGCATATGACCTCAGAAATCTCAGACTCCACGGGAGCGGATTTTTGTGTCAGACAATATTGAATTATGCAGTTGGGCTGACGCCCATCAAAGAATTTAATGAAGTCTGGCGCAAAAATACGTCCTGTGGAGCGAGTTCGGATTATATTGCTCAGGCTAGATGAACAAACCACTTTTCTTGAAAGACAACACATTTCTCTGATAAGACCGATTTGTCACCCTCAGAAATACAGACTGGAAATATCGGCATAACTATGTTATTATACACTCAAACCAGCTGTATCATAGCGTCAAAAATAACCGGTGATATTTCGCTCCCGATAGATTTTTGATAGCAAAATTCCGTATAGACCATAGGATAAGTATAATCTGCGGCAAATAAAACCACCAGGAATCAAATTATTTATACAAAAAAGTTTAGAAAAGGATTTGATTCGGCGAATGGGAATAATTTGATTTAGGTATATCAGTCCCGAAAACCTTTGAAAATACAAGGGTTTTCGGGATTTGCTTTTTGTAGTGGCTGCAAGATGGCTGTATTATTATCGCCTTTTTATTTCCCAAGAACATCGATGTTCCTGAGAAGAGTAGCTCCGCATTGACGATTTCCTCCGCCGCCATTTTTCCCTATGGACTTTTTCCCCGACGGATGCTATAATAGTATCTCTATCCGGGTGTAGCGCAGCTGGTAGCGCGCGTGGTTTGGGACCACGATGCCGCAGGTTCGAATCCTGTCACTCGGACCATCAAAGAAACCTCTTTTGTCTACCAAGACAAGAGAGGTTTCTTTGATTGACACGTCAAAAATGGCCGTAGTATAATTGGTTCGATAAACAAGAATTTTTGGACTGATTGAGATGATTATTTTAATTACTGGAGCATCCCACACGGGAAAAACAGCACTTGCCCAGCAACTGCTTGAAAAATATAAATACCCATATCTTTCAATAGACCATCTGAAAATGGGGTTAATCCGAAGCGGTTATACTAAGCTTACACCTATGAGTGATGATGATGCTTTGACCGCATATTTATGGCCCATCGTCCGTGAAATGATAAAAACTGCTATCGAAAACAAGCAGAACCTAATTGTTGAAGGTTGCTATATTCCATTCGACTGGCAGAAGGACTTTGAATCTAAATATCTTGAAAGCATCAAATATTACTGTCTGGTAATGAGTGAGGAATATATCAGAAATCACTTTGATGACATAAAAAAATATGCAACTGTCATTGAAAATCGTTTAAATGACGAATGGTGTACAATTAAAAACCTGACAAAAGACAATGAAGAAATG
>JAZSFJ010000021.1:0-20583 GCA_045532145.1 Oscillospiraceae bacterium
CTTCTCGGTCTCGAGGTACAGTTCTTCTTTTCTAAGGGGCATGTATGCCATAGTGCTTTTCCTCCTGAGAATTTTATTTGTTTTTTGCTCCCATTATTCTAAACCTTGGAATTATTCCAAAGTCAAGCAAAAAACCTTGCAATATACCTTAAATATCGCTATAATACGTATATATTATTAAGCCATAGCTTATTTTTTGCATAAGATTTACACATGGGAAAGGAAGTGACCGCGTGAAATACAAAATCGGCGATGTTGCCCGCATTCTGGGCGTTTCCACCGACATCCTCCGCTACTACGAGCGCAAGGGCGTGGTCACCCCGGAAAAGGACGAAAACAACGACTACCGTTACTATGACTCCTGGCACATAAACTTTTTGATGGACTGCCTCTGGTTCAAAAACTACGGCTTTTCCATCGAGCAGATTGCCGACATGGTGCGCATCCCCACCGCCGGGGAACTGGGCGGGCTTTTCTCCCTCAAAGAGGACGAGCTTCGCGCCCACATCCGCCGCTGCCAGCTGCTGCTGAGGCGCAGCCGTGAGCACAGGGCGGCGCTTGATACCATAGACCGCCTTTTGTATAAGTGCGAGATTGCTCAGAGCGAGGAGTATGTGCGCTTCATTAACCGCATAGGCGAAAACTACATGACCGACTCCGTCACCAACGAAACGGCGAAAAAGTGGCTTGAGGCTCTGCCCTTCAACCACCGCTATTTCGAGATGCCGGGAGACGCCATTATACCCGGCAGGGAGGACGACTACCGCTGGGGCTACAGTCTCAGCGCAGAGTATGTGGAGGAGCTGGGCTTCAAGGTTGCGCCCCCCATGATACGCTTCCCCTCCAGAAAGTGCATACACACGGTGTTCAAAAACTCCGGAGGCAAGGGCGGCTTCTCCCCCAGCCTGCTCCAATACACTCTGGACTACGCCCGTGAACAGGGCATAACCGTTTTCGGCCCCATCCACGGCACCCTTTTGTGCTCCATCCTTGAGGACGGAAAGCTGACCGGATATTTTGAGGCTTGGATACCGATAGAATAAAGACAGCACCCTAGAAAGGGTGCTGTCTTTGTTATTGAGATAAGAGATACCATTTAAAGGCTCCCTTGTGTAAAGGGAGCCTTTAATTCACCCGCATAATCCGTAGGGCGCGTCGCCCCGGCGCGCCGCCATAAGGGCGGACACATCGGTCCGCCCCTACAGGCAAATGCGAATTCCCGCACCATTCGTAGGGGCCGGCGTCCCCGACGGCCCGCAATATGCCATGCCCACGGCGGGCGACCACAGGTCGCCCCTACAGTCGGAATATCGGAATCACATTGGGCGGGGGCCTGCTCCCGCCGACAATTTTACAATCCCTCAGTCAAAATCGGCTCCGCGGACCCGATTTTGCCAGCTCCCTTTACACAAGGGAGCCAAAGAGGAATTTTTGATTTTAAAAACGAAAAGACCTTCCGGCGCCGAGATTTTTTCTGAAGACAAGGCGCCCCCCTTCGGATTATACCGTGAGTATATCCGAAGGGGGTCAACGCAGTATTCGGGAAAAATATCAAGCCAGAAAAAACGAAAAACCGTTTCTTCACAGAGAGGTAACGTGTAAAGAAACGGTATTATTCGTAATTACTCGGCCATGTCGTTGAGCTTCAGGGTCATCTGGCTCTTCTTGTGAGCGGCCTTGTTCTTGTGGATCAGGTTCTTGCCTGCAGCCTTGTCAACAGCTTTGACAGCCACTTTATAGGTGCTGACGGCTGCTTCCTTGTTGCCCTCGGCAACTGCTGCATCGAACTTCTTGACTGCGGTTCTGAGAGCGCTGCGCTCAGCCTTGTTCTTGGCATAACGAGCCTTGGCCAGCTGGTCTCTCTTCGCGGAAGACTTAATGTTGGGCATGTTTCAATCGCCACCTCCTCCTATAAGTATAAGCGGTCAAATGCACTGTATACGGCACGGCGCATATAGACTCACGGAAACATATTGTAACAGCAAGCCATTGAAAAATCAAGGGTTTTTTTAACTTTTTTTGAAAAAATGCATATATTTTTTTTACTTGCCCATACTAACACAAAATATTGACGTTTTGAAAGGCTCAGCCACTATGAATAGTAGGATAAGAACAGACCTTGCCCTTGAAGCGGAGCAGCTTTTCCGGGCGGAGAATGCCCCTGAGGGCTCAATTCCCGGCGTGCGGGCCACCGAGAGGCTCACAGACGGCTTCACCCTCAGCACCATCGAGGTGCTGGACCACCGGGGAGAGGCCGCCATCGGCAAGCCCCGGGGCACCTATGTGACCGTGGAGCTGGGGGCCCTTCTGCGACGGGAGGAAAACGCCTTCCCGGAGGCCTGCTCACTCCTTGCTAAAGAGCTTCGGGCTCTCCTTTCTCTTCCAGTTTCTGGTAATGTCCTTGTGGCCGGACTGGGCAACAGGGACATTACCCCCGACGCCATCGGACCGCTGGCCCTTGACAGCGTGATGATCACAAGACATCTCCGGGAGGCTCTTCCGGAGCACTTCGGCTCTTTTCGCCCGGTTTGCGGCATACGCAGCGGTGTTCTGGGCACCACAGGCATAGAAAGCGGCGATATGATAGCCGCCCTGTGCCAAAAGGTGAAGCCCGCCGCCGTGGTGGCCATAGACGCCCTTGCCTCCCGGAGTATGTCGAGGCTTTGCCGCACGGTGCAGATTTCCGACACGGGCATAGTCCCCGGCTCCGGAGTGGGCAACGCCCGGCAGGCCCTGAACCGGGAGACTCTGGGCGTTCCCGTTATTGCAATAGGAGTGCCCACGGTGGTGGATGCCGCCACTTTGGCCTTCGATATTCTTGACGACGCGGGGCTGGATATTGACCCGGACACCCTCCACTCCTCGGGCTCTATGATAGTCACCCCCAGAGACATTGACCGCAATGTCCGGGATATGGCGAAGCTCATAGGCTATTCCCTGAACCTCGCCCTGCATAAGGGTCTGACCGTTGAAGACGTGGATATGTTTTTATCCTAATGACAAAAATCCCGATGGTTCACGTGAAACATCGGGATTTTTATTTTATCTGCAAACGTAGCAGTTCCACTCTTCCTCGTGGCAGTGCTCAAGAACGGTGAAGCCATTACTCTCCAGAGCGGCGCGAACTTCGGCCTCTCTGCCGTCAATTATGCCGGAGCAGATGAAAACGGCATCTTCGGCCATAAAGCGGCGGACAAAGGCGGAAAGAGGAATGATAACATCGCTGACAATGTTGGCCAGAACAATATCATAGCCCTCGCCCAGGAACTTTCTCATGCCCTCGTCGGAGAGAATGTCGCCGGCGTAGACCTTGAAACGGTCAGAGCCAACTCCGTTGAGGGCGGCGTTATCCGCGGCCACATCAGGTGCCTTGGGGTCAATATCGCAGCCCACAACCTTTTCGCAGCCCAGAACTGCGGCGCCTATGCCCAGTATTCCGCTGCCGCAGCCAAGGTCAAGGACCTTCTTGCCGGGGGCGGCGAAGTTTTCAAGACGGTGGAGGCACATTCTGGTGGTGGCGTGGCTGCCTGTGCCGAAGATCAGACCGGGGTCAAGGCGAAGGGCAACGCGGCCCTCCAGCTCGGGATTTTCCCACTCGGGTATAACCAGGAACTTCTCGCCGATTTTCAGAGGCTTATAGAACTCGCGCCAGTTATTCTCCCAGTCGCTGTCATCCACAGTGGCGCAGCTTATCTCCAGACCCAGCTCAGAGCGGACCTTGGCTAGCATTGCCTTGCCCTCCTCGTCATCGGCCAGATAGAACTTAATGCGGCTGAGCCCCTTGAAGCGGTCATTGAGCTCATCGTCCACATAGTCCCAGTACTGATGGTTATTTTCAAGGAAGTTTTTGAAATCTTCCTCGTCCTCTATGCACATTCCCTCTATGCCCAGATCCCCAAGGCGGAGACAGAGCATATCTATTTCCTTGCTGGTGGTAGCAACGGCGGCTTCTATCCAACGCATATTAAAAATCTCCTTATACATATTTCTTGATTTGATTTTAGTTGTTTTGCTTCATCGTGTCAAGTAGGGGCGGACCGATGTGTCCGCCCGTGCACGGCGGTAATTTGCGGCGGGGTGAGGTCACCCCGCCCTACGGGTGTTTCTGTTCATCTGCCAACCGTAGGGCGCGCTGACCTCAGCGCGCCGTTCAAACCATTTTAGCCCTATGTTTCACGTGAAACAAACAAAAAAACCTCTCAGTCGCTACGCGACAGCTCCCCTGCGAGGGGAGCCAAAAGGGGAATTATGATTTTAAAACTGTTTCACGTGAAACATAAACTGTTGAAATATGCGTAAAAGGTGGTATAATACATACTGATATACACAAAAACCTCTCCAAGGAGAAAGATATGGGCAAGATTATAGCCATTGCCAACCAGAAGGGCGGCGTGGGCAAGACCACCACCGCCATAAACTTCTGCGCCTCTCTGGCTCACCGGGGCAAAAAAGTGCTCCTTTGCGACTGCGACCCCCAGGGAAACGCCACCACCGGCATGGGTGTGGACAAAAACCGGGTAAAAAGCGTCTACGATGTGATGCTTCGGGGTCTTGAGGCGGAAAAGGCAGTTATTGAAACCAAATATGGAGATGTTCTCCCTTCCAACAGAGAGCTGGTGGGAGCAAACGTTGAGCTTGTGGACATGGAAAACAGGGAGTTTGTGCTGAGAAAGGCCCTTCTGCCCCTGAAAAGCGAGTATGACTACATAGTGATAGACTGCCCGCCCTCCCTTGAGCTGCTGACCCTCAACGCTTTCACCGCCGCGGACACGGTTCTTGTGCCTGTCCAGTGCGAGTATTACGCTCTCGAAGGTCTCAGCGACCTTGTGAACACCATAAAGCTCATAAACAGCAAGCTGAACCCCGCTTTGAAGATAGAAGGTCTGGTGCTCACCATGTATGACGGCCGCACCAAGCTCAGCGAGGAAGTGGCGGAAGCTCTCCGGGCCCATTTCGGGGACAAGGTGTATGAAACCTATATCCCCCGGAACATCCGTCTCAGCGAAGCCCCCAGCCACGGCAAGCCCTGCATCGCCTATGATAAGTTCAGCAAGGGCACAAGAGCTTATCTGCACATGGCAAATGAGTTTTTGAAGAGACAATAACATCGCGCAAGCGATACAATTTAAAGGCTCCCTTGTGTAAAGGGGCCGACGCGTTAAGCAAACATGCCGGTGGCATGTTTGTAGCCAAAGGCGGGAGCAATCTATGATTGCGACCCGGCCCGAAGGGTGTCAGCGCAGCTGACTGAGGGATTGTCCCAATTCGCCCAACATTGAAGCAAACCTCAAAACATAAATGCACAATCCCTCCGGCCCTTTGGGCCACCTCCCTTTACACAAGGGAGGCTTTAAACGGTAATTTGATTTAATGGAAGTGATAATTATGGCCGAGAAAGCCAAGCGGGGTCTGGGAAGCGGACTTGGTGCCCTTTTCGGGGAGGATGTTCTCTCCACTCCCGCAGAAAAAGAGCTGAAGCTGCCTATAAGCAAGGTTGAGCCCAGGGCCGACCAGCCCAGATATTCCTTCGACGAGGAGGCTCTGGCCACCCTCTCGGAGAGCATAAAACAGTACGGTCTTATCCAGCCCATCACCGTCCGGAAGCTGGACGGAGGCTATTATCAGATAATCGCCGGCGAGCGCCGCTGGCGGGCAGCCCGTATGGCGGGCCTTAGCGAAGTGCCTGTGCGGATAATCGAGGCCGACGATAAGCAGGCCATGGAGCTTGCTCTGGTGGAAAACCTCCAGAGAGAGGACCTGAACCCCATTGAAGAAGCCCGGGGCTACCGCACCCTCATGGAGGAGTACGGCATGACTCAGGAGCAGGCGGCGGCAGCCGTGGGCAAGTCCCGTCCCGCCGTGGCCAACTCCCTGCGACTGCTGGGTCTTGGAGAGGCCGTCACCGCCATGGTGGAAAACGGCAGCCTCTCAGCAGGCCACGCAAGAGCACTTTTGCCCATAAAGGACGCCGAAAGGCAGCTTGAGCTGGCAGAAGCTGTCATAAGCCGCGGTCTCTCGGTGCGCCAGACGGAAACTCTGGCCAAGCGCCTTTGCGCAGAGCCTAAGGCCGAGCCCAAGAGCGAAAACGCCATCATCGTGGACTATGTCAAGGAAGTTGAGCGGGATTTGGAAAACGCTCTTGGCCGCAAGGTGAAGCTGGTGGACTCTAAGAAAAAGGGCCGCATAGAGATAGAGTTCTACGGTGCCGACGACAGAGAAGCCCTCATCAATAAGCTGATGCTGATGGGAAAGCTGAAGAAGTGAGCCAAAGCCTCCCCTCTCAGGGGAGGTGGCCGAGCGTATGCGAGGCCGGAGAGGTCGCCACGATATTTTGAGCGCTGAAACAGGCGAGAGAACCTCTCAGTCAGCCTAAAGGCTGACAGCTCCCCTGAAAGGGGAGCCAAATAGGTATTTTGTATTTCAACTATTATTTACAATAATTTACAGTTAAAGGAAGATAAGAATCATGCTTGATATTAAATTTGTTCGTGAGAACCCTGAGATAGTTAAGGAAAATATCCGCAAGAAGTTCCAGGACGCAAAGCTGCCCATGGTGGACGAGGTAATTGAGCTTGATAAGCTCAACCGTGCCGCCATCAACGAGGCAAACGACCTCCGTGCAAAGCGCAACGCTCTCAGTAAGGCCAACGGCCCTCTCTTCGGCAAGCTGAAGAAGGCTTCTGAGGAGGAAAAGGCTGAGATTCAGGCTCAGATAGACGCCAACATGGCCGCAGTCAAAGCCAACGACGAGCGCCGTGAGGAGCTTGAGAAGCTTGAGGCTGAGTACGCCGAGCGCATCCGCAAGATAATGATGCTCATCCCCAACATCATCGACCCCTCCGTTCCCATCGGCGAGAGCGACGAATATAACGTGGAAGTTGAGCGCTTCGGCGAGCCCGTGACCCCCGACTATGAGATTCCCTACCACACCGCCATCATGGAGCGTTTCAACGGCGTTGACATGGACGCTGCCGGCCGTGTTTCCGGCAACGGCTCCTATTACCTCATGGGCGACATTGCCCGCCTCCACTCCGCAGTGCTGGCCTACGCCCGTGACTTCATGATCGAAAAGGGCTTCATCTACTGCATTCCCCCCTTCATGATCCACGGCAACGTTGTTGAGGGCGTTATGAGCCAGAACGACATGGACGCCATGATGTATAAAATCGAGGGCGAGGACCTCTACCTCATCGGCACCAGCGAGCACTCCATGATAGGCAAGTTCATCGACCAGATAATCCCTGAGCAGAGCCTCCCCCAGACCCTCACCAGCTACTCCCCCTGCTTCCGCAAGGAAAAGGGCGCCCACGGCATCGAGGAGCGCGGCGTTTACCGCATCCATCAGTTCGAGAAGCAGGAGATGATAGTTGTCTGCCGTCCCGAGGACAGCATGGAATGGTACGAGAAGATGTGGCGCTACAGCGTTGAGCTCTTCAAGAGCCTTGAGATCCCCGTGCGCCAGCTTGAGTGCTGCTCCGGCGACCTTGCGGACCTGAAGGTTAAGAGCTGCGATATCGAGGCATGGTCTCCCCGCCAGCAGAAGTATTTCGAGGTTTGCTCCTGCTCCAACCTTGGCGATGCTCAGGCACGCCGCCTGCGTATGCGCGTAAAGGGCGCTGACGGCAAGATGTATCTGCCCCACACCCTCAATAACACCGTTGTGGCTCCCCCCCGTATGCTCATCGCCTTCCTTGAAAACCACCTCCAGGCTGACGGCAGCGTAACCATTCCCGAGGCTCTTCGCGGCTATATGGGCGGCAAGGAAGTCCTCGTTCCCAGCAAGTAAGCAGAAAAATAAAAATACACCGGGAGGAACATAAAAAATGAAAAAGTTCGCAGAAGAATTCAAGACCTTTATCATGCGCGGCAACGTGCTTGATATGGCCATCGGTGTCATCGTGGCCACCGCCTTCGGCAAGATTACCACCGCCCTTATCAACAACATTCTCATGCCCTTTATCGCATGGATATTCGGCACCCGCGATATGACCGCTCTGAACATCGTGGTCCGCGAGGCCGTTGTCAACGCCGAGGGTGTTGAGACTTCCGCCGCCATCGTCATCGGCTTCGGCACCTTTGTTGCCGCCATTATCGACTTCATCCTCATCGCCTTTGTGGTCTTCCTCATCATGAAGGCCGCCAACAAGATGGGCGAGAAGAAGCGTCTTGAGGAAGAGGCCAAGGCCGCCGCTGAGAAGGCCGCCAAGGAGGCCGAGGAAGCTGCCAAGCCCAAGGCTCCCACCACCGAGGAGCTGCTGGCCCAGATTCTTGAGGAGATCAAGAATAAGTAAGATAGCGTACATCAACAAAAGACCGTGGAGCAATCCACGGTCTTTTCCTTTTAAAGCCTTCTCCTCCGTAGGGCAGCCCGTGGCCGGACCCGGCGCGCCGCCATAAGGGCGGACACATCGGTCCGCCCCTACAGTCGGAATATCGGAATCACGTAGGGCGGGCGTTTGCTCCCGCCATGACTGATGAGGGTCTGGGAGCATCTTAAATCAGCTCTCAGCTAAACTTTGGTGCTCCATTTCCCTCATCCGGCCCTTCGGGCCACCTTCCCCCAGGGGAAGGCAATAAATATACTATTCCTTACAAGGCTTCCCCTGGGGGAAGCTGTCGAGCGCCGTAGGGCGGGCGCTTGCTCCCGCCGTTACTGATGAGGGTCTTAGCGGTGAAAGTTCTGTCCTTGCAAAAATCCCAGGGCGAATTGCGCGGTAATAAGCTACCGGGATTTCAGCAGCAAAACACATAAAGCAGTCGCCAAATGTCCCTCATCCGTCATTTGCTTCGCAAATGCCACCTTCCCCCAGGGGAAGGTATATATTGTATTTTTTACAAAAACAAACCACATAGACTTTCCTCCCATGGGAGGGCTTTTACAAGGTATTTTCCATATTGATATATATATAAATTAATGTTATACTATTGTGATAAAATAGGAAAGAAGCCAGCATATGAGCTATACTGATTGGAAAATTCCATATTCTCCGGCCATCGTGCCAAAAGCGCTGCTGGAAGCGGGCTATTCCCCTTTGCTTGCGGCGGTTCTGAAGGTGCGTGGGCTGGGTGAGCCCGAGGACGCAAAGGCCTTTTTAGACTGCAGCGACGCCCTTTTGGGTAATCCCCTTATGATGACGGATATGCCCCAGGCTGTCATGCGCATCACAAGGGCCATCGCTATGGGTGAAAAGGTGGCGGTCTACGGCGACTACGACGTGGACGGCATCACCTCTACCTGTATGCTTACGGACTACCTCCGCAGAAAAGGTCTTGAGTGCGAATATTACATACCCGACCGCATGGAAGAGGGCTACGGCCTGAACACCTCCGCCATTGCCGCTTTGCAGGAGCGGGGCGTCAGCCTCATCATCACTGTTGACTGCGGCGTCACCACCGTGGAGGAGGCCGCCTTTGCCGCAGGTCTGGGGGTTGACATGATAGTCACCGACCACCACGAGTGCCGGGAGGAGCTACCCGATGTGATTGCCGTTGTGGACCCCAAGCGTCCCGACTGCAACTATCCCAGCCGTGACCTTGCAGGCGTGGGCGTGGCCTTCAAGCTCCTGTGCGCCCTTGAGGGCAGCGCGGAGAAGATGCTGGATGAATACTCCGACCTTGTTGCCGTTGGCACCATTGCCGACGTTATGCCCCTCGTGGGGGAAAACCGCTATATTGTGAAGCACGGCCTTAAAAAGCTGATGAGCTCTCCCCGTCCCGGTCTCCGGGCGCTGATGGAAGAGGCAGGTCTGGGCGACAGACGCATCACCGCCACCAACATCCGCTTCACTCTGGCCCCCCGCCTCAACGCCTCCGGCAGACTTGGTCAGGCCAGCATGGCGGCGGAGCTGCTTTTGACCGACTCCCCCCGCACCGCGGCCTCCCGGGCCTCCGACCTCTGCCAGCTCAACCGCGACCGTCAGATGCTGGAAACGGATATATGGCGGGAGGCTCTGGACATGATAGGGGACGATAAGCCCACTACCCCCATCGTTCTCTCCTGCGAAACCTGGCATCAGGGCGTCATAGGCATTGCCGCCAGCCGCCTCACCGAGGCCTTCAACGTTCCCGCCATCATGATTTGTCTGGACGGGGACAAGGGCAAGGGCTCTTGCCGCAGCTGCGGGGGCTTCAACCTCTTCGAGGCCCTTTCCGCCTGCAGCGAGCATCTTGAGGGCTTCGGCGGCCACGCTCTGGCTGCGGGCCTCACCATAAAGCGCGAAAATATCCCCGCCTTCACAAAGGCAATAGGGGAATACTATCTCTCCAACCCCGGCGAAGGGGAAAAAACTCTGGATATTGACCTGTGTGTGGACTCTCCCGAGCTTCTCACCATGAAGTGCGTGGAGGACCTGGAGCTCATGGAGCCCTGCGGCACCGGCAATACCCGGGCTATGCTGTGCATGACAAGGGCCTGTCTCAGCGCTCTCACCCCCATAGGCGGCGGAAGACACCTGCGCCTCACTGTGGAAAAATTCGGCCACAGCTATGAGTGCGTGTTCTTCTCCCGCACCGCCGAGGAGCTGGGCATCCGTGCAGGTGACTGGGTGGATATAGCCTTCTTCCCCCAGATAAACGAGTTCCGCTCCCGCCGCAGCGTGCAGCTTCTTATAAGCGACCTGCGAGTGCATAAAAGCGGCCTTTCCGACGATATTCTCAGAGGCAGCATCAGCCCCTGCCCGGAGACCGCAGCCCCCTCCCGTGAGGAGCTTGGCTGGCTCTGGCGCAGTCTGGTCCGTCTGGGCGGCAGGCTCAGCATGGAGAAAACCGCCTTTTTGGAGCGTCTGGCCCCCCAGATGTGGGACAGCCGGATATGCATAGGGCTTAAAGTTTTCGAGGAAATGGGGCTCATAAGCCTCTCCTTTGACGGGGAAAATCTCTCCACCCTCTGCCTGCCCCTGGAGGGAAAGGTGAATCTTGAGGATTCCGAGATATTGGCTCAGCTGAGCTGACCACCTAAAGCCTCGCCCCTTTGGGGAGAGGTGCCGAGCAAATGCGAGGCGGAGAGGGGTACGTCTTCGGACAGCTCAGATACTTTGCCCCTCTCAGTCACGGCATACGCCGTGACAGCTCCCCCGGAGGGGGGAGCCTTTAAAAGGAACTTTTATTCGATTTAAGGAGCTTTCCATGGCTAACGAATTCGACAGCGCCGTTGAGCAGTGCTACAAGCGGCTTGAAAAGAGAATAACCGAGGCCGGCATGAACGTTGACCTTGGCCGCATCCGTGCTGCCTTTGAGCTGGCAGCAGGCAGCCACTTGGGTCAGCTGCGAAAGGACGGCTCTCCCTATATCACCCACCCCATCGCCGCCGCCATCATCGTGGTGGACATGGGTCTGGACGAGGACTCCATAGTCTCCGCCCTGCTGCACGACGTGGTGGAGGATACCTCCGTCACCACCGATGAGGTCTCCCGCCTCTTTGGCAAGAGTGTTGCCGAGATAGTGGACGGCGTCACCAAGCTGACGCGAGTGAACTTCTCCAACAAGGAAGACGAGCAGATGGAGAATATGCGCAAGATGCTCATGGCCATGAGCCGTGACATCCGCGTTATCCTCATAAAGCTTGCCGACCGACTCCACAATATGCGCACCATGGAATACCAAAAGCCCGAAAAGCAGCGGAGCAAGTCCATGGAGACCATGCAGATATACGCCCCCATTGCCCACCGTCTGGGTATGCAGGCGGTTAAGTGGGAGCTTGAGGACCTCTCCCTCATGTACCTCGACCCCGCCGCCTACAAGGCCATCATGAGCACCATCGACGCCCGCAGGCCCGTCCTTGAAAAGTTCATGGCCGGCATGGAGGAAAAGATAAAGGCCAGACTGGCGGAGTGGGGCATAAGCTGCACCATAAACTACCGCATCAAGCACGTCCACAGCATTTACCGCAAAATGTACGCCCAGAAGCTGGAGCTCAAGGAGATATTCGACCTGTGCGCCCTCCGCGTCATCGTGGACGACCTCAGCGAGTGCTACAATGTTCTGGGCCAGATACATGATATGTTCAAGCCCGTGCCCGGACGCTTCAAGGACTATGTGTCCACCCCCAAGCCCAACGGCTACCAGAGTGTCCACACCACCGTCATAGGCTCTGAGGGCATACCCTTTGAGGTGCAGATACGCACCTGGGATATGCACCGGGCCGCCGAGTACGGCATCGCCGCCCACTGGAAGTATAAGTCCGGCGAGAGCGGCGTTCGTGAGGGCGACGAGGAGAAGTTTGCATGGGTCAGAAGACTTCTTGAAAACCAGCAGTCCAGCGAAGCCAGCGACTTCTTCACCGACCTGCAGATAGATATGTTCGCCGACGAGGTCTTCGTTTTCTCCCCCAAGGGCGACGTTATTAACCTCCCCGCCGGCGCGACTCCCATAGATTTCGCCTATAACATCCACTCCGCCGTAGGCAACCGCATGGTGGGTGCCAAGGTCAACGGACGCATTGTCCCCTTTGACCATAAGCTCCAAAACGGCGATATTGTGGATATCCTCACCTCCAAGGCCTCCTCCGGCCCCAGCCGCGACTGGCTGAATATCGCCCGCTCCGGCTCCGCCCGCACCAAGATAAAGCAGTGGTTCAAGAAAGAGCGCCGGGAGGAAAACATCGTCCGCGGTAAGGAGATGTTCGACGCGGAAATGCGCCGAAACGGCATAACTCTGGCCGAGGCCAACGAGGCGGACGTTGTTGCCCCTTTGCTCAAAAAACTCTCCTTTGCGGGCATTGATGACCTCTATGCCGCCATAGGCTACGGCGGTGTCACCGCCACCAAGACCGTCAACCGCATCCGCGACGATCTCACCAAGGCCCAGAAGGCCAGCGGCGCCAAGAGCGCCATAGACAAGCTCAACGACGCCGCCGAGCGCCGCAATAAGCACTCTAAGCCCCAGAGGGCCATTCAGGGCGTCATCGTTCAGGGTCTGGATAACTGCCTTGTTAAGTTCGCCCGCTGCTGCACCCCCGTGCCCGGGGACGACATTGTGGGCTTTATAACCCGTGGCTACGGTGTCAGCATCCACCGCAGCGACTGCAAGAACCATATTTCCGGCCGCCTCAATCCCGACACCGGGGCAGGCCGCTGGATAGACGTAAGCTGGGCTGAGGATATTACCGAGGGCTATGTCACCAATCTCCAGATAGCCTCCCGTGACCGCAGCGGCCTTATCATGGATATTGCCACCGCTCTCAACTCCCTCAACGCCAAGGTGCGTTCTCTCAACGCCCGTGACCTTGGTGACGGCATGGCCAGCGCCCACCTCACCGTTGAGGTCAAGGACCTTGGGGAGCTGAAGACTATAATAAACCGCCTCAGCGCCGTCCGCAGCGTGACCAGTGTCACCAGAAGCGACGGGTGAGAGGGTATAACGAGTGATACCATATTAGGCTTCCCCCGGGGGAAGCTGTCGAGCGTATGCGAGACTGATGAGGGTCTTAGCTGTGAGAGCCATCCTTTTCATCATACCTTAGGCAAATACGAACTGCTCCCACACCCTCATCCGGCCCTACGGGCCACCTTCCCCCAGGGGAAGGCTTATTAGGAAAGGACAATCCCTCAGTCGCCTTGCGGCGACAGCTCCTACGGCGGCAGCAAGCGGCCGCCCTACGACAAGGGAGCCAAAGAGGAAAGGAGATTTAAATACAATATGCGTGCTGTACTTACCCGTGTTGACTCCGCCTCCGTCACCATTGACGGAAAGGTCAACGGTAAAATAGAAAAGGGCTTTCTGGTGCTTCTGGGAGTCCATGTGGACGACACCGAGGCAGAGGCCAAAAAAATTGCCGACAAAATATGCGGCCTGCGCATTTTCCACGACGAGGCCGGAAAAATGAATGTGAACCCCACGGACGCGGGCTTCAACCAGCTTCTCATAATCAGCCAGTTCACCCTCTTTGCCGACTGCCGCTCCCGCCGCCCCGGCTTCACCGAGGCTGCAAGGCCGGAGAAAGCCATACCCCTCTATGAGCTGGTTATTTCCGAGTGCCGCAGCCGTGGCTTCAAGGTGGAAACCGGCATCTTCGGCGCGGAGATGAAGGTGGAATCCATAAACGACGGCCCTGTGACTATATTGTTCGACACAGCCAGCAAACACGGAATTTAAATCAAAAAGCGATACCTCTGTTATACCTCCCTCTGACGAGGGAGGTGCCCGAAGGGCGGAGGGAGAGAATAACTGAGATAATCTCTCCCTCAGTCTCGCGTGCGCGAGCCAGCTCCCTCCTCAGAGGGAGCTATGATAAGGAAACGCAATCCCTCAGTCGCCTTGCGGCGACAGCTCCTACGGCGGCAGCAAGCGGCCGCCCTACGACAAGGGAGCCAACAAGGAAGGAGATATTCAATATGATAATCAAAACCCTCATGGTAGGTCCCATTGAGACCAACTGCTACATCGTTGCCGACGAGAAGAGCCTGCGCTGCGCGGTTATTGACCCCGGTGCCGATGCTTACGCAATTATCGACTTTATGGAGTCTTTGAAGCTCAAGTGCGACTGCATACTCCTGACCCACGCCCATTTTGACCACGTGGGCGCTGTGGAGGATCTGATGGAGGAGACCGGCGCACCCCTTTATATGTGTGAGAAGGACTGCGGCGTGCCCATAGGCAGCTGGGGCGACGTGTATAATCCCCCCGAGGGCACCAAGTTCTACAAAGACGGCGACATTGTTTCCGTTGCAGACATCTACTTCGCCGTTATGGAGACCCCGGGCCACACTCCCGGCTCCGTCTGCCTCATGTGCACCCAGGAGGGCGAGGAGTACAAGGTCCTCTTCACCGGCGACACCCTTTTCCGCGACAGCTGCGGCCGCACGGACTTCGCCTCCTCCAATCCCCAGCAGATGATGGCCTCCCTCCGCCGTCTCTATGAGCTGCCCGACGACTACGAGGTTTACCCCGGCCATATGTTCACCAGCACTCTGGACAGAGAGCGCCGCTGCAACTACTTTATGCTGATGGCAATGGGCAAGTAAAGGAGACTATAAAACATGAAAACCACCGCAAAACGCACCGCATTTTATCAGTACCCCGTGGAGCTTGTCTGGCGCGCCATAGGCTTCGGCAGCGACGGCACCACCGTTGACCCCCTCAGCGAGGAGCAGTACGAGAAGTATGAACCCGAGCAGGGCACGGTTTTCACCCGCTCCGTGGAAGTGAAGCAGAACGAGGTCTTTTCTTTCCAGATGAAGACCTGGCTTTTCTATTCCACCTGGCGCATTGAGCTTACACCCGTGGGCGAATGCGAGACCAAGGTGAGATTCACAAACACCGTGGAATACCGCTCTCTTCAGGGCTTTATATATTCCGGTTTCGGCAGCCTTGCCCGCACCGAGGTGAAGCAGTTTGCCCGCCAGCTGGGCGAGAAGGTGAAGGCCGATTTCGAGAAAAATCGCCCCGCACCCGAGAAATAATAAAAAAAGCCGTTCCCGGGTGGAGCGGCTTTTTTGGGATGGATGCAATTTATAGGCTTCCCCTGGGGGAAGCTGTCGAGCGCCGTAGGGCGGGCGCTTGCTCCCGCCGTTACTGATGAGGGTCTTAGCGGTGAAAATTCTGTCCTTGCAAAAATCCCAAGGCGAATTGCGTGGTAATAAGCTACCGGGATTTCAGCAGTACAACACATAAAGCAGTTGCCAAAAGTCCCTCATCCGCCCCCTGCGGGGGCACCTTCCCCCAGGGGAAGGCGTATATTGTATTTTTTATTAAAAACAAACCACATAGGCTTCCCCCAAGGGAAGGCTATAAAAGGTTTTACACTTTGTTAACCACTGCTTTTGCGCTTATATTATAATTGAGATAAGGAAAAAATCTCTTTATCAGGAGTGGTGAATATGAACAAAAAAGCCCTTGTTATAGAAGATGACGGCAATATCGCGGAGCTTCTGCGGCTCTATCTTGAAAAGGACGGCTTCACTGTCTCCCGGGCCGAGGACGGCGGCGAGGGTATTGAGATGTTCCGGGCCTATGACCCGGATATAGTGCTGCTGGATATAATGCTGCCCGTCATGGATGGCTGGAGTATACTCCGGGAGATACGCAAGGCCTCCAAAACCCCCGTTATTATGCTCACCGCCAAGGGGGAGAGCATGGACAAGGTCAGCGGCCTTGAAATGGGCGCCGACGACTATGTGACCAAGCCCTTTGATGTGAAAGAGCTTATCGCCCGCATCCACGCCGTCATGCGCCGCAGCGACGACAGCGAGGGTGTTCAGAACCAGGGCAGAAAGCTTGAATTTGATAAGCTCACCGTGAATCTGGACTCCTATGAGCTCATTGTGGACGGACGCCGGGTGGACACTCCTCCCAAGGAGCTGGAGCTTCTGTACCACCTTGCATCCTCTCCCAACCGGGTATTTACCCGCAACCAGCTTTTGGACGAGGTCTGGGGCTTTGACTATTTCGGCGACAGCCGCACCGTGGACGTGCACATAAAGCGCCTTAGAGAAAAGCTGGAGGGCGTCAGCGAGAAATGGTCTCTGAAAACCGTCTGGGGCGTAGGGTATAAGTTTGAGGCAATTTAAAGCCTCCCCCCTCTGGGGGGAGGTGGCTGTCCGACGAAGGAGGACAGACGGAGAGGGGAATCACATTTGAGATATGAAAAAACATCCCCCTCTCAGTCGCCTGACGGCGACAGCTCCCCCCCGGAGGGGGGAGCCAAATAGGTATTTATTATGCATAGTTATTTTTTCAAAAACTTCATAATGGCTGCCGGGGTGCTGCTGCTGAGCTTTCTCATACTTGGCGCGGCTTTTATGGGCCTTGGCAGGGCACATATGCTCTCCGAGAGGAAGCACAGCATTGAAAACAACGTGCAGGAGGTCTCCACTCTGGCCACGGCCTATTCCCATACCGGCTATCTGGACGACTTTTCCTTCCGCATGGTGCTCTCCGCCCTCAGCAAGACTTCAGGAACTCAGTATATAATAACTGACCTTGAGGGCACTGTCATGAGCTGCTCCGACGAGGAATTCCGCTGCCCCCATCTGGGCAGGACCATAGACCAAGGGGTGATTTACTCTCTCTCCGCTACGGGCTCTTACAGCCAGCTTGGCAATCTGGGCGGCTTTTACACCGAGCCCTACTATGTTGCCGCTCTGCCCATAATCGGCACCGGAGGCTATGCTATGGGCTATGTTTTCGCCTCCTCCAACGCCTCCAGCCTTATTAATGTATGGAACAGTCTTTTTGAGATATTTTTCATATCCACCCTCATAATAATGGCTATAACGCTTATATTAAGCTTCATAACCGCCCGGCAGCAGTCCCGGCCCATACATGAGATGGCCCGGGCGGCCCGGCGCTTTGCCCACGGGGACTTTTCCGTCCGGGTATCCGGCACGGAGCGGCCCGACGAGATAGGCGCTCTGGCCTCCTCCTTCAACCAGATGGCGGAGAGCCTTGAGCAGGCGGATATACGCCGCAGCGATTTTCTGGCCAATGTTTCCCATGAGCTGAAAACCCCCATGACCAGCATTTCCGGCTTTGCCGACGGCATTCTGGACGGCACTATCCCCCCGGAAAGCCAACGTCAGTACCTTGAGACCATATCCAGCGAGACCAAGCGCTTAAACCGCCTTGTTCGCCGTATGCTGGAGCTCAGCCGTATGCAGAGCCGCAGCGTTCAGGAGATTCGCAGAGAGAGCTTTGATGTATGCGAAGTGATGGTTGAGACTCTTCTGGTCTTCGAGAAAAAAATCACGGACAAAAACCTTGATGTGGCCGTGGAGATCCCCGATGACGGCATGATGGTCTGCGGGGAGCGGGACGCCATAAATCAGGTGATATACAATCTCCTTGAAAATGCGGTGAAGTTTGCTTCCCCCGGCACGGAGCTGGGGCTCAGCGTGTTCAAGCAGGGAGGCAAGGCCTATGTCTCCGTGAAAAACCGGGGCGACACCATCCCCGAGGAGGATCTGGCCCTTATTTTCGAGCGCTTCCACAAGTCTGACCGCTCCCGCAGCATGGACCGGGACGGCGTTGGTCTTGGGCTCTATATCGTGAAAACCATCATTGGCAGCCACGGCGAGGACATAGCCGTCACCAGCCGTGACGGTATGACGGAGTTTGTGTTCTCCCTGACCCTGAAAAAGTGATGCAGTTTAAAGCCTCCCTTGTGTAAAGGGAGGTGGGCCGCAGGGCCGGAGGGATTGTGCGGTAAAAGCTGGATGTTTGCAATTAGCTTTGGCGAATTGAACAATCCCTCAGTCAGCTTCGCTGACAGCTCCTGCGGCGGGAGCAAGCCCCCGCCCTACGACAAGGGAACCTTTAAAACGGTTTCCCTTTACTTTTTCCACAATCAAGAGTAATATGTTGCAAAAATGATTACTTTCATTCATGAAATCTTCATCTTTTATATGCACAAAATATACATTCCCACATTAAAATTAACCTGACCTCAAGGAGGCGCTTATGGAAGACAACAGATATAACGAATGGTACTCCCAAAAGTCTGTTTATGACTGGTACGCACCCAATTTTGAAGCCCCGGCAAAGGAGGAAGCCGCTCCCCCGGCTCCCATTCCCGCTGCTGCCGCACCCAAGGCCAAAAAGCCCCGGCGCAGACGCACCGGACTGAAGCTTGCCATTATAGTGGTATGTGTTCTGGTCCTTGTATCCGCAACAGCCCTTTATTTTTCCGACGGCTTTGCAGACGGCTCTCCCCAGCTGTCTCTGCCTTCCCCCACGCCTGCTCAGCCCTCCGATACCCCGGAAGGGAACGATTTTTCCGACCTCTTCCCCGGTTTTGACGGTCTCATCCCCGACAGCGGGGATGGTCAGATCATTATCCCCGGTGAAAACGGCGAGATGCCCGAGAATTTTAAGGACTTTTTCGACAGCTATTTCACCATGGAGGATTCCATAGCCCCCAGCAACATCACCCGGGCAGAGGCCGCCGGAGATTTTAAGCTGGAGCTCAATTCCTTTGAAGGCCTTGAAAAACTCAGCCTCCAGGAGCTTTATGCCGGCTGCTCTCCCTCCGTTGTGGGCGTTATGGCCAACTACGATGACAGCACCGGCTACGGCTGGGGCACCGGCGTTATTATAGACGAGAGCGGCTATATAGTCACCAATGCCCATGTTATCTCCGAGGCCGACAGCTGCACCGTGGTACTCAGCGACGGCAGCGAGCACAATGCCCTTCTGGTGGGCGAGGACGCCCAGACCGACCTGGCAGTGCTGAAAATCAAGGCTCTTAATCTTGTTCCCGCCACCTTTGGTGACAGCAACGCCCTTGTGGTGGGCGACGATGTGGTTGCCATCGGCAATCCCCTTGGCGCTGAATTCTCCGGCACTCTCACAAACGGCATAGTCTCCGCCATAAACCGCAGCGTGGACTATTCCGGCACCAGCATGACCCTTATCCAGACCAACGCCGCCCTCAACGAGGGCAACAGCGGCGGTCCTCTGATAAATATGTACGGCCAGATCATCGGCATCACCAATATGAAGATGGCCAACGAGTACGGCATCGCCATCGAGGGTATAGGCTTCGCCATCCCCAGCACCACCGTGAAAACCGTTGTAGACTCCATTATTGAGAACGGTAAGGTGGTGGGCAGACCCGGCATAGGTATAACCTGCGGCAGCGTTCCCCAGGCCGCTATGGATGAATATGGCCTTCCTGAGGGCCTTTATATCACCGATGTCAGCGAGGGCAGCGACGCCAAGGCCAAGGGCATTCTTCCCGGCGATGTCCTCACCCATATAAATGGTCAGGCCGTTTACACCACCGACGATGTTCTCTCCATCCGTGATGAGCACAAGGTGGGCGACACTCTGGTATTCACAATTTTCCGCAACGGCGAGAGCTTTGAGGTAAATGTGGAAATCTACGACCTGGGCAATATTTATAGATAGTATTTTTTCCTATATATCAACACTCCTCTCTTCTTTACGAAGCACCGAAAGTCAGTCATGGCTTTCGGTGTTTTGTTTTTTTTATTCATTTTTTTACCTCCCTCTGACGAGGGAGGTGCCCGAAGGGCGGAGGGAGAGAAACTGAGGCAGGTGCTTCTATGGAGACATTGATAAATAAACACACTGCGGTAGTCTCTCCCTCAGTCAGTTAAAGCTGACAGCTCCCTCGTCAGAGGGAGCTATAATAGGTATAAATTTATATCCTTTTTCCATATACTTTATATATAATATAATATCTGTTGCTTTTTCCACATTTCTGTGGTAAAATTTAAGATAAGCCAGTCTGCGCCTATGCGAGATTATACATTTATAAGGGGATCGAGAATATGAATTCCATAAACGATATATGGGCCGGAATAATGGAAATACTCTCCGGTCAGCTCACCAGCACCTCCATAAACACCTGGTTTGCCGATTGCAGTCCCATTGAGCTTGACGAGGGCCGCTTCGTCATACATACCACCAGCCGCTTCAAGAGGGATATTATTTCCCAGCGCTTCGGGGACACCATCCGTGCCGCCCTCAGCGACCTTTTCTCCTGCGACTTTGAGCTTGTGGTACTGGCAGGAGACGAGATATACGACTACCGGGGCGAGGTCAAGGACCGCAACACTCTTCCCGAGATGGACGGCTACACCTTCGATAACTTCATCGTTGGCAAGAGCAACCAGCACGCTCATG
>JAZSFJ010000028.1:0-5544 GCA_045532145.1 Oscillospiraceae bacterium
CTCCCGGACGGTCCGCTGTGTTTTACCCAAACCTGTCTTTACAATCCCTCAGTCAAAATCGGTTCCGAAGTGCCGATTTTGACAGCTCCCTTTACACAAGGGAGCCTTTGGGTGCTGCACCGCACCCGTAGGGGCGATTCACGAATCGCCCGCGGACGGACACATCGGTCCTCCTGCGGGCGGACACATCGGTCCGCCCCTACGGCATTTATGGAGGTGTTAAGAAGGTGTTAATGTTTATGCGGCGAAAAAAAGTGGTGTTAAGGGGAGCCATAATTACTTGACACTTCTATATTAAAGGTCTATTCTGTTAAGGGTCTATAAGTAACCACATTATTAACACAATTTACCCACAGGTTTTTTTGAACCTGCCGAAAGGTGGTATGGGAATGAGTAAAAAAACAAGAAATATAAGCCTCGGGCTTTTCGCCGCGCTGCTTGTGGTGCTCCTTGCGGGGATAATCCTCACAGGCCACGGCGGTGAGCACGGGGACATTCAGGTCCTTATGAGGGACGCGGTTTTGCATGAAGAGGGAAGAATAAGTCTTTTTGGACTTATAGATGTGAATCCCGCGCTCATCTCCGCGTTCACGGTGACAGCGGTGCTGCTCATAGCCAGCGCTGTGCTGAGGATATTTGTTATCCCCAAGTTCAAGCTGGTGCCCGGAAAGCTGCAGCTGCTGCTGGAGACCGCCGTCGGGCTTTTTGACGGCATGGCAAAGAGCAACAGCCCCCACCGGAACAAATTCCTTGGAGCATATATCTTCGCCGCAGGCGCCTATATCTTTATCGGCACCCTGTTTGAGTTGCTGGGTCTGCAGGCTGTGACCGTGGCAGGCCACTCCATAGCTCTGCCCGCCCCCCTCTCGGACATCAACGCCGCCATTGCCATGGGCTGCCTGAGCTACTGCATCATCCTCTCGGGCGGTATTGCAGGCAACGGCCTCAAGGGTGTGGGTCTCACGCTGAAGGACTTCTCATTGCCCATATCCATGAGCTTCCGTCTTTTCGGCGCGCTGCTCAGCGGACTTCTGGTAACGGAGCTTGTCTACCACTATATTGCCCTGAGCTTTGTGCTCCCTGTTATCGTGGGTGTGCTCTTCACAATGCTCCACGCCCTTATTCAGGCATATGTTCTCACCATGCTCACAGCCCTGTTCTACGGCGAGGTCTCCGAGCCCCACCATCCCAAACCCAAAAAGGCCAAGGCCCAAAAGGCTGCCGCCTGATATAGTACATAATTTAGCTTAAACGGAGGATAAAAAAATGAAAAAGTCTCTTCGCATGATAGTAATACTGGCCCTCATGCTGGCCCTTGTTTTCGCACTTTCCGCAGGCGCTCTCGCCGCCGGCCCCGAGGCCGAAGCTGCCGCCGAGGCTGACAACAGCGTGGGAAGCAAGGCTATTGCCGCAGGTATTGCCATTGGTCTTGCCGCTGCCGGCGGCGCACTGGGTATGGGCTTTGCCATATCCAAGAGCTCCGAGGGCATTGCCCGCCAGCCCGAAGCCGAGGGCAAGATCCGCACCACCCTTATGCTTGGTCTCGTTTTCATTGAGACCGCCATTATCTATGCCCTTATCGTTGCAATTCTCGTAATCTTCGTTCTGTAAGGGGGAGCGGATATGAACATCCCTTTGAATATTGATTTTCATCAGATATTGCTGCATCTTTTCAACTTTGCCATTCTGGCCTTCGGTCTCTACTTCCTGCTTTATAAGCCCGTGAAGGACTTTATGGCCTCTCGCCAGGCCCACTACGAAGCCATGAAGGCAGAGGCAGAGGACTGCCTCAAAAAGGCAAAGGAGAGCGAGGAGCTCTATGCCCAGCGCCTGGGCGCCGCCGACCAGGAGATAGCTCAGAAGCGCCGTGAGGCCGCCGTGGAGGCGGAGGCTCTGGCAAGCCGCCGCATGGCAGAGACCGAGGCCAAGGCCGCAAAGCTTATGGCCGAGGCCAGAGAGAGCGCCGGTCGCGAGCGCGAGAAGCTTCTTGCCGAAGCACGGGAGGAAGTTTCCGAAATTGCCGTGACTGCGGTGAAAAAGCTTATGAACACTTCCCTTTCCGAATCCTATGATGAATTCCTGTCTGCCGCCGAAAGGAGCGCTGCACATGAGCATAAGTGATAAGGGCCCCATCCGCGCCCTTCTCCGCTCCTCGGAGGCCCCCTCAGCGGAGCAGCTGCTGCGCTTTGAGGCCTGGCTGCGTCAGAAATATGGCGAGGAAATCGACCTTGATTGGGAGCTGGACAGCGCACTGAAGGGCGGCTTCCGCCTTTATGTGGGCTCTGAGCTCTATGACTGGAGCGTAGAGGGCCGCGTGGCCCAGCTGGGCGAGACCATACGCAGTCTCTCCGGCAAGGGCGAAAAGCTCCTGCCCCTCATTCGCGAAACCGTAGAGGGATGGAATCCCCGGGCCATGCCCCAGGAACAGGGCACGGTTATCAGCGTGGGCGACGGCATTGCCAACGTGGACGGCCTTGAGAACGCCGCCTATGGAGAGATAATTCTCTTTGAAAAGGGCGTAAAGGGCATGGTCCAGAACCTCAGCGAAGGCCGGGTAGGCTGCGTCCTTTTCGGCGACGCAGAGCTGGTACGTGCAGGCAGCACTGCCCGCCGCAGCGGCCGCACCGCCGGTATCCCCGTAGGCGAAGACTTCATAGGCCGCGTGGTGGATGCTCTTGGCAGCCCCATTGACGGCAAGGGCCCCATCCGTGCCACCGGCTACCGTCCCGTGGAGTCTCCCGCTCCCGGCATCGTAGACCGCCGCAGCGTGGATAGACCCATGGAGACCGGCATTGTGTCCATAGACTCCATGTTCCCCATAGGCCGTGGCCAGCGCGAGCTGATAATCGGCGACCGCCAGACCGGCAAGACCACCATAGCTCTGGACACAATTCTCAACCAGAAGGGCAAGGACTGCATCTGCATCTATGTTGCCATAGGTCAGAAAGCCTCCTCCGTGGCCCAGCTGGTGGAAACTCTCCGCCGCCACGGCAGTCTGGACTACACCATAGTGGTCAACGCCCCCGCCAGCGACAGCGTGTCCCTGCAGTACATCGCCCCCTACGCAGGCTGCGCCATGGGCGAATACTTCATGAATACTGGCCGTGACGTGCTTATTGTCTACGACGACCTGAGCAAGCACGCCATAGCTTACCGCGCCCTGAGCCTCCTGCTGGAGCGCTCCCCCGGACGCGAGGCCTACCCCGGCGACGTTTTCTATCTCCACTCCCGCTTGCTGGAGCGTTCCGCCCAGCTCAGCGAGGAAAGAGGCGGCGGCAGCATGACCGCCCTGCCCATAGTGGAGACCCAGGCGGGCGACGTTTCCGCCTATATCCCCACCAACATAATCTCCATCACCGACGGCCAGATCTTCCTTGAGAGCAATCTCTTCCATGCAGGTCAGCGCCCCGCCGTGAACGTGGGTCTTTCCGTGTCCCGCGTGGGCGGCGCAGCCCAGACTCCCGCCATGAAAAAGGCCTCCGGAACCATCCGTCTGGATCTTGCCCAGTACAGAGAGATGGAGGTATTCACCCAGTTTTCCAGCGATCTGGACGAGGGTACCAAGCGTCAGCTGGCCTACGGCCAGAGCCTTATGCGCCTGCTGCGCCAGAAGCAGCACAAACCCTTCCAGCAGTAT
This sequence comes from Oscillospiraceae bacterium, assembly GCA_045532145.1. Taxonomy (GTDB): domain Bacteria; phylum Bacillota; class Clostridia; order Oscillospirales; family Oscillospiraceae; genus SIG459. The sequence continues at coordinate 3,638 of JAZSFJ010000028.1, forward strand.
GAGCAGGTAATTCTCCTGGTCACCATGCTCAGCAAGGTGATGGTGAATGTGCCTTTGAAGGATATAAACTCCTGCTGCGACGCGCTCCTTGACCATATGCGCACTGTCCACAGCTATATCTGCGACGAGATCACTTCCACCCGTGCCCTCACGCCCGAGACCAGAAGCGCCATTCTTGCCGCCGCCAAAAGCTTTGTGGACGCCGCCTACCCCCCTCAGAGGTGATAGGCCATGGCCAGCACAAAGGAGATAAAAAATCATATAGCCAGCGTTCAGGACACCCGGAAGATAACACACGCCATGTATCTCATCGCCTCCACCAAGCTCAGAAAGGCCAAGGCGGAGCTGGATAAAACTCTGCCCTACTTCAGCGCCCTGCGAGGCGAGGTCAAGCGTATCTTCCGCAGCGTGGAAAAGGTGGAGAGTCCCTACCTCAAGTCCGAGGAGGAGAGCACCGATACCAGCGGCCGCTGGGGACTTCTGGTTATAACTGCCGACAAGGGTCTGGCGGGAGCTTATAACCACAACGCCCTGAAAGCCGCCGAGCGTTTTCTGGAGCGCCATCCGGACACCCGCCTTTTCGTTGTGGGCGAGTTCGGACGCCAGCATTTCCGCCGAAAGGGCATTGAAACGGAGCCGGGCTTCGAGTTCAGCGCCCAGAGCCCCACTATTGAGCGTGCCCGAATGATAGGCCACTCCCTTCTCAGGCTTTATGACCGTGGGGAGCTCAAACGCATCTATATCGTCTATTCCAACATGGGCAAGGGCCTCACCGTGGAAAGCCGCACCACCCGCCTTCTGCCCCTTCACAAGGACCATTTCTCCGCCCCCTCCTTTGAAAAGGAGGTCAGCGAGCCCTTCGAGTTCGTACCCTCCCCCGAGGCGGTGCTGGAAAATGTTATCCACAGCTATATTTCCGGCTTCATTTACAGCGCTTTGGTGGACAGCTTCTGCTGCGAGCTCAACGAGCGCATGAACGCCATGGATTCCGCTACCAGAAATGCGGACAAGATAATGGACCAGCTGTCCATACAGTATAACCGCCTGCGCCAGGGCGCCATCACCCAGGAGATCACCGAGGTCTCCGCCGGTGCCAAGGCTCAGAAGCACAAAGAAACAAAGGAGGTGCCGCAGCTGTGACTAAAGGTAAAATAGTTTCTGTTTCCGGCCCCGTTGTTGATGTAAAATTTGAAAAAGGCTCCATCCCCGCCATCAAGGAGGCCTTGAGCGTGGAGATAGCGGGTGTCATGCGTGTCATGGAAGTTGCCCAGCACGTGGACGCTTCCACCGTCCGCTGCATAATGCTTTCCGATAGTGAGGGCCTTTCCAGAGGACTGGAGGTCTCCGCCCCCGGCCACGGCATAAAGGTCCCCGTTGGCGAGGCCACTCTGGGCAGAATGTTCAATGTTCTGGGCGAGCCCATAGACGGCGGCGAAGCCCCTTCTGAGGACACCGAGCGCTGGGTCATCCACCGCAAGGCCCCTCCCTTCCATGAGCAGAGCCCTGCCGTTGAGATACTTGAAACAGGCATCAAGGTCATTGACCTTCTTGACCCCTACCCCAAGGGCGGCAAGATAGGCCTTTTCGGCGGTGCAGGTGTTGGTAAGACCGTTCTTATTCAGGAGCTTATCCATAACGTGGCCACCCAGCACGGCGGCTACTCCATCTTCACCGGCGTTGGCGAGCGCAGCCGCGAGGGCAACGACCTCTGGACGGAGATGAGGGAGAGCGGCGTTCTGGAAAAAACCGCCCTGGTATTCGGCCAGATGAACGAGTCCCCCGGCGTGCGTATGCGGGTGGCCCTGTCTGGGCTGACCATGGCAGAGCACTCCCGGGACCGGGAGCACAAGGACGTGCTGCTGTTTATCGACAACATCTTCCGCTTTGTCCAGGCGGGCAGCGAGGTG
>JAZSFJ010000116.1:0-15488 GCA_045532145.1 Oscillospiraceae bacterium
CCGCCATATATACATAAAAAAAAAAAAAACCCCGATTCACTTTTATCGTTAAACCGGTATTTTTTATACTTACTTGAATTTTCTGAGTCTCAGCGCGTTGGCTACAACGGTCACACTGCTGAGAGCCATGGCGGCTCCGGCGAACATGGGCGGAAGCAGAGGCCCGCCCAGAGCGTATACAACACCGGCGGCAAAGGGAATGCCGCAGCAGTTATAGAAAAAGGCCCAGAAAAGATTCTGCTTAATATTCCGTATAACGGCCTTGCTGAGACGTACGGCGTCCACAAGTGAACTTAGCTCTCCGTTCATAAGCACAACATCGGCAGATTCAATGGCAACATCTGTTCCGCTGCCTATGGCAATACCCACATTGGCGGCCGCCAGGGCGGGAGCATCGTTTATGCCGTCGCCCACCATAAGCACCTTTTTGCCATACCGACGTATTGCTTCCACTTCAGCAGCTTTGTCTCCGGGAAGCACATTTGCCCTGAAACTCTTTATGCCAGCCTCGGCGCAAATTGCCGCTGCGGAGCCCTCATTGTCGCCTGTGAGCATGATAGATTCGATGCCTATGCTTTTAAGGGCGGAAACGGCAGCTGCGGACTGTGCCTTTATTGTGTCCTTTGCGGAAATAAGTCCCGCGCAGCGCCCATCAAGGGCTGTGTAAATAAGGGTGGCATCTTCTATATCCGGCATAGAGGAAATATCTATCCCCTCGGCTGTCATCAGCGCCATGTTTCCGGCCAGCACGTTCCTGCCCTCGAGGGAGGTGGAAATGCCTTTGCCGGGTATAAGCTGGGAGTTTTCGGCGGGAATAAGCTCTATGCCCCTTTCCTGGGCATGGAGAATTATAGCGGAAGCTATGGGGTGTATGCTTCCGGTCTCCGCGGAGGCTGCGAGGCGAATAAGCTCCTTTTCATCGAAGCCCTCGGCAGGGTATACGCCTACCACCTTCAGTCTGCCCTCGGTCACGGTACCTGTCTTGTCCAGAACTGCGGTGTCCACACGGCTCAGCTCCTGCAATGCTTCGCCGCTTTTATAGAGTATCCTGAGCTCCGCGCCTCGGCCTGTGCCGGCCATAATGGCTGTGGGAGTGGCAAGTCCCAGAGAACAGGGACAGGCGATAACCAGAACGGAGACGAAAATATTCAGGATAAACTCAAAGTCTTTGCCGCAAAGGGCCCAGATAACTGAGGCCAGCACAGCAATGCCAATAACGGCGGGAACAAAGAAGGAGGCTACGGTATCTGCAAGCCTTGCAATGGGAGCCTTACGGCTCTGGGCATCCTCCACCATCCGGATTATCTGGGATAGAGCGGTGTCGGAGCCTGTTCGTGTGGCGGTGAAAACTATCTTGCCCTCAAGGTTTATGCTGGCTCCCGTAACCTCATCTCCGGGAGCTACGCTTACAGGGTTGCTTTCGCCGGTGAGCATACTGAGATCAACGCTGCTTTCTCCTGAGGTCACAAGGCCGTCACAGGGAAAGCGTTCTCCGGGAAGTACTGTGACACTGTCGCCGGGTATAAGCTCAAATGCGGGGATTTCCATGGTAATGCCGTTACGGGTTACTCTGGCGGTTTCGGGAGCAAGCTCTGTAAGCCGTGCTATGGCCTCGCCGGTGCGTTTCTTACTTCTGGCTTCAAGAGCCTTTCCCAGCATAACAAAGGCCACAACAATGGACGAGGATTCAAAGCAAATGCTGTGGATGTAATCGGGGCTTCCTGTGAGCACCCGGAATGTTACATAAAGGGAGAAAAGAAAGGCGGCGGTGGTGCCCACGGCCACAAGGGAGTCCATGTTGGGATGAAACCTGAAAAGGGCGGGGAAGCCGCTGGTGAAAAAGCTCCGACCGCATATAAGAATGGGCACTGTGAGCACAAGCTGCACTATGGCGTAAACACCGGGGGAGTGGTGCATATCCATAAAGGAGGGGAGTGGAGCTCCCATCATGTGGAACATGGATACATATAACAGAGGAACAGCGAAGCAGAGGGCGATTATGGCATTTCTGAACTGGGCTTCAAGGGCCTTGTCCGCTGCCTCCTGGGCAGCCTTGCCCTCCTTTGCGGCAAGGGCGTCGGCCGCGGACTGCTCCATGCAGCCATAGCCAAGCTTCTCTACAAGGGAGATAATGCCTTCGCTTGTTAGGTGGCTTTCATCATATTTCACCAGCATTTTCTCTGTGGTGAGGTTAACGGAAACATAGTCCACAGCATCCTGCTTGCCCAGATAGCGCTCTATGGCGGCGGAGCAGGCGGCGCAGTGCATTCCGCTGATTTTATAATTGTTCTCTGTCATAAGCTCTCCTCCGATAACGGTGGTAAGTGGCGGCTAACTGTCTATAGTATATATTCTTTTTCATTGAAAATCAAGGGCGCAGGGTGAGCATTAACAATTATTGATTTCCCGCCATTTCCGTCAATTAAAAACTATTTATCAACAGCCACCCTGCGACAGCTTTTCCAAAAGGGGGATACTATAATTTATGTAAACTGTTTTTGGGAGGCATATAAGTGAAACTCAAACCACAAATGATGGAGCTTCGGCGGCAGCTTGTCAGCGGCACTCTGCCGGAGCGCAGGCCACAGCTGGCTGCGGGGCTTGGCTGGTCCCTGAATTTTCTTCTGGGCTTTGTTCTGGGCCTCGTGCCCGTATTTGGCGGCTGTGGGCCCTTCGGCATAGCGCTGACAGCTCAGGCCGGAGCTCATCTCTCCGGCTTTTTTTCGGCCCTTGGGGCTTCGGCGGCTTATCTCGTGGCCTTTCCCTTTGCCGAGGGGATAAAGCAGGTTGCGGCGGTTTTTCTGGTGTTTACCTCTGTATACATTTTTCAGGACCTGAGAGTGTATAAAAAGTCCTGGTTCATGCCCTCCCTTGCGGCCCTCTTCACTGCTGTAACAGGTGTTCTGGGCAGCATGGAGCTCAGTGCCGGGGCCGGGGAGATACCATGGCTTTTTGCCGAGTGCGTGCTGGCTGGAGGCGGGGCCTATTTCTTCCGTGAGGCGCTCAGCACTGCTGAGCGTGACACCGAGTCTGCGGAGATACGCCACGGAGTCGCGGTTGTGATTATGCTCAGCTGTCTTCTTATGAGTCTGAATCGTCTTGTAATTATGGACACGCTGGCTATTGGCCGTTTTGCAGCTATGGTGGTGGTCATGGTTTGCGCATTCAAGGGCGGCACTCTTTCCGGTGCGGCGGCCGGCACGGCGCTTGGACTGGCCATGGACCTGTCTGTGGAAGCAGGTGGGGGCTTCAGCTTTGTATATGCCTTTGCCGGGCTTGTGTCCGGTCTGTTTTCCCGCCACGGCAGACTTCCATTTGTATTGAGCTTTATCCTGTCTGCCGCTGTGGCCGCTTTGGGTATTATGAGTGCTTCCGGGAATATGAGCGTTTACTATGAGCTTTTCGCTTCCAGCGTTGTTTTTATGCTTATTCCATCCGGCCTGAAAAATCTAATTGGTTCCTTCCTCCGCCCACAGCAGCTCAGTGCGGGGGAGTCCGGCCTCAGAAAATACGCCGCCCGGAGGGTGGAAAAGATGGCCATGGCTCTCAAGGACCTTTTCTACACCGTGGATTCAAGCCTTGGTGCGGAGACCAATGATGAGGATATTTCCAAAATATTTGATAGGGCTTCGGAGGCTGTGTGCGCCCGCTGCAAAATGAAAAACGAGTGTTGGAACACAAATTACATGGACACTCTTGCAGCCTTCAACGATGTTACCCCTGCTATAAAGAGCCGGGGACTTGTGCTCAAAAGCGACATTCCCCAGCATTTCAGCGAAAAGTGCAGCCGTACCGGCGAGCTTGTGGGGGCCATCAACGGAGAACTTCGGGGGCAGATGTACAGAAAGCAGTTTCGCTTGCGGCTCCAGGAAAACCGCTCTGCCGCTTACAGCCAGTATTATGACCTGTCGGAGCTTTTGCAGGATGTATCTGAGGAGCTTCTCAATTCCTACGGGCCCGACGTGCTCAGTCAAAGAAGGCTGCTGCGCTTTCTGGGCAGCGTTGACATCGAGGCGGACGTATCCGTTTTTCGTGATAAAAGCGGAAGGCTTCATATCATAATAGAAAGCGCCCGGCTTAGGGAACTTTTGCGGGAGAAAAATTATCTGGACCGTCTCTCTGCAGCTGTGGGTGTGCGGCTGTGCCGTCCTGTCAGCGATGAAAGACCCGGGGAGGGGAGAGTGGTACTTTTGGAGGCGGAGCCCCTAAGTGCCAGCGTTGGAATAGCCTCAATGAAGAAAAAGGGGGAGGCTGTTTCCGGCGACAGAGGAACCTACTTTAAAACGGACCAGGGTAAGCTCTGCATTATCCTGTCTGACGGAATGGGAAGCGGGGAAAATGCCGCTAAGGAGTCCGTGGCTGCGGTAAGGATACTTGAGCGTTTTCTCCGGGCGGGTGTGGATCCCGCGGTAGCTATGAAGATGCTCAATTCCATGATGCTTCTGAAAAACGGGGAGGATTGGGGCTTTGCTACGGTGGACCTTATGTGCATTGATCTTTTCACCGGTGAGACTCTTTTCTATAAATACGGAGCTGCCCCCAGCTATGTACGCAGCGGGAAAAGCGTCCGCAGGGTTAGAAGCGAAAACCTTGCCGCAGGCCTTGCAATTGGCGAAGAAGAGGGAATGCCGGACATAGTTAAAATGCGTCTCAAGCCCGGAAGCCTTGCTATTGTGGCGAGCGACGGAGTTATTGCCGAGACCAACGATGGATGGCTGCGTGAGCTGCTTACTGATTTTGAAAGCGGGGACGCAAAGCTGCTGGCCCGCCAGGCTCTGCAGGCGGCGTACAGCCGCTATGGGGCCGGAGATGATATGACAGTGCTGGCTGTGAAGATTGAAAAGCGGGGATGAGGTAGGTAAACGGTGAATTTCTTTACGGGAATGAGAAGAACCAAGCTTTATGGAAAAGGAGTGAATAACAGACTGCCCAAAGGGTTAAACTGGGAACATATAGAAAATATTCCAAGGCAGGAGGGCAGGAAAGTGGTTAAAGGAACAAGCAAAAGGGTTGTGGTGGTCAAGTCTCCCGACCCAAAGTTTTTTGAACAGGCGATCTTTATTCTCAGGGAAGATCTGAGAGAAAAGGGAGGCTCGGACGTTCTCAGGGAGGCACAGAGAGTGGCGGACGATTATGTTAAAAATTATGTGTCCGAACCACAGAAGCTTCTTGCAAAAATGCCCCCTGCCTTTTTTTGCGCCGTGGGCGCAATAGTGGGAGCACTGTGCTCTCTGATTATTTGTCTTTGCCTATAAAAACAACAACACCCCATCACCCCATCTGCTACGCGATGGGGTGATGTTGCTGTATGAGAACATATAAAGAAAATTAATTATTCTAGTTGTTTTTGTAAACTGTGGGTGGTAAAATAAATAAGTTAGAAATAATACATAGAAATGAGGCTGAAAAATATGAGCAGCATTACCGATATCAAGCTTGCCCCTTACGGCGAAAAGAAGATAAAATGGGTAGAAAGAAATATGCCCATTCTCCGCGCTATAGCTGAGGAATTTGAGAAGACCAAGCCCTTTGCCGGGCTGAAATGCACCCTTTCCGTCCATCTTGAAGCAAAGACCGCCTATCTCTGCCGTGTTATGGCCATTGGCGGCGCCCAGATGCGTATTACCGGCTCCAACCCTCTCTCCACTCAGGATGACGTATGCGCCGCCCTTGTGGCCGGTGGCCTTGAGGTTTTTGCCCACCACGGCGTGAGCATGGAGCAGTACGAGGCTGACATCCGCGCAGCTCTGGAATGGGGCCCCAACATTATTATCGACGATGGCGGCGACCTTGTTCACATGATGCATACCGAGTTCCCCCATCTTATCCCCGATGTTATCGGCGGCTGCGAGGAGACCACCACCGGTATTCTTCGCCTGAAGGCAATGGCCAAGGCAGGAACTCTGAAGTTCCCCATGGTCATGGTCAACGAGGCCGACTGCAAGCACCTTTTTGACAACCGCTATGGCACCGGCCAGTCCGTTTTCGACGGCATCAACCGCACCACCAACCTTATCGTTGCGGGCAAGGAAGTTGTTGTTGCCGGCTATGGCTGGTGCGGCAAGGGCGTTGCCATGCGTGCCAAGGGACTTGGTGCCCGTGTTATCGTAACTGAGGTTGACCCTGTAAAGGCAATTGAGGCCTATATGGACGGCTTTGAGGTTATGACCATGGACGAGGCAGCCCCCAGAGGCGATATTTTCTGCACCGTTACCGGCTGCGACGGCGTTATCACCCAGCGCCACTTTGAGAAGATGAAGGATGGTGCCATCCTTTCCAATGCCGGTCACTTCGATGTGGAGGTTGACGTTGCAGGTCTTAAAAAGTACGCCGTTGACACCTATGAAGCCCGCCACAACATTGATGCCTATGTTCTTCCCAATGGCAAGACAGTGTACCTCATTGGCGAAGGCCGTCTTGTTAATCTCGCCGCAGGCGACGGTCATCCCGCAGAGATCATGGATATGAGCTTTGCAATTCAGGCTCTTTCCGCCAAGTATCTGGCTGATAACAGAGGCAATGTCCCCGTGGACGTTATCCCTGTTCCCGTGGAGACTGATAAGGCTGTGGCTTTCAAGAAACTTGAAACTCTTGGCATCACCATTGATACTCTTACCGAGGAGCAGAAGGAGTATCTGGGCGTATAATTCTTAAAAAAATTCCGAGGGGAGGCGCTCATTCATGGAAGATAAGGAGCTCACCACTGAGATCAACGAGGAATCCATGGACTTCGAGACCCGACAGGAACAGAAGCTTGAGGAAATGCATGAGCTTCTGAGTGAAAAAAAGCTGAAGGCTCTTAGGGAGCACCTTGAAGCCAGTGACGCCTTTGACGTTGCCGAGTTTCTTACGGAGCTTGAGCCTCAGCAGATGATAAAGGTATTCCGTGTTCTCAGCAAGGAGCACGGAGCAGATGTTTTTGCCGAGCTGGATGTGCCGGAGCAGGAGTATATAATCAACTCCGTTACCGACGCTGAGCTTGGAAACATTCTGGAGGAGCTTTATCTGGACGATACTGTGGACCTTATGGAGGAGCTGCCCGCCAATGTGGTGGCCCGTGTCATGAGAATTTCCACCCCCGAAACCAGAAAGCTCATAAACCAGTATCTCAAGTATCCCGAAAATTCTGCCGGCAGCATTATGACCGCGGAGTTTATCGACCTGAAAAAATACATGAGTGTAAAAGAGTCCTTTGCCCGCATCAAGCGAATCGGTGCAGACAAGGAGACCGTTTACACCTGCTTTGTCACCAGCGCGGACAGAAAGCTGGAGGGCGTCGTCACGGTCAGGGACCTTATAATGGCAGAAGAATCTGACATTATTGAGGATATAATGAACGAGGTTATAATCTATGCCACCACCGAGGACGACCAGGAGGATGTCTCCACCATGTTCTCAGACTATAACCTGCTCACTATTCCCGTCGTGGATAAGGAGCGCCGTCTTGTGGGTATAGTTACTGTTGACGACGTTATGGACGTTATGGAGCAGGAGGCCACCGAGGATATCGAAATCATGGCCGCTATCACCCCTTCGGACAAGCCCTATTCCCGCACACCGGTTACGGAGATATTTAAAAACCGCCTGCCCTGGCTGATGCTCCTGATGCTGTCAGCCACCTTTACCAGCATGATACTCACATCCTTTGAGGATGCTCTTGCAACTCAGGCGGCACTCATAGCCTTCATTCCCATGCTGATGGGTACAGGCGGAAACTCCGGCAGTCAGTCCTCTACGGCGGTTATCCGAAGCCTTTCCATAGGTGATACCGAGCCCAGAGATGTGCTTATAGTGCTTTGGAAGGAGATTCGCGTCTCCGTCCTCTGCGGCATTTGCCTTTCCCTCGTGAACTTCGGCAAGATGTTTTTGCTGGATAAGCTCATTCTTGGCAACAGCGATATCACTGTGATGATAGCTCTCACCGTCAGCGCCACTGTTTTGTTCGTTGTTGTATTCGCCAAGATAGTTGGCTGCACTCTCCCTATGCTGGCGGAGAAAATTGGCATTGACCCTGCCGTTATGGCTAGCCCCCTTATAACCACTCTTACAGACGCCGTGTCTCTGATCATTTATTTCACCATAGCAAGAATGCTTCTTGGCGCATGATATATTCAGCCCCGCTACTTTGCGGGGCTGAATATATGGATGGGACGGGCAGAAAGGAAATCTATGGACCTCAGCAATTTGTTCAGCCGTCTTGTTGTTCTCTTTATCTATATTCTTGTGGGCTTTATCGCCGCCAAGGCAGGTAAGGTGGACGAGGACGTTGTAAAAAAAGTAAATACCGTGCTGCTCTATATAGGTCAGCCCGCCTTGATAATAAGCTCTGTGCTGGATACCCAGCTGGATATCGGTCTTGGAGAACTGGGTACTATATTTGGGCTTGCTGTTATTATGCAGCTGCTGCTTCTGGCCTTTGCATATATTTTCACCCCCGTGTATGTTCGCAATAAAGAAGACAGGGGGCTGTTCAAGTTCATGACTGCCTTTGGAAATACCGGCTTCATGGGCTTTCCCGTTATCTCCGCACTTTTCGGAGAGGACGCAATTTTCCTTGCTGCCGTTTTCCTCATACCCTTTTTCCTTGCCAGTTACTCCTTAGGAGTTATGCAGATAAAAGGCAGGGCAGGTGGAGAAAAAATAAGCTTCCGCTTTCTCCTGAACCCCGCACTCGTGGCCACCTTTGCGGGCGTTATTTTGTTTTTCCTCCGCCTTCCCATACCCCGGGAGGCTATGGACGCCTGCTCCGGCCTTGCAGGAATACTGATACCCCTTTCCATGGTGGCCATTGGCGCAAACATAGGCATGAGACAACTTTCCGAGCTTGTTGCCGACTGGAGAATGTATGTCCTCAGCTTTATTAAGCTTATAATTTGCCCCGTGCTTATGTTCTTTATCTGTCGCAGCTTTGTGACAAACCAGATCTATCTTGGTATTATGGTGGTCAGCGCTGCCATGCCTTCCGCCGTTCTTGCTTCCATGCTCTCCACTGAGTACGGCAAGGACATCCATGTTGCCAGCCGCGGCGTGTTTATAACCACCCTATTGTCCCTTGCTACCATTCCTGCAGTAATGCATATTTTGTTTTAATATAGCGTAAACTTTTCCATTCTGGGTATTTACTTTTCATTTTTTCTGGGATATAATAAATCTATTCGGTAAAAAATGCCCTCGTAGCTCAGATGGATAGAGCAATGGCCTCCGACGCCATGTGCCGCTGGTTCGAATCCAGTCGAGGGTGCCAGTATATGCAAAGACCTTTTACCGCATAGGAAGGTAAAAGGTCTTCGTATATACGTTTTTCTATACTTTTTTCCAAAAGGAAGTGAGAGACTATGGAAAAAACCAGCAGCGAGAAGACCAAAAGAGCCTACAGAAAGACCTCTGAGACCCAGAAGATCATTTTCGATAAAGCCATGGCTCTCATGGGCGAAAAGGGATTTCAGGGCACAACTGTCCGTGACATCTGCGCCGAGGCCAATATTCCCATCGGCACCTTCTATAACTGCTATAAGTCCAAGATAGATATTCTTAAGACCATCTATGAGGACGGCGATAAATACATACACGATGCTGTGGAGCATGAGTTCAAGGGCAAGACTGCCATTGAAAAGCTCCATATCTTTGCCTACCACTATGCCCAGCTGAACGTGCGCACGGGTATTGACGTTATGCGCGTTTTGTTTTACCCCACCAACGAATGGTTTGCAGATATACGGCCTATGCAGGTTCTTATGCAGGTCATTGTGGACGAGGGCAAGGCCTCCGGCGAGCTGAGAAGCGATGTGAACACCGAGGATGTTGTAGGCTATGTCTTTGATATTTTCCGCGGTGTCTGCTATAACTGGTGTATCCATGGGGCGAGTTTTGATATTACCCAGCGTATGGAGAGCCATATCAGCATCCTCTGCGAGGCATTGAAAGCATAAGAGATTCCTATTCCCGCAGAAATTTTCTGCGGGATTTTTATTCTTTGGCTGAGGAGTGAATTTGAACAATGAGCCATCATAAACACGAGCACCATCACGAGCACGAATATGAGCATGAGCATGAACACACCCATCATGACCACGCTGAGGAGTGTGACGGAGAGGGCCACGTCCATCATCATCACGATGACGGAAGCTGCTGCTGCCACCACCATGAGATGCAGCATCATCACGGACTGGACAAACTGATGATAGCCCGGCTTATTGTGTCCGCAGTGCTGTTTTTCAGCCATCAGATATTCCATGATTTTCTCCATGACCATGAAAAGCTTGAAATTGTCCTCTTTGTTCTGGTTGCTCTTATTGCCGGTTATGATGTCATCATTTCCGCGGTGAAAAATCTTTTCAAGCTGAAGTTCTTTGACGAATACTTTCTCATGACCTTTGCCGCCATTGCAGCGTTTCTTATCGGTAATTATCATGAGGGCGCGGCGGTCATGTTCCTCTACCGGGTGGGTGAGACTTTCCAGGACTGCGCCATCCGTTACAGCCGCCGTAAGATAGCCTCCGTCACCGGCTCTTACTCATCCCTGGGTCAGGAAAAGGGCAACACGGAGCGCTTCATAACCCGCTTTGCAAAGGTATATACACCTGTGGTCCTCATCTGCGCCTTGCTGATAGCCATTGCTCTCCCTGTTTTCGTAGATGCATCCTTTTCCGATGCCCTTTACAGAGCTTTGACCTTCCTTGTGGTTGCCTGCCCCTGCGCCGTGGTTATCTCTGTTCCCATGGCCTACTTCGCCGGAATAGCGGCCGGAGCCGGCAGAGGTGTATTCTTCCATGGACCCAGCGTTCTGGACCGTCTTGCCACAAATAAGCTTGGCTTAAAAAAGAGCTCAGAGAGAGAGGGCGGCATCGTCTTTGTGGATGAGAATGAACACAGAGACTTTGCTGCCGACCTTGTTATAGTTGGGGGAGAGGAGCGCTTCCCTCTGGCAAAAAACATAGCCGCAAAGGCCCGTAACATTGCATTTGAGAATATAATCATAACCGTGGCCTTAAAGGTGGCAGTCATATTGCTCAGCACCTTTGGCATAAGTTCTTTGTGGTTTGCCGTGTTTGCCGACAGCGGCATCGCCATTCTTCTGACCCTCAATTCTCTTAGAGCATTTATTGTGAAAGGCAAATTCTGAATAAATAAAAAGGACACCTACAGTAAACTGCACCCCATTTGTTAGACAAGTATGATATAATACTTGTACTAAGAAATGGGGTGTTTTTTCTATGCCCAAAGGATTAACAAAGAAACGATATACAGGCGAGTTTAAGCAGGTGGTTGTAGAAAGCATGCGTAATGAAAAGTTGGGGTGCAGAGAGGCAGGAAGACGTTTTGATGTAGCTCCACAAAGGATATGTGATTGGGAGAGAATTTACTTGACCGAGGGGCCGGAAGCGCTTCATATCGAACGGCGAGGTCGCGGGTCGAAAGGTAATCCTAATGGCAGGCCACCAAAATTTGACAAGAAGCTTGAAGAGGACCTTCTGGCGGAGAATCAACGATTGAGGGCGGAGATAGCGTACCTAAAAAAATTGCAAGCCTTGGTTTTGGAAGAAGAGCAACACAAGAGCAAAAAGCAAAAGTAGTTCTGGAACTGAGGCGAGAATTTAAGTTAGATGTGTTGCTGGAAATCGCAGAGCTGCCTCGGTCTACATTCTATTATCATAGCAAAAGGCAGAACATACAAGATAAATACAGCGAAGCCAAAACGGAGATAGCTGCAATCTACCACGAAAACAAGGGTAGATATGGCTATCGTCGCATCACGGATGAGTTGCATAACAGAGGAATACCGCTAAATCATAAGACTGTTCAGCGGTTGATGAAGGAATTAGGTCTTATTTGCCTTGTTCGAATGAAGAAATATCGTTCTTACAAAGGTGAAAAGGGTACAGCTGCTGACAATCTTCTGAATCGTGAGTTCCTGGCTGAGAAGCCGAACCAAAAGTGGGTTACTGATGTAACAGAATTCCGTCTGTTTGGACAGAAACTATATCTGTCTCCAATCCTCGATCTGTATAGCGGGGACATTGTGACTTACACACTTTCGCATACCCCGAATCTGGCAATGGTGACAACTATGCTGGAGCAGGCTTTTGCCAAGATACCGGATAACACCAAACTATTGCTTCACTCAGACCAAGGCTGGCAATACCGGCACAAGCAGTATATTCGTATGCTGCGGGATAAGGGTATCTGCCAGAGCATGAGCCATAAGGGTAACTGTTATGACAACGCCGTAATGGAGAATTTCTTTGGGCATCTCAAAAGTGAACTACTCTATCTGCAAAAGTTCGAGTCGATGGAACACTTCAAACAGGAACTGATTGAATACATAGATTACTACAACAACAGGCGTATCAAGGCAAGATTAAAGGGCTTGCCGCCTGCACTACACAGACAGCAAGCCCTCTTGGCTGCTTGAACAATTTGAGTTGGAAATATTTGTCTAACTTTTTGGGGTCACTTCACAGGTGTCCTTTTTTATTTATTCTTCGCTCTTATAGATGTTCATGTACTCGTCGTAGCTCATCATACGGTCGAGGATGCCATCAGGAGTAATCTCAATTATGCGGTTTGCAACAGTCTGAGTAAGCTGATGGTCGTGGCTGGTGAAAATGATATTGAAGGGGAATGCGGCCATGCCGTTATTCAAAGCCTGAACACTCTCGAGGTCAAGATGGTTGGTGGGCTGGTCGAACATGAGAACGCTGCTGCCTTCCAGCATTATCTTGCTGAGCATGCAGCGGACCTTCTCACCGCCGGAGAGAACGCTGACATTTTTGTAAACCTCGTCTCCGGAGAAAAGCATACGGCCAAGGAAGGTGCGCAGATAGCTCTCGCGCTTGTCTACGCTGAACTGGCGCATCCAGTCAATGAGATTATACTCACAGCCTGCGAAGAAGTGCTCGTGGTCCTTGGGGAAGTAGCTCTGAGTGGTGGAAACACCCCACTTTACAGTTCCTTCATCGGGCTCAAGTTCGCCGGCCAGAATCTTGAAAAGGGTAGTGATGGCGATCTCGTTTGCGCCGATGATGGCAATTTTGTCCTCGCGGCCCATGATGAAGGAGACATTGTTGAGGACCTTAACTCCGTCAACGGTTTTGCTGATGCCTTCAACAAAAAGTCTGTCCTTCCCCGGCTCGCGCTCTGCCTTGAAGCCTACCCAGGGGTAGCGGCGTGAGGAGGCGGGAAGCTCTTCCACGCTAATCTTGTCAAGGAGCTTCCTGCGGCTTGTGGCCTGGCGGGACTTACTCTTGTTGGCGGAGAAGCGGGCTATGAAGTTCTGGAGCTCTTCGATCTTCTGCTGGGCCTTCTTGTTCTGGTCCTTTATGAGCTTCTGGATAAGCTGGCTGGACTCATACCAGAAGTCGTAGTTACCAACATACATCTTTATCTTGCCGTAGTCTATGTCCACAATGTGGGTGCAGACATTGTTGAGGAAGTAACGGTCGTGGCTTACAACAAGAACAGTGCCGTCGTAGTCCATGAGGAAGTCCTCAAGCCATACCACGCTGGCAAGGTCAAGGTTGTTGGTGGGCTCGTCCAGCAGAATAATGTCAGGAGTGCCGAAAAGAGCCTGAGCCAGCAGCACCTTCACCTTCTGTCGGGGATCCATGGAGGCCATCTGGGTATAGTGGAATTCGGTGGGAATGCCGAGACCCTGGAGTATACGGCTGGCGTCAGATTCTGCCTCCCAGCCTCCCAGCTCTGCATAGAGCTCCTCAAGCTCTGCGGCCCGAATGCCATCCTCGTCGGTGAAGTCCTCTTTCTCGTATATGGCGTCCTTTTCCTTGCCGCACTCATAAAGCTTCATGTTGCCCATGATTACGGTCTCAAGAACGGGGTAGTCGTCATACATACCCTGATTCTGCTTCAATACGCTCATGCGTGCCTTGGGGTCAATGTAGACATGGCCGTTGGTGGACTCAACCTCGCCGGAGAGTATCTTCAGGAAGGTGGACTTGCCTGCGCCGTTTGCGCCTATGATGCCGTAGCAGTTGCCTCTGGTGAACTGGAGGTCAACCTGATTAAAAAGCACCTGGCCGCCGTACTGCAGGCCCAAATTTTCAACTGTTATCATTATTTGTTCTCCTAATATCCTAATTTTTCATTATCAGTTTTTATTCTATCATAAAGTAAATGTATATGGTATAATAATTTATCGCTTTTCAAAGATAAATAAGGATTATTTTACGAAAATACTTGACATTCCCCCTTGTGGATACTTTATGATGATGTCAATGAGGTGAGAAAAATGAGAATAAAAGAAGTGGAGAGCCTCGTTGGCATCACAAGAAAGAATATTCGCTTTTATGAAAAGGAAGGTCTGTTGACCCCGGGCCGTGACAGCGAGAACAGTTACCGTGAGTATTCCGAGAGCGATATCCGCCGTCTCAAGCAGATCAAATTTCTCAGAAAGCTGGGTATGCCCATAAGCGAGATCAAGTCCCTTTTGGAGGGCAGAACTTCCCTTACTTCCGCCGTGCAGCGCCACAGCATCACCATAGACGAGCAGAGGAAAAATCTTCTCAGGGCCTATGAGATGTGCCGCCGAATAGAAGAAGAGGGCAGCCAGATTCATGAGCTTGATACCGACGAATATCTTCTCCGCCTTGAATCCATGGAAAAGGAGGGAGCGGTGTTCCAGAACATCGTGAAAAACGACGTTATGAAAAAGTATTTCGGTCCCGTGATGGCTTGTACCATCGTCCTCGTGCTGGCTGTGGCCGCACTTGTGTTTTTCCTTTGGACCAACAAAAGCGACCCTGCACCGGGATTTATCATAGCCTATTTCTGCGGCGTTGTGGGAGCTGTGGCCCTGGGTACTGTTATTGCACTTTTGTTCAGGATTAAAGAGATAAGAAAGGGAGAAGAAGATGATCTTAGTAACTACTGATTATATCAGCGGCAAGGAACTGCAAATGCTGGGCATAGTCAAGGGCAGCACGGTACAGTCTGTCCACGCCGGCAAGGATATTGGCGCTGCTTTCAAGACCCTGGTTGGCGGTGAGCTTATCGGCTATAATGAGATGCTCAATAATGCCCGGGCTATGGCCACCAAGAGAATGGTTATGGAAGCCGAGGAAATGGGCGCGGACGCCGTTGTTGGTATGCGCTATGCCTCTGCGGAAGTTTTGCAGGGTGCTGCTGAGGTCATCGCATACGGTACAGCTGTAAAGTTCCGTGATGAGGACGATTATATTTAAGATATTATGATTAATAAAAAATCCAAAGCCTTTTGAATTAAGGCTTTGGATTTTTTTATGTGTGGTTATTTTTCGAGAGCTCTGTAGAGGAAGGTGACGATCTGAGCTCTGGAGCACTGGGAGTTGGGGCCGAAGCTGGAGGCGGAAAGCCCGGTGGTGACACCGTTTTCAACTGCCCAAAGCACGGCGTCATAATAATATGCGCTGTTAGAGACATCGGCAAAGGGATTGCTGCCCAGAGAGGGAGCAGGCTTTTCCAGAGTGCGCCAGAGGAAGGTTGCCACCTGAGCT
>JAZSFJ010000159.1:0-3487 GCA_045532145.1 Oscillospiraceae bacterium
AGCTCAGGTGGCAACCTTCCTCTGGCGCACTCTGGAAAAGCCTGCTCCCTCTCTGGGCAGCAATCCCTTTGCCGATGTCTCTAACAGCGCATATTATTATGACGCCGTGCTTTGGGCAGTTGAAAACGGTGTCACCACCGGACTTTCCGCCTCCAGCTTCGGCCCCAACTCCCAGTGCTCCAGAGCTCAGATCGTTACCTTCCTCTACAGAGCTCTCGGAAAATAATAAGAAAGGTATTGTTTCAGCCATGAAATCTGCCGTAAAAAGAATATTATCCCTTGCCCTTGTTATAACCATGCTGGCAGGATTGTGCAGCATAAGTGTTTCCGCTTATTATTCCTGCAAGCACACGGAGATCAAGTCCAGAAATGATGCAAATCTGAGCACTATATTCTCCCTCATTGATTCCCAAAGCTTCAGCTCCGATGCTGCAAAAAGCACTGTTAAGGATCGCATCAGCTATCTCCTGTATACTACCAAGTTCAACCCCTTTGACAGAAACAAATTCCCCTATCTCAACGGCAACGGATATACTGATAATGTTACCGACGGAACCTATACTTATGAGGTCAAAGGCGCAGGCTGCTTCGCCTACTGCAAGTGGGCAAGCAAGGTGGTATATGACGGCAAACACGGCGACAGACTCTATCCCACAAACGGCTCCGGCGCCGCAGTCAAATCCGTATCCGGCCTCTCCGCGGATATTATCAAGAACTTCATGCTTAGCCAATGTCAGGCAGGCGAGCACATACGCATAGATAACACCCACTCCATTACCTTCCTGGCCTGCAACGACAGCGGTTATTACTATCTTGAATATTATAAAGACTCTGCTCCCTATATTCGTCTTTGCTACTCCACTTACAGCCAATTTCTAAGCGCACTGAAAACAGCAGGAAAATGCATTTGGGTTTATAATGCAAACACTTACACAAACAACAGCTCTGTTCCTCCTGCCCCCCTGAATGTCACCCTCACACCCACCGATGATGCCGCCTATGCATCCAAATACTTTGTTACCGAGACCAACGCCTGCCTTGTCAGCAAGGTAACCAAGCCTGCTGGAAGCAATATCACCGTCAGCGGCATCACCATCATGGATGCAAACGGCAACATCATAAAAGATGCCAGCTTTGACATCTCAGGCGTTGTATCTGCAAACGCCACAAGTTTCCACTGCTGGTATGATTTGAATCAGGAGTTGGGTCTCACACTCAGCCCCGGTACCACCTATAAATACAAATTCTATGTTGTTGTAGATGGGCAGACTTTCACCGGCGACACCTATTCCTTCGAAACTCCCGGCCCCAAATCCTTCGTTGCCACCTTTTATTCCGGACTTGATTATTCTGTGACAGCATCTATAAAAGTCACAGAGGGCCAGCCCTACGGCACTCTCCCCTCTCCCACCGTGCCCGAAGGATACAATTTCCTTGGCTGGTACACCACAAAAAGCAGCGGCACCCGTATAACCGAAACCACCGTATTCAGTGCTGGCGCAGATATTTCACTCTACGCTCACTACGAGAAGATTTCTGCAAAGGTCACGTTCTCCAAGCCCACCGAGGAAGAATACGCTTCCAAGGAGTTTATAGGCGAAACCAGCGCATGCCTTGTTACAGCCGTCAGCAAATCCGCAGGCTTTGAAGTGAGCGAACTTGGAATGCATCTCATGGACGCAGACGGTAATATCATTAAAAAAGGTGTTATGGACGCCCGGGGTCAGATAGATAAAGAAAGCACCATCTTCCATATCTGGTGCGACACTAAGGAAAACCTCAGCCTTGAGCTTACTCCCGGCACCACATACAAATATCGTTTCTACGCAATCATTGACGGTCAGACCTTTGAGGGTGAGACTTGCTCCTTCACCACAGCTTCTCCCAGCTCTTATACTGCCACCTTCTATTCCGGTCTGGACTACTCCACTATTTCCACCATCAGCGTTACTAAGGGAGAGGCTTTCGGCAAACTCCCCACTCCAATCGTTCCTGACGGCCATAATTTCCTCGGCTGGTACACAGCTAAGGAGGGCGGCGAACTTATAAGCGAAACCACCGTATTCAGCGCAGGTGCAGACATTTCCCTTTACGCTCACTACGAGAAGATTCCTGCAAAGGTCACTCTCTCCAAGCCCACTGAGGAAGAATACGCCTCCAAGGAGTTTGTTGGCGAAAACAACGCCTGCTTTGTAACAGCTGTCACCAAGAGCGCAGGCTCCGCAGCCAGCGAGGTTGGTATCTACCTCATGGACGCAAATGGCAATCTCATCGAAACCGGACGCAACGATCTTAGCGCCGATATACCCAATGATTCCACCGGCTTCTATGTCTGGTACGACATAAACGAGCATCTCGGCATCACTCTCAGCCCCGGCACTGCCTACAAATATCGTTTCTACACTATCGTTGACGGCAAGACCTATGAGGGCGAGACATACTCTTTCACCACCCTTGCTCCCAGCTCTTATACAGCCACTTTCTATTCCGGCCTGGACTACTCCACTATTTCCACCCTCAGCGTCACTAAGGGCGAGGCTTTCGGAACACTCCCCACACCAATCGTCCCCGGCGGCTATAATTTCCTTGGCTGGTACACCGCTAAAGAAGGCGGAGAGCAGATGCTTGAAAGTACCGTATTCAACGGCAGCGCCGATATAAGCCTTTACGCCCGTTACGAGACCATCAGCAAGCCTGTTCCCTCTGTTTTCACTATCAGTTACTCTCCCAACGGCGGAACCGGCAGCATGATGTCCCGCAGCTACAGCTATGGCGATACTGTCACTCTCAGCAAAAACGCTTTTTCCAACAGCGGCTACATCTTCCAGTGCTGGGTCCTCTACAGGGCAGATGACGCCAAATATTACACAGACAATGGCTGGCAAAGCTACGAGACCGCACAAAACCTCGGATATAAGCTTTCCGTTTTCGATGAGAACAGCAGCTGGACCCTGGACGAGCTGTGGACCGAGGGCTGCGACAGTGCAAGAGATTTCACCTTTGTTGCCGTATGGAAAGAGAAGCCCAGCGAGCCTCTCAGCAATCCCTTCACCGATGTCAAAGCAACAGACTATTTCTACGATCCCGTGCTCTGGGCCGTGGATAAGGGCGTAACCTCCGGCCTCACGCCCAGCAGCTTTGGTCCCTCCAGTCCCTGCACACGCGCTCAGGTGGTTACTTTCCTCTGGCGTGCAATGGGCGAGCCCACTCCCGAAAGCTATAATAATCCCTTTGCCGATGTTAAGTCGGGTGACTACTTCTACGAGGCCGTTCTCTGGGCCGTTGAAAAGGGTATCACAAACGGACTGAACGCCACCACCTTCGGCGCAGCCCAGCCCTGCACAAGAGCTCAGGTGGCAACCTTCCTCTGGCGCACTCTGGAAAAGCCTGCTCCCTCTCTGGGCAGCAATCCCTTTGCCGATGTCTCTAACAGCGCATATTATTATGACGCCGTGCTTTGGGCAGTTGAAAACGGTGTCACCACCGG
>JAZSFJ010000153.1:0-8478 GCA_045532145.1 Oscillospiraceae bacterium
TCCCTCCGCCGGTCCCGCCGCACCCGTAGGGCGCGACGCCCCCACCTCATCCGTAGGGGACGGCGTCCTCGACGTCCCGAAAACCACCACCCCTCCCTCCCCCCTTGCCGAGGCCCTTCCCGACTACCGCCTTATTGGCGAGGCACTGAACACCTACATAATCGTGGAGACCGAGGGAAGACTGCTGCTTATAGACAAGCACGCCGCCCACGAGCGGATGATATTCGACCGCCTGAGCCGCGACCGGGAGGCAATGAGCCAGAGCCTGCTCATCCCCGTCACCTGGCGGCCCGACCCGGAGAGCCTTGAGATTCTTGAAAAGAACGCTCAGCTTATCGAAAAATCCGGCTTTGAAGTGGAGGCCTACGGCGCACAGGAAGTTATAATCCGCGCCGTCCCCGCAGACACCGACGGCAGCGAGATTGCCCTGCTGGAGGAGATAGTCTCCGCCCTTGCCCGCGGTAGACTGGATGACCCCATGGAGAGCATTTTCCACACCATAGCCTGCAAGGCCGCCATCAAGGCCGGCTGGAAAACCGACCGGCAGGAACTGCAGGTGCTGGTGGAAAAGGTCATAAGCGGCGAAGTGCGCTACTGCCCCCATGGCCGCCCCGTCAGCGTGGCGCTGACAAGAGCAGAGCTTGATAAGTTTTTCAAGAGAATAGTGTGAGAAACTTCAACTTAAAGCCTCCCCTTTCAGGGGAGGTGGGATTTGCGAAGCAAATGGCGGAGAGGGATATCCAAGTGCTCAGGGCAACTCACAAAACCTCTCAGTCAGTCGCCTTGCGACTGACAGCTCCCCTAAGAGGGGAGCCAAAGCGGAACTATAAATAAAAATTCCTGACGTTTTCACGTCAGGAATTTGATGCAAGTTTATTTTATTTTTTCTCGAAGAGAATGCCCAGAGTTTTGGGGCCGCAGTGGTTGGAAACGGTGCAGCCGGCGCGGGTGCGGAGAATCTCGCCAAACTCGTGATACTTCTTCACCTCGTCCTCAACAGCCTGCAGCTCCTCGTCGCTGAAGTTGCCGGAGTTGGTGATGAAGATGCGCTTGGTGTCGATATCCTCCCGGCCTTCAAGGCGCTCGCGGACATACTGGACAAGGCACTTGCCTATCTTGCCGCGATACTTCTTGGCAACGCCCATGGCGCCGTCCTTGACCTCGATGCAGGGCTTGAGGCCCAGCAGGTTTGCACCCAGAGCGGCTACGGCGGAGCAGCGGCCGCCCTTGTGGAGGAAGTCCACGCTGTCCACAACGAAGCTGGCCTCAACCTTGCTTCTGCGGGCGTTGATAGCCTCCTGAATCTCCTTAGCGCTCATGCCCTTTTCAGCCATCTCGCAGGCATCAATTATCAGAAGACCGATGCCGGTGGAGAGGTTTTCGGAGTCGATGGGGTAGACATTGCCCACTTCCTCGGCGGCTATGCAGGCGTTCTGGTAGCAGGAGGACATGGAGGAGGAGATCTGGAAATGCACCAGCTCATCGCAATTTTCCAGCTGCTTCTGGAAAAACTCTATGTAGTCGGCCACGGAAATGGCTGCGGTGGAGCCGATGGCGCCGCCTGCGGCAACGTGGTTATAAATGTCCTCAGGCACGATGTCCACACCGTCACGGTGCTCCTTGCCGTCCAGCATAACGTAGAGGGGCAGGATATCAAGGGCATACTTCTCTCTCAGCTCGGCGGAAAGGTCGCAAACGCTGTCAGAGCATACTTTAACTTTCATTTATTTGCACATCCTTAGATTAAATTTCTTATATTTGGCGCAATTATATCATATCCCCTGCTTATATTCAAGAGCGTATGATAAGAGGACAAAGCATGAAAAACCGAGTAATTGTAATAACAGGCCCCACCGCCACAGGCAAAACCGCCCTCAGCGTGGCCCTTGCCAGGGCCATAGGGGGCGAGGTGGTCTCCGCCGACAGCATGCAGATTTACCGCCGCATGGATATTGGCACAGCCAAGGTGAGCCCCGAGGAGGCCGGGGGTGTGCCCCATCACATGGTGGACGTGGCAGAGCCGGAGGAGGATTTCTCCGTCTCCCGCTGGGTGGATATGGCCGCCGCGGCCTGCGAGGATATTCTCGCCAGGGGCAAGGTGCCCATCATCACCGGGGGCACGGGGCTTTATATAGACTCCCTTCTGAGCGGCAGAGACTTTGCCGCCGCTCCCGCAGAGGATAAAGAGCTTCGTCAGCGTCTGAGCGAGGAGTATGACACCATAGGGGGCGAGGCCTTCCGTGAAAAGCTCCGGGAAGTGGACCCGGAGAGGGCGGAAAAGCTCCACGCCGCCGACAAAAAGCGCCTCACCCGGGCCATGGAGGTCTACCTCCTCACCGGGGAGACCATCACGGAGCACGACAGGCGCACTCAGGCCCTGCCCAAGCGCTATGAGTCCCTGCGCTTTGCTCTCACTTACGAAAACCGTGATAAGCTCTATGAGCGCATAGACCGCCGGGTGGACATCATGGCTCAGGAGGGGCTTTTTGAAGAGGTGGAAAGCCTCCTTAAAAGCGGACTTCGTGAGGGCTCCACCGCCATGCAGGCCATAGGCTACAAAGAGCCCGCCGCATACTTTGCCGGTCACCTGAGCCGGGAAGAGGCCATAGACAAGATAAAGCAGGAGTCCCGCCGCTACGCCAAGCGCCAGCTCACATGGCTGAGGCGCGACAAGGAGCTTAACTGGATATACCGGGACGGAGTGCCCGATGCCGCAAGCCATGTAAGCGAGATACTGGAAATGTGGGAGAAGATGAAATAAAATCCCGAAGGGATACCTTTTAAGGGCTCCCTTGTGTCGGCGCGTATGGAAAACATGCCGGTGGCATGTTTTTAGCGTCCGACCGCAGGAGCTGTGCTCCGAGGAGGGAAGTTGGTGGCTTTTTCCGCAATTTAAAGCCTCCCTTGTGTAAAGGGAGGTGGCCCGCAGGGCCGGAGGGATTGTCCCAATTCGCCCATACCAAAGCAGATATGAAACCATAAAGCGCACAATCCCTCAGTCGCTTCGCGACAGCTCCCTTTACACAAGGGAGCCTTGGAAAGGTATTTATTTTTAAAATTACCCCTTATCTTTTATCTATTATCCGCTCTCCCCCTTTCGACAGCATTCTCCCCTTCCTTCCGTGTAGAATACAAGAGCCATCAAAAATATATTCTACATACGCAGCACTCTTACGCTGCGGGAAGGAGACAAAAAAATGCAGAAATCTCAGAACTTTCAGGACGCTTTCCTCAGCGCCGCAAGAAGGGAGAAAGCTCCCCTCACCCTTTTCCTCATGAACGGCTTCCAGCTTAAAGGCATCGTGCGGGGCTTTGATAACTTCGCCGTGCTGGTGGCCAGCGAGGGGCGGCAGCAGGTGATCTAAAAGCACGCCATTTCCACCATCTCCCCCATGAAACCCCTGAATCTCAGCGAAGGGGAATGAGCCGCCGGGGCTCTCTGAGCTTTGCCGACGCCCCCGCCATCGTCATCTTTCTGGCTCTTGTTGCCTACCTCATAGCCGGGGCGGCGGAAAGGGCGGCCAGCGACCTGCGCTGGGAGGAGGCGGAGAGGGTGACAGCCGCACTCTCCGGCGAGACCCTCAGCGGCATTGCCATACCCGCCGGGGCTCTCCACACAGACAGCAGCGGGGCCTATGTCTGGGTCATAACCGCGAATATTGTTGAAAAAAAAACAGTTAATATCATCCACGCCCAAGGCGGGCTCATCCTTGCGGAGGAGGAGGGGGAAACTCGCTCCCTCCGTCCCGGGGACAAGCTCATCACCTCCGGCAGCGGACTTTACGAAGGGAAAATATTGACATGAGCATAGCTGAAAACATAGAAAAAATACGCTCAAATATAGCCGCTGTGCGCCCCGAAGGGGGCGTCATACTGGTGGCTGCCACCAAGATGAACGACGCCTCCCGGGTCCGGGAGGCCATTGCCGCCGGGGTGGAGGCCTGCGGCGAGAACAAGGTGCAGGAGTTTCTGGAAAAGGACGCTCTTTGTGCCTACGAGGGTGCGCCCAAGCACTTTATCGGCCACCTGCAGCGAAACAAGGTGAACAAAATAGTGGGCAAGGTGGACCTCATCCAGAGCGTGGACAGCGAGGAGCTGCTCCGCCTCATAGACCGCCGGGCCCAGTCTCTGGGGCTCGTGCAGGATATTCTCATAGAAATATCCATCGCCGGGGAGGAGCAGAAAAGCGGCATCGCCCCCCATGAGCTTCCCGGCCTTTTGGCATACGCTTCCACATTAAAGGGCCTCCGGGTGCGGGGACTTATGTGCGTGCCTCCGATTCAGGAAAAAGAAGGAGAAAACCGCCTTTATTTTGCACGAATGAAGCAGCTTTTTGTTGACAATTCGGACAAAAAATACGATAATGTTTCTATGGACTTTCTGTCCATGGGCATGACCGATGACTATCTGGACGCCATTGAAGAGGGCGCCAACATGGTGCGCATCGGCTCTGCCATTTTCGGCGCAAGAAACTACGGCGCCCGTGAAGAGCACACCGGAGGTTAAGCATGGGATTCTTTGACGAGATAAAAAAACTTACACGCCCCTATGATGACGAAGAGGACGATTTTCTGGACGAAATGGACGAAGTGGCCGAAGCACCCGTTCCCGAAAAGCCTAAAATGAACCCCTTTGCCAATTTCTCCTTCGGAGGCGAAAAGGCCGAGGCCCAGCCCAGAGCCGCCGCGCCCGCTCCTTCTGCCCCTTCCTCTCCCCGCGCAGCCGCCTCCAAGTCCGGCGGCAAGGTGGTCTCTCTGGCCGCCGGCGGAAACGGAATGCAGGTGGTGCTGGCCAAGCCCGAGCGTTTCGAGCAGGCCGCCGAGATTGCGGATCATCTCCGTGACCGCCGCGCCGTTCTTATGAACCTTGAGACCACCGCCAAGGACACCGCACGCCGCCTTATTGACTTCCTCTCCGGCGTTGCATACGCCCAGGGCGGAAAGATAAAGAAGGTAAGCTCCAATACATACATCATAACTCCCTCCTCTGTGAACCTGATGGGAGATCTGATGGATGAGCTGGAGAGCACAGGATTTTATTTCTGAATAAAAAGTACCGCTTCCGTAGGGACCGGCGTCCTCGACGGTCCGGCGGTATAACCTGGGTTTACAAGCGGTGTTGGGCGAATCCCTATCGCTTGGATGCCGACCCTAAAACCTCATCAACTTCGCCGATGGGGCGGACCGTCCGGAAGTGAAGGTCCCTACAAAGGCTCTTTTTTACCGATTGCAAAATCGGAAGGACCTCTCAGTCAGCCGCAAGACGGCTGACAGCTCCCCTAAGAGGGGAGCCAATAAGGAATTGTTAATTCTTAATCTCAAACAAAAATACTATAAATTGGGGGATATTACGATATGATCACTCCGCAGGATATAAGAGAAAAGACTTTTGAAAAGGCCATGTTCGGCGGTTACGACATGGGCGGTATCGATGAGTTTCTCGAGGAAGTTGCCAACGATGTGGCCGCTCTCCAGAAGGAAAACGCCGTGCTCAAGGGCAAGATGAAGGTCCTTGTTGACAAGGTTGACGAATACCGCAAGAATGAGGACAGCCTCAACTCCGCCGTTCTCTCCGCCCAGCGTCTGGGCGCCATGATAGAGGCCGAGGCCAAGGAAAAGGCCGCCGCCATCATCGCCGCTGCCGAGGCTCAGGCTCTGGAGCTCACCTCCGCCGCCGCCATTCAGGCCGAGGCCGAGGAAAAGCGCCTTGCCGATGCCAAGCGTGCCAGCGCGAAGTTCCTGGAGGGCATGAACCTCATCTGCCAGAAGCAGACCGCCTTCCTGAAGAAGATAAGCGAGACCGACTATGCCCAGCAGGCTCTGGCCGCAGCCGCTCCCGTGGTTGAAGAGGCTCCCGCCGTGGAGGAAGCTCCCGCCGAGATGCACGAAACCGTGAAGAGCATTGAGGAGACCGTCAGCAAGGCTGCCGAGGTCCCCGAGCAGACCATCGTGCCCGACATCGCCGCTCCCCAGCCCGCTTACCACACCGAAGCTCCCACCAGAGCTTTTGGCCGCGTCAGCGACGAGGGCGTGCAGTTTTCCTTCGATTCCTTCGATGACCTCGACTGAGTCTGAGACCAAAACCAAATAATATCAGCTGACCAATATGCCAAAAACGGCATATTGGTCTCTGTGCTGAAAAGGACTCCTTTTTCTGAGCCCTTTTTACCGACTTTGCAAACAATTTTATTCACATATACCGGGAGAAATAAGAAATGTCCAAAGATTTTAACGCAACTCTGAACCTGCCCCAGACCGATTTTCCCATGCGCGCAGGTCTGCCCAAGCGCGAGCCCGAGATGCTTGCACGCTGGGAAAAAGACGATATCTACAATGAGCTTTTGAAGAAGAACGAGGGCAAGCCCCTCTTCTCCCTCCACGACGGCCCTCCCTTTTCTAACGGCGACCTCCACATGGGTCACGGGCTGAACCAGTGCCTGAAGGATTTCATCGTCCGCTCCGCAGCCATGCGCGGTTACTACACCCCCTATATCCCCGGCTGGGATAACCACGGCATGCCCATCGAGAGCGCCATCATCAAGGAGCAGAAGCTCAACCACAAGGCCATGAACGTGGCCGACTTCCGCAGTGCCTGCTATGACTACGCCCTCAAGTATGTGGGCATCCAGCGCGACAGCTTCAAGCGTCTCGGCGCCATAGGCGACTGGGAGCATCCCTACATGACCATGAGCCCCTCCTTCGAGGCCGAGGAAGTGAAAATCTTCGGCATGATGTACAAGAAGGGCTATATCTACAAGGGCCTCAAGCCCGTTTACTGGTGCCCCAAGGACGAGACCGCTCTGGCCGAGGCCGAGATCGAGTACAAGGACGACAAGTGCACCACCGTTTACGTCAAGTTCCCCATCAACGATGACCTTGGCAAGCTTTCTCACCTTGACCTCAGTAAGCTCAACTTCGTCATCTGGACCACCACCATCTGGACCCTCCCCGGCAACCTGGGTATTTCCCTGCATCCCGATGTGACTTATGCCATCGTCAAGGCCTGCGAAAGCGGCGAGATGTATGTCATGGCCGAGGCCCTTGTAGAGAAGGTCATGGGTGTTGCCGGTATTGAAGCTTACGAGACCCTTGAAACCCATCCCGGCTCCTTCTTCGAGAATATGCTGGCAAACCACCCCTTCCTGCCCAAGACTAGCCGCCTTCTCAACGCCGACTATGTCACCACCGAGAGCGGTACCGGCTGCGTCCACACCGCACCCGGCTTCGGCGCAGACGACTATCAGACCTGCCGCCGCTACGGCATGGAGCTGGTTGTTCCCGTGGATGACCGCGGCCGCCACACCGACTATGCCGGCAAGTACGCCGGAATGACCACCGACGAATCCAACCCCGTTATTCTTGCGGACATGAAAGAATCCGGCGCTCTGCTGGCCAGCGAGAACATTGTCCACAGCTATCCCCACTGCTGGCGCTGCAAGGGCCCCATCATCTTCCGCGCCACTCCCCAGTGGTTCTGCTCCGTTGATGCTTTCAAGGACGCCGCCTGCGAGGCCTGCGACGATGTGCGCTGGCTGCCCGGCTGGGGTATCGACCGCATCAAGACCATGGTTCGCGAGCGCGCCGACTGGTGCATCTCCCGTCAGCGCAAGTGGGGTCTGCCCATCCCCGTGGTTTACTGCCCCGACTGCGGCAAGCCCATCTGCAACGACGAGTCCATTGCCGCCATCTCCGATCTCTTCGCCGCCGAAGGCTCCAACGCCTGGTTCCTGAAGGAAGCTGACGAGTTCCTGCCCCAGGGCTTCAAGTGCCCCCACTGCGGCTGCGACCACGGCTTCACCAAGGAAGAGAACACCCTGGACGGCTGGTTCGACTCCGGTTCTTCCCATTTCGCCAGCATGAAGCGCGATCAGGGCTTCTGGCCCTGCGATGTTTACATCGAGGGTCTTGACCAGTACCGCGGCTGGTTCCAGGCAAGCCTGCTCACCGCTGTTGGCGCTCTGGGCGCGGGCGCACCCTTCAAGGTCTGCCTGACCCACGGCTGGACCGTTGACAAAAACGGCAAGGCCATGCACAAGAGCCTTGGCAACGGCGTTGCTCCCAAGGAGATAATCGAGCTCTCCGGTGCCGATATGCTCCGCCTCTGGGCCGCTTCCGCAGACTATCACGCCGATATGCGCTGCGACAAGGGCTTCTTCATGCCCCGCCAGAAGGGCAGCACCGACCCCAACATGGGTTCTCTGCCCCAGAACTACATGAAGTTCCGCAACACCGCCCGCTATATTCTGGGCAACCTTGACGGCTTCGATGCCAACGCTCTGGTTGCTCCCGAGGACATGCTCCCTCTGGACAAGTGGGCTATGACCCGCCTCAACGCCCTTATCGAAAAGTGCGAGAAGGCTTACTGCGACTATGAGTTCAACGCCGTCACCCACGCCGTCAACGACTTCTGCGTGGTTGAAATGAGCAACTTCTACCTTGACATCATCAAGGACCGCCTCTATTGCGAGGAGCGAAACGG
>JAZSFJ010000171.1:0-4823 GCA_045532145.1 Oscillospiraceae bacterium
CCTCGCGTCTGACAGCTCCCCTTCAAAGGGGAGCCTAGAAAAATCTCCGCCGAAAGTTCGGCGGACATTTTCTATTTCTTTTCTTGCGTATCTTCTTATGTATCAGATGAAGGGGATCATGATGAGAGTGCCAACAATGACCCACAGCACGGAGAGGGGAATACCGACCTTGGCAAGGTCACGCATGCTGTAGCAGCCGGGGGCATAGGTGATGGCGAACACAGCGTCAAGAGGCAGAATGAATGCGCAGTTGACAGCGTAGCCAAGAGGCAGCAGCAGGGTGGCTGCGGGGATGCCCATGGTGGGAGCAAAGAGAGCCACGATGGGGACGAAAACGGCAACCATAGAGGGATTGACGGGAATGAGAACGTGGGCGAAAACGATGAATGCCACAACCACAAGTATCATAACGATGGGGCTTGCAGAGGTGAAGGGAGCCATAACGGTGTTGGCTATCCATGCAGCGGCGCCGGTCTGGAAAATAGCCATTGCAAGGCCTGTGGAGCCGCAGATGAGCATGAGGACATTCCAGTTAATGGCCTTCTTGAAGCTCTCGCCGTTGAGTATCTCAAGCTTGGGCAGGAAGAAAAGGCAGGTTGCGATCATGCCGGTGACGGGCATGGGATAATCGGTGAGGAACCAGGAAGCAATGAGGGCTGCGAAGATGATTATGAAGCCCCATTCTTTTACGCTCATACGGCCAAGGTCCTTCAGTTCTTCGGTGGTAACCATGCTGAGGGTCTTGACCTCGGGCTTGAAAATAGCCACGATGACAAGGTAAGCCAGAGGAGTAAGGATAACAGCAAGGGGAATACCGATCATAGCCCACTGGCCAAAGGTGATGGTCTCTCCGGCAACGGACTGAGCCAGAGCAATAACCTGATAGTTGGGCAGAGAGCCTGCGGGAGTGCCGATGCCGCCGATGGAAACGGCCACGGGAACGCCGATCATGCAAGCCTTGGCAAAGTTGCTCTTGCCAAGCTCAAGGTCGTTGTCCTTAAAAATCTTCATGAGCAGGGGAACCATCAGTGCAGAGAGAGCCAGGTTTGCGATAACAAAGGAGATAAGGCTGGTGACGCACATCAGGAGGAAGAGAAGTCTCTTGGGCTTGTTGCCGGAGATCTTCAGAAGGCCGAGAACGATGCGGTTGCCCAGACCGGTCTCCAGCAGAGCCTGACCGATAAGGAAGCAGGCCACGGAGAAGAAGAAGGTGGTGGGCAGGAAGTTGGAGCTCATAGCACCGGGGTTCACAGTGCCGCAGATGGGCTGCAGAACAGTGAAGAGCAGTGCAGTGACGCCGATGGGGAGAACATCAAGGATCCAGAAAATCAGCGCACATACCATCAGCGCGATAGCCTTAAGACCCTGAATGGTCAGAGCGCCTTCGCCCTGAGGCAGGGGGATGGCCGTGATAGCGAAGTATATCACTATACAGGCCAAAACGATGATAAGGTTTCTAGTACTCAGTCGATTTTTTACACCAGTTTTAAGTTCAGACACAGTTTCATCCTCTCTTTCCTGCGGCCTTTTTGTACTTGTAACCTGTAACGACTAAAAATACAGGATAATGTGCCGCATTTTCAAGCAAATTATAATCCCTTTTGTAGTTAAGCGCAAGATATTTAAGGCTAATTTTATCATTTTTGTCATTTATTACAATCGCTCGTGAAAAAATTGTCCCAGTTCCACAATTTTCACTTTCAACTTGTATTTCGAGAATACTTATGATAAATTAAACTTGTAATATCGGACCATTCCAGCCATGGCAAGACATCTTACGATAATTGTGATATAATACTGTTGATAAGAACTCTGAAGGGAGGCTGTTTTCATGAAAAGCTTTGCCGTTATCGGCTTTGGCTGCGCCGGCTACAGCGCAGCTTTGGCCATCAGGAGGGCTTTACCCGACGCTGTGATACACATCTACTCCGACACGGAAGAAGCGCCCTATAACCCCATGCTTACTACCTACTATGTCTCCGGCAAGATAGAGGAAGAGGCCATGTTCCCAATGGGAGACCTCGAAAGAGTGTCCGGGGAACTGGGAGCGAAAATTTTCTGCTCCTCCCCTGTGAAAAAACTCAACGCCGCCAAAAGAGAAGTAATCCTCTCCGACGGCAGCTCAAGGCAGTATGACGACATCGTCATAGCAAGCGGCGCATCCGCAGTTATTCCTCCTATAGGCCCCATTCCCGAAAATGGGGTTTATACCATGCGCACCGCCTCCGACGCCAGGAAGTTGGAGAAGGCTCTGGATGGTTTTACCGGCTCCGCTCTGGTCATAGGCGCCCAGATGGTTGGCATCAAGGTGGTGGAGCTGCTTGTAAAACGCGGAATCAAAACCACGCTGGCCGATATGGCGCAGCAGATGTTCCCCGCCTCCGCCTATGAGTCAACGGCAGCTGTCATTGCCGAAAGGCTCCGGAAAGCAGGCGTTGAGCTCATGCTGGGCGCTCCCGTGTCTGCCGTGACCGAATGCGACGGCAGGCTGCGCTGCGATTTTGCAAACGGCGAACGCGTCGAGACGGACATTGTCATTTTCTGTTCCGGCATCCGTCCCAACATCTCCTTTGTGGACAAAGAGGAGATCGCCGTAGGCTACGGCATTAAGACAAACCTTAAAATGGAGACAAGCGCTGCCCACATCTATGCCGCAGGCGACTGCTGCGAGACCGAAAACATTCTGGGGACAGGCAACGCATACATCGGCCTCTGGGCCAATTCCGCCATGCAGGGCCGGGTAGCCGGAAGCAACATGGCAGGTGAGGAAGCTTTTTACCCCGGCAATCTCATTCAAAATATAACTCATTATATGGACACAGACTTCATAAGCGTGGGCGATGTGAATTCCCCCGGCGAGAGACTCTTCCATGCCGCCCCCGATGGCAGCTGGCGCATAGAGGCCACCCTCTCAGGCGGAAAGATCGCCGCATTGAATATTCTGGATAACGCAGCCCTTTCCGGCCCTGTAAAGAATCTGCTGCTCCACAGAGCGGCGCACCCGGACGCCCCTATGACGGAGGCCGGAAAGCTGATACTGGCCAGAGGCGGTATCCCGGAGGAAATCATCAAAAAGCTGGGAGGTGAGTGAAGATGACCGAGCTTGAATCCAGGATAAAAGCAAAGATACCCGGCGAGGACACCGGAATAGAAGTAAGAAAGACCATGTGCGATATGTGCACTCCCCTTTGCCATTGCGGCATAGACGCATACGTCAGGGATGGGAAGGTCATAAAGATAGAGGGCACAAAGGGTCATCCCATGAACAACGGCCTCCTCTGCACCAAAGGCATAAGCAACCGGGGCTACATCTACCGCTCCGACCGCATAATGACGCCTCTGCGCCGCGTTGGGAAGCGTGGCGAGGGCAAGTTCGAGCCCATCAGCTGGGAGGAAGCTTACAGGACCATCGCCGAAAAGCTCCTCAGAGCGAAATCGGAAAACGGCGCAAACTCCGTAGCCTTCTACTCCGGTTATGACAAGTGGTACCGCTTCATGCTCCAGCGCATGGCCTTCGCCTTCGGCAGCGTAAACTACGGCTCCGAGTCCAGCTCCTGCTTTACCGCAAACCGCATGGCATGGCTGACCATGACCGGCAAGTTCGCCCGTCCGGACATCCCCAACGCCAGGCTCTATGTGGCATGGGCCAGCGCAACCCACTATTCCCGCATGACCAACGCCAACGGCTTTGACAATTTCCACCGCCGCGGCGGTAAAATAATAGTTGTTGACCCCCGCATTACACCTCTGGTGGAGCGCAGCTGCGACCTTCATCTCCGTGTGAAACCCGGCACTGACGGCTTGCTGGCCAACTGCATAGCCGGTCTCATCATCAAAAACGGCTGGCACGACAGGGAATACATAGAAAAATACGTCCACGGCTTTGACAAGTATGCCGAGTATGTCTGCTCTCTGGACATAGACGAAGTAGAACGCATCACCACCGTTCCCAAGGAGAAAATACTCAAGGCCGCCGAGATGATGGGCAGCATCAAGCCCATGAGCGTAGAAAACAGCCCCGGCAGCATCATCCACAACACCAACGGTTACCAGAGCGTCCGGGCCATCTTCGCCCTTGCCGCTATCACCGGCAACTATAACCGTCTGGGCGGCAACCAGCCGCTGGACTTCTGCTTCTGCGAAATGGGTGCAGGCTTTGTCACAGACGACGAGCACTTTGCCATCGAAAACATGCCCGAGGGCTACGGCGAGCGCATAGGCGCCGCTCGATTCCCCATCTGGGGAAAGCTCATCACTCAGATGCAGTGCACGGATATGGCCCGCCAGATCCTTACGAAAGAACCCTATCCCGTTAAGTGCCTTGTGGCTCACGGCATGAATTACCGTATGTTCCCGGACTCCGACAAGATGCGCGAAGCTATCGAGAGCCTTGACTTTTTCGTGGATACCGACCTTTTCCTGACAGATACCGCAAAGCTTGCCGATATAGTTCTTCCTGCCTGTTCTTCTTTCGAGCGGGAGGAATTCAAGTGCTATCCCGGCGGCTTCGCACGCTGGTACCGACCCGCAATCGAGCCTCTTGGCCAAAGCCGCAGCGATGCCCGTATTATAAGCGAGCTCTGTGCACACCTGGGCATAGAGGACGAATACCTGCTGGGCGGCTACAGAAAATGCGTCGAGCACGTTATCCGGGATGCCGGTCTGGACTTCTCCGAGCTTCTGGAAAAGGACGATTTTGTCCGCTCCACCAAGATGATGAAGTGGAAAGAATGCGGCTACCTAGACCACGGCTGCGCAACAAAAACCGGAAAAATAGAGCTTTGGAGTGAACTCATCACTTCCATCCCCGGGGACTACGACCC
>JAZSFJ010000029.1:0-4612 GCA_045532145.1 Oscillospiraceae bacterium
GGGGTTGGTCATCTTGATCTGGAGAGCAAGGCGCTTGCCGTCCTCGGTGGCCATGTACTCGTCCCAGGTCAGGCCGGTGTCATCCTGGCCAACCTTGTTCTCGGTGGCGTCGATGCTCCAGGAGTACTCATTGAAGGGAGAATATACATCCTCGGGTGCGCCGAAGAGGTTATCTTCGTTCATGAACTCGCCGTAGCCGGTGCCCACGTTGGAGAATGCGGGGGAGATCTTCAGTGCGGTCTGCTGTGCGACCCACAGGGCATGAGCGTCATAGTCGTACTCATAGCTGCCGTCCTCGTTGAACTTCAGCCAGGTGGCCTCGCCCAGATCCTTCTTCATCTGCTCGATGCCAACTTCCTTAATGGACTCATCGATTTCAGCCTTCATCAGGCCAATGATGGTGTCCTTCAGGTTATCAGCGGAAACAGACTCGAGGCCCAGACTATCAAGATACTCTTCATAGACAGCGGTGAGAGCTTCAGCATTCTTGTTCACCTGCTCTGCGGTAGCGCCCTTGTAGCTGAGGCTGCCGTCAGCCATGAGCTTGGTGCGGGCTGCGCCCCAGGTCCAGTCGTATGCTGCGCAGGCATTGCCCAGATCGGTGATGGGGCAGTATGCGATGGTTGCGAAGATATCGTCACGGATGGTGGAGGTGTAGGTGCCGTCAGCATTCTTGGTGATGCCGGCTGCGCCGACTTCATAGAGAGAGGGATAGTAGTCAGCGGAGTTACCGGAGGCTGCGATGATGACGCTGAGTGCGCCGCCGCCGGAGGTACCGGTAATGACGATCTTCTCGGTATCGCCTGCAGGAATGAGATCATCATTGTAGCGCAGATAGCGGATAACAGCCTTGGTGTCGGTCATGGTTGCGGGAGAGTGGCCGATGGTGGGGTCAATGCGGCTGCGGCAGCCGTAGGAGACCACAACATAGCCTTCCTTCAGAGCCACGCCCACTCTGTCGTTGGTGCCGTCATAATCCTTGCCATCCTCGATGGTGTTGGTGGGATAGTCGTTCATAAGCCAACCGGAGTTGTTGACGTAGAACATGATGGGAGAAGCCTCGGTGGCATTCTCAGGAACGTAGACGTTGACACGCTGCTTCTCGCTGTTGGGAGCTGCCAGGTAGTCGTCTGCGTACCAGGAAACATTAACGGTCTCACCGTCAACCTTGGGAGAGAGCTTGGTAACGGTGGCGTCAGCAAAGCTGAGAGCATCCACTTCCTCAGCAGCAAAAACTGCGGGGAACAAGGAGACTACCAGACAGAGGGTAAGTACGAAAGCCAGAATTTTTTTAACCTTCATTCTTCATTCTCCATTCCTTTTCAGTTTTAGGTTTACCTTCGTTTTTATGGTACAGACAAGAAGTTGCGAAACGTACAAAAACAAGAAGCAGACGGCGTTGGCTTAACATTTTTGTAATATTTCGACAAAATCCCCCCCGCACCCTAATAACAATTTAACTATACTACACAAATATGGCATATATTTACTTGAAATGTGGCTAAATTGTGTGCAAATAATTTTGTGCAATCTAACTTTATGTATTTCCTTTATGTCAACTTATTCCCTTTTTTATTGGAAAAAGCAAAAGGCTCTCTCCAGATATATCTGAAGAGAGCCTTAAAGATTTTTCTTTATTTTTCAATGCTTTGCGCTTATGGAGACCTTAAGAAATCAGCTCCATTTTGTAGCCCACACCGTAAATTGACTTTATGGCAAAATGCACATCAGGGCGGCACACAGCCTTTCTTATGCGCTTTATCTGTGTGTCAATACTGCGCTGAGACCCTGTGGACTCAATGCCCCACACAGCGTCCAGCAGCTTTTCCCGGTCTATAACCTTGCCCAAATTCACCGCGAGATAGTGCAGCAGCTTGAAGTCCGAGGGGATGAGCTCCACCGGTTCACCGCTGACCATTACGCTATAGGCCTCGGGATAGATGGCAAGCTCGGCAACACGGATTATCTCCGCGCGGATAACGGAGCGGCTGCGTCTGAGCACGGCCTCCACTCGTGCAGAAAGCTCTCTGAGAGAAAAGGGCTTGCCCATAAAGTCGTCTGCTCCTATTTTCAGACCAAGCACACGGTCAAACTCCTCATGCTTGCGGCTGAGGAAAACAACGGGGATATTCCACCGGGCTCTTATGGTTTTGCAGAGCTCATAGCCGTCCATATCTGGCAGACGGCTTTCCATTATAATAAGGTCGCAGCTGTGCTTTGTGAGGGCGTCCAAAAGCTCATGCCCACGCTCTGTCAGCAGCACATCATAGTTCTCGCCGCTGAGGTAGCTTTTGATGCCGACGCGCACATCCCGCTCAGCATCGCATACAAGCACTGTCGGTCTTACCACTGTCCTGGCTCCTTCCATGATACAGTAATATCACATTTGCAGCCTGAAACCGCAAAATGTGTCTACATTATAGCATAGCAACAGCATAATTTGTACCACATTAAAGCCTGTTGCTTATTCTGATTTTTTATGGTACAATAAATGCATCTCTTTAACGAATTAAAGCGGAGGTATAGTCCATGGAAGTAAAACAGATATTGAAACGAAGCGAAGTGCCGGTGGAAAACACCTGGAATCTTGCCGATCTCTTTGAGAGCGACGAGGCATGGATGGCCGAATATGAGGCTCAGAAGGAGTTTCCCGCCCGTCTGGAGGCCTTCCGGGGCAGACTGGGCTCCTCTCCCGCTGTGCTCCTTGAATATATGCGCCTCGAGGACGAACTGAACGTGCGCATTGGCCGTCTCCACCGCTATGCAAGCTGCAGCAGCGACCAGGATACCGCCAACAGCTTCTATCAGGACCTTATCAGCAAGGCCCGCGCCAGCCATGTGGCAGCCTACAGCGCCGCAGCCTTCTCAAATCCCGAAATAATGAGCATCCCCCAGGATACTCTCGAAGACTTCTTCGCCCGGGAGCCGGAGCTGGAGGTATACCGCCGTCCCATAGAGAAGATACGCCGTATGAGCGAGCACACCCTCTCCCCCGAGATGGAGCAGCTTCTTGCAGCAGCCAAACAGATGAGCTCCGCCCCCGACGAGATAGGCTCCATATTCCGCAATGCCGAGCTCAGCTTCCCCAACGTGGTGGACGGCGAAGGCAAGCACTATCCCCTGACAAACGGCACTCTCACCTCTCTTATGGAAAGTCCCGATCCTCATTTCCGCAAGGCCGTATTCAACACCTACTACGACCGTCTGGGAGAGTTTAAAAACACCATCGCCGCCACTCTGGATGCCCAGTTCAAGCAGCTGCGCTTTTTCGCCAAGGCCAGAAAATACCCCAACACCCTTGAGGCCGCTCTGGACCGCACCGAGGTCCCCGTGGCTGTCTACCACAATCTCATAGAGTCGGTACATAACAATCTGGACAAGATGTACCACTATGTTGCCCTCCGCAAGAAAATGCTGGGTCTGGGTGAGCTGCATATGTGGGACGTTTATCCCCCCATGGTGGCAGACGCTGCAAAGAGCATTCCCATAGACGAGGCCAAGGCCACGGTGCTGGAAGCTCTGGGTATTTTGGGCGAAGATTATGTGGATATGCTCAGAGAGGGCTTTGATAACCGCTGGATAGACGTTTACGAAAACGTTGGCAAGCGTACCGGCGCCTACTCCACCGGCGGCGGACGTCCCCATCCCTATGTTCTCATGAACTACAAGGACAATCTGGCCACCATGTTCACTCTGGCTCACGAAATGGGCCACGCCCTCCACAGCTATCTTTCCACCAAGAACCAGCCTGTGTGCACCAGCAGCTATGTTATTTTCGTGGCCGAGGTGGCATCCACCTGCAACGAAGTGCTGCTTATGCATCATCTTCTCAGCAAGACCGAGGACAAAAATACCCGTGCCTATCTTATTAACCACTTCCTTGACGAGTTCAAGGGCACCATTTACCGCCAGACCATGTTTGCGGAATTCGAGCTTATTATGGGCAGACTCAGTGAATCCGGTGTGGCGCTCACCGCAGATGTGCTCTGCCGTGAATACCACAAGCTGAACAAGCTCTACTTCGGACCTGACATGATCTCCGACGATGGCATAGCTCTTGAGTGGGCAAGAATCCCCCACTTCTTCTATAACTACTATGTGTTCCAGTATGCCACCGGCTTCTCCGCCGCCGTTGCAATCGCAAACCGCATCATCAAAGAGGGTGAGAGCGCTATTGCCGATTACAAGCGCTTCCTCTCCTCCGGCGGCAGCGCAGATCCCATCAGCCTGCTGAAGATCGCCGGCGTGGATATGTCCACCCCCAAGCCTGTAAACGCGGCTCTTGAATACTTCGGCAGTCTTGTAGACGAGCTCGAAGCTCTTTACGAAGAGAAATAAACCGAACAATGTAAAATTCAGACTGTCAAAAAACCATGCTGCAAGGTTATGAAACTGAGCAGCGGGGGCGTGTGCAGGGGGCAAAGGGCCCCCTGCACGTTTAAATTCATGCTTTTTTGAGCATTTTTTGCTCAAAATAGCTCCCTCTGATGAGGGAGCTTTTTATGGTATCAAAAGAAGAGAATAGCCTCCCCTTCGATAAGGGGAGGTGGCATTTTCGAGGAACGAGAAAATGACGGAGAGGTCAATAAATCACTCTCGAAATGAAGATTTT
>JAZSFJ010000169.1:0-7968 GCA_045532145.1 Oscillospiraceae bacterium
CCGACCCCGATCCCGATCCCCAGCCTGATCCTGATCCAGAGCCCGATCCTGAGCCCACTCCCCCCACGCCTCCCACGCCTCCCACAGAACTTGTAACTGTTCCGTCCAGCATGATGTTCAAGGGCGGCAAAACCGGCGGTAGCATGCAGTTCATACTGGAGCTGCGCTATGAGTATGACGAGATGGGCCGTGTTTCCCGGGTTTACACCACCGGCGGTCAGGTTGACATGAAGTGCACTTATGACGAAAACGGCAACCTCAGCACCCTGTATTACAGAGCTGCCGGCGAGGAAATGAACTATAAGTGGCTCTACAACAGCGATAATGAGCTCATGGCTTATTATGAGAACGGCGTGCTTATTAGCGGCGGCTACTATGAAATGGATGCTCAGGGCAGAGTCATCAAGGAGGAGTTCTTTGATGAGGGCAATATTCCTGTGTGTTTTGAGTACAGCTACGACGAGAACGGACGTATAGCCAGCAAGTATGAAAGCCGCCCGTGGCATACCCCCATCAGATACACCTATACTTATGACGAACTTGGACGGGTAAAGCACGAAACCTTTACCTATGAAGGCTCCAACACAAACCATATGGACTATGTGTATGCTGAGGACGGCAGTTATGTTATGACCCATACCATGGTTCTGCCGGAGGGAGACGTGTTTTACCTTGAAAGGGTTCATGTCAGCACCGATGCAGAAGGACGGAGAGTGGAGGAAATCTACGATCTGGAAAATGACCGCATAAAGAGTGTAAGCCTGGAGAGCTATGATGCCGCCGGCCGCCTTATCCATAAAATCGAAACCCGCAGCGCCGCGTTCTACAACAGATATGTGGGAGATGTGTTTGTGGAAAAAGGCTATGTGACCGAGTGGAACTATAACTACGACGCAGAAGGAAGGCTGCTTTCCGTAAAGGAAGAGAACCACGGCTCCAGCATGGACAATGAGGGAAATGTCAGCTTCAAATACACCGGTACCAAGGAAGAGTATTGGGAGTATGATGCCAAAGGACGCGTGGTAAGCGAAAGCAGCAAGGAGTTTGGCTCCTTCGTCAATGGTGACGGCAGCGACTATACCACACAAAACGGCGCCCACGAGATGCGCTATGAGTATGACAGCGTGGGAAGAATGGTGAAGAGCACTGAGACACGCTATATGTTCGGTTACTTCGGCGGAGATCAGGCAGAGCTTAAGCTCAGCAGCACAGTTGAAAATGTGTATATCTACGATGCCCAGGGGCGTCTTGTGAAGGATTATATAAGAGAAGTGGACGCAAACGGCAAGGGCATCAGCTATGTAGAGAACTATGTGTCCTACGACGAACAGGGCAGAATCATCGCACAAAAGGACTCCGGTGATGGCAGCAACATCCAGACATGGAACTACCAGTATGACAATGCCGGAAACATTACCTATGAAGCCTACAGCCAGAATGATCGCGGCAATATACAGAGCT
Source organism: Oscillospiraceae bacterium (assembly GCA_045532145.1). Taxonomy (GTDB): domain Bacteria; phylum Bacillota; class Clostridia; order Oscillospirales; family Oscillospiraceae; genus SIG459. The sequence goes on from JAZSFJ010000169.1 coordinate 1,462, forward strand.
ACGAGGCGAAGTATACCTACGATTATAATGGCAATCTGGCAAAAATGGTGTATACCGATAATAGCGGTGTAAGCATAACCGAGAGCTATACATACGATCACCAGTCCCGTCTCATATCCTATAACACCTTCCAGAACGGAGCTACCAGTGTAACCACACTGAAGTATAATGAAGAGGGGCTCCCCATCCGCACCGAGACTAAGTCCTACGCTGACGGCACTACCATAGTATCCGAAATAAGCTATGTTCAGATACCCAAGGTGGATATGGATGACTTCGTGGAATCCATGGTGGGCCAGATTGAGTCTCTGCTCTGAGCCGGATAACAAAACAACTGGATAAAAAAGCAAAAAAGTCCGGGATTCTCTCAAGAATCCCGGACTTTTTCATAGTGTCAAAAAGTGGCACCGCCACTTTTTGACACTATGAAAACAGCTTTTTTTGAGCTGAAAAGGCTCAAAAAAGCATGGATTTAAACGTGTAGGGGGCCCTTCGCCCCCTACACACGCCCCCGCTACTCAGTTTCGTAACTCAGCAGCATGGTGTCAATAAAGCTTAGACAGCAAACAGGGTAACATCCTGTTTACAGTATATATCCGCCGTCGGAGGTGAGTACCTGACCGGTTATGAAGCTTGCCTCTTCGCTTGCGAAGAAGGCTACGGCTCCGGCGATGTCCTCGGGGCGGCCGATGCGTCCGAGGGGCGTCATGCCTGCAAGGGACTCCATAACATCGGGAGGGAGAACGGAGAGCATATCTGTGTCCACAACGCCGGGAGCAACGCAGTTAACGCGGATTCCGGAGGGGGCCAGCTCCATGGCAAGGGACTTGCTGAAGCCGATAAGAGCGGCCTTGGTGGCGGAGTAGGGCACTTCGCAGCTGGCTCCCCGCAGTCCCCATATGGAGGAAACGGTTATTATGCAGCCCTCTTTGGCGGAAATCATGTCACCCAGCACCGCCTGCACGCAGTTGAAAGCGCCGCGGACATTGGTGTTGAAAAAGCGGTCCCACATCTCGTCGGTAACATCCTGAATCTGGCAGATGCCCGCAATGCCGGCGTTGCTCACAAGCACGCTGACGGAGCCAAGTTCCGCCTTCACGGCGGCGACCATGGCCTCCACCTGAGAACGCTGAGACACATCGGCCCGGTAAATCATGGCCCGGCGGCCCATGGCCTCCAGAAGAGCCTTTACCTCCAGGGCCTTGTCCTCCCGCTCGATAAAGTTTATGCATATATCATAGCCCTCCTGACCGAGGCGCAGGGCGATTGCTCTGCCTATGCCCCGGGAAGAGCCGGTAACAAGTGCGATTTTTTTCATTTTTATTCACCTCGGGGACTATTCTACCACAGCCCCGGGGATTTTTATATAGGGTTTGAAAACTTTATTTCGGAGTGGTATAATTCTGTAATCTGATGCAGAGTAATGCTTCCATATAGCTCCCTCGTCAGAGGGAGCTATATTAAAAGGAATGGAATATATGAAAACAAACAAAACGAGACAAATAGTTTTCCCCACTCTGGCGGCCCTTATATGGGGCACGGCCTTTGTGGCCCAGAGTGTTTCCACGGACCATGTGGGCCCCTTTGCCTTTAACGCAGCACGCAGCATAATAGCCTTTTTCGTCCTCTGGGCGGTGGCGGCCATATTCAAAAGAGCCAGGGCAAAGCGGGGCGAGGCGGCAGCTTCCGGCTCGCGCCGTGAGCTTATCATGGGCGGCGTATGCTGCGGTGTGGTGCTGGCCATTGCTGCCAACTTCCAGCAGGCGGGCCTTGCGGATACGGCTCCCGGCAAGGCGGGCTTCATCACCGCCCTCTATGTGGTGCTGGTGCCTGTGCTGGGTATTTTTCTCCGCCGCAGAGCCTCTTTGCCTGTGTGGCTGGGAGCGGTGCTTGCGGTGGGAGGACTCTACCTCCTGTGCATAAAAGAGGGCTTCTCCGTAGAGAAAAGTGACCTTCTGGTTCTCGCCTGTGCTTTCGTATTCGCCCTGCATATAATGTGCATCGACCATTTTGTCCAGAAGGTGGACGGCGTTCAGCTGAGCTGCGTTCAGTTCCTTACGGCGGGTGTGGTCTCCGCTGTGCTCTCTCTTATTTTCGAGCGGCAGGATATAGCCGGCATCTGGCATTGCATATTGCCCATACTCTATGTGGGCGTATTTTCCTCCGGCGTGGCCTACACTCTGCAGATTTTGGCACAGAAGGACTCCGACCCCACGGTGGTCAGCATACTTCTCAGCCTTGAATCCGTGTTCTCCGTGCTGGCGGGAGCGGTGATTCTTGGTGACCGCCTCAGCGGAAGGGAGTACATAGGCTGTCTGCTGATGTTCGCCGCCGTGGTGCTGGCACAGCTGCCATGGCCGGTGAAAAAGAAAGGATGATTATATGAACATACTTATTTCCGGCTGCCTCTTGGGCCTCAGCTGCCGCTATGACGGCAAGAGCAAGGGTCTGGATAAGGCTCTCATTGAAAAACTCCAGTCTCGGCATACTCTCATACCCGCTTGCCCTGAGCAGCTGGGCGGACTGCCCACACCCAGAAATCCCTCTGAGCGCATTGGCGACAGGGTGATGATGGACTCCCGAACGGATGTGACGGAGGAGTATCGCCGGGGCGCGGAGCAGGCACTATATCTGGCAAAGCTCTTTGGCTGCGAGGCGGCCATACTGAAAGAGCGCAGCCCCTCCTGCGGCTGCGGCAGCATATATGACGGCACATTTTCCGGCTCTCTCACCGAAGGCGACGGAGTGACCGCGGAGCTGTTCAAGGCAAACGGCATCCCCGTTTACGGAGAGAGCAGGGCAGAGGAGCTTATTTAAGTAATCATGCTTATTATAGCTCCCTCTGATGAGGGAGCTGGCACGGCTTTAGCCGTGACTGAGGGAGAGACCGCCGCGGTTGGGTCTATCTATCGAAGGCTTAAAAGATGCTGCCAAATCACATTCTCTCCCTCCGAGCCCAGCGGGCCCACCTCCCTCATCAGAGGGAGGTAAAAAAGCGGTATTGCTTCGATATTACACACATAGAAAAAACACTTGACACATACGGACGCGTTGTTATATAATGTATGTCCGTGGGCCTGTGTCCACGCTGAAAATGTCAACTACTGGTGCGGAAATCCGTACCTGTTGAGTATTATTATTGAAAGGAGTCAACCCGAGATGCTTCGTACCTATCAGCCCAAGAAGCGCCAGCGCAAGAAAGAGCACGGCTTCCGCAAGAGAATGTCCACCGCTAACGGCCGCAAGGTCCTCGCACGCCGCAGAGCAAAGGGCAGAGCACGCCTCTCCTACTAATTTGTTAGTGTGACATCACCGAGAGGTAACTGAACACCGGTTTAGACAAGGGCGGCTTTGACCGCCCTCTTTGCGCATGCAAAGTAAAACCGGAAAAGGAGGAAGGGAAAATGAAGTTCACAGATACTTTGAAGAAAAACTATGAATTTCAGCGCCTTTACTCCAAGGGCAAAAGCGTCGTGACACCCCATCTCGTCGTTTATGTCCGGAAAACCAAGAAAAGCTGCAACCGAATCGGCATAACTGTGAGCACCAAGCTTGGCAAAGCCGTCGTACGCAACCGTGTCCGCCGCCGTCTCAGGGAGATATACCGTCTCAATGAGGAGGCCTTCGCGCCGGGCCTTGAAATGGTTGTGGTGGCAAGGGTGAAGGCTGTCAGGGCCTCTTACCGCCAGCTGGAGCAGAGCTTTATGTCCGCCTGCGGAAAGCTGGGCGTTCTGAGAGAGGGCAGTGAGAGCTGATGAAAAGGATCCTTATCGCACTGGTGAAATTTTATCGCTCCCAAATCTCCCCTTTAACACCGCCGAGCTGCCGGTTCATCCCCACCTGTTCCCAATATGCGCTTGAGGCTCTGGAGAAATACGGAGCTTTGAAGGGGACATGGCTTGCAATCAAGCGCATCTCCCGTTGCCATCCCTTTCACCGGGGAGAGCACGATTTTTATGATCCGGTGCCCTGAGAAATGAGGGCTCCGAAGATATTAGGAGTCATACTATTATGATGGAAATTATAGCAAAGCCATTCGGCTGGGTGCTGCTTTGGCTTAACAACCTGGTTGGCAACTACGGTGTGGCTATTTTCCTGTTTGCCCTTCTGGTGAAGCTTATCATGCTGCCCTTCCAGCTCAAGAGCAAGAAGAGCATGATGCGCATGGCCGGCCTTAACGACCGCGTCAAGGAGCTTCAGAAGAAGCACGAGGGCAACCAGCAGAGAATGCAGATGGAGATCAATAAGCTCTACAAAGAGGAGAAGGTCAACCCCATGTCCGGCTGCCTCTGGACCCTTATTCCTTTCCCCATCCTCATCGCTCTCTACAGAGCCATCCGTGAGCCTCTGACCATTATGATGGGCGTTCCCAAGGAGCTGCTTGCCGAGGGCGGCAGCATTCTTGCAAAGCTGAATGAACTGGGCTTCAGCTCCAGCGCCAACGCTGCTTACATCCAGCTTGACCAGTCCCGCTTCATCTCCGCCAACTTTGACCAGTTTGCCGGTCTTTCCGAAAAGCTGGTTGACATCAACTACAAATTCCTGGGAATCAACCTGGGCGATATGCCCCAGTGGAACTTCTTCACCAAGTGCGATTGGTCCGATACTTCCAGCTGGCTGCCCGCTCTGGGTCTGTTCCTTGTCCCCATCGTGTCTGCTCTCCTTTCCTGGCTTTCCATGAAGCTCAGCCAGAAGATGAGCCCCACCGCTGGTGCCGGCGCCAACGCCAATCAGGCAGCTGCTCAGATGAAGAGCATGAACCTTCTCATGCCCCTCATGAGCCTTTACATCTGCTTCATCATGCCCGCTGCACTGGGTATGTACTGGATTTATCAGTCCATTCTGGGCGTAATCCAGGAGCTGATCCTCAACAAGCACTTCGGCAAGATCATGGCTAAGGAGCAGGCCGAGCGCGAAAAGGCCGACCGCATCCGCGCAGCCGAGATCGAGCGCAAGCGTCAGGAGACCGAGCGTCTCAAGGCCGAGGGCGCTACCATTGCCAACTCCAACACCAGCAAGAAGAAGATCCAGGCCCGTCAGAAGGCCGAGATGGACGAGATAAAGGCTGCCGCCATCCGCGAGGAGAAGGCTGCCCGCCGCGCCAAGCTCGGTATCGCTGAGGAAGAGATTCCCGCTTCCCAGGTAGGCACCCGCCGCTATGCCCGCGGCAGAGCCTATGTCCCCGACCGTTCCACCAATCCCGAAGCCGCCGCTGCCGCCACTGAGAAGGCTGCCGCCGAGTCCGAGGGCTATGTGGCTCCCGAGGAGACTGTGGTTGAGACCGTGGAGACCACCGTTAACGAGGCTCCCGTAGCCGAGACCGTGGTTGAAACTGCTCCCGCTGCTGAGGCAGAGGTGGAGGAAGAGGAAGTCTTTTTCGAGGAAGAGACTGACGACGAAACCAGCAACTGATTTAAGAGGAATAATTAAATGACAAAATTCATAGAAGTAACCGGTAAGACCGAGGAAGACGCAATCGCATCTGCTCTCAGTCAGCTGGAACTGAGCCGCGACGAGGTCTCCGTTGAGATCCTTGAGCGTGCAAAGTCCGGTTTTCTCGGCATCGGTGCATCTCCCGCTCTTGTCCGTGTCAGCTACGAAGTGGCCGACACCCAGCGCGATAAGGTGGAGCGCTACCTCCGCGGACTTCTGGACGCCATGGGTGTTGAGGCCCAGATTGAGATCACTGAGCGCGCCAACGGCGGCCTCACTGCCAATCTCAGCGGTAACGGCATGGGCGCCGTTATCGGCCGCAGAGGCGAAACTCTGGATGCTATCCAGCACCTTGTGAACTATTCCGTCAACCGCGGAAACGATAAGCGTATGCACATCAGCGTGGACGCCGAAAACTACCGCAGCAAGAGAGAGGAGTCTCTCGTCCACCTTGCTGAGAAGATGGCCGCAAAGGCTGTGAAGTATAAGAGAAGCATGGCTCTGGAGCCCATGAACTCCTATGAGCGCCATGTTATCCACACTGCTCTGCAGAACTACGAAGGTGTTTCCACTTCTTCCACCGGCACCGAGCCCAACCGCCGCGTGGTGGTTTCCTACGAAAAGCCTGAGGTCCACAGCAATAAGCCTGTGAGCCGCGAGTGGGCATAAATAAATAACGGAGGAACAAAGTATGGTATACGAGAAGCTGCGTGCGATACTTGCCGATCAGCTTGGCATAAGTGCCGACGAGATCGGAATGAACACCCATATCATTAACGACCTGGGCGCCGATTCCCTTGACCTCGTGGAGCTTATCATGGCTCTTGAGGACGAGTTCAACCTCGTCATCACCGACGATACCGCCAGAGAACTCTACACCGTGCGCGAAATCACCGAATTTATCGAAAAGCTCGTCTGAGCGAAATAGAGAACGCGCCTGCCATTTTGGCAACCGCTTTTTTTAAAATTATAGCTTTTGTAGGGACCGGCCTCCCGGACGGTCCGGCGGTGACGGCGTATAATAATTGTATGATTCGGGCGAATTCCGGAAAACAAATACTATATGCTCTGGAA
>JAZSFJ010000055.1:0-6589 GCA_045532145.1 Oscillospiraceae bacterium
AGGAGCCCCAGCGACGTGGCAATCCGTCTCTCTGCGGCAAAGGGGCATTACAATCCCTCAGTCAAAAATCTTTGATTTTTGACAGCTCCCTTTACACAAGGGAGCCTTTGGTCTGGCAAAACCACTGACTTCCCTCCTCGCGGCATAGCCGCTGCGGTCGGAGGCTAAAAACATGCCACCGGCATGTTTTCTATACGCCCCGACACAAGGGAGCCTTTGGTCGCGCCCTGCGGAGGGGAAGGCTTCAAAAGGTATTGTTAATTCTTCCAGCCTTTCAGGAATCTTACGAAGAACTCCACGCCTTCGTTCAGGGCGGCAACAGAGACATTTTCGTCCACGGCGTGGCAGGAGGCCACCTGGGCGGGGGTGGAGCGGACAGGGCTAAAGCGGATGGCATTTTCCGTCAGCGCATGGAAGTGGCGGCAGTCGGTGCCGCCCATGATAACGTAGGGGGACACGCCGCAGTCGGGATAGTGGGCCCGGAGGCAGTCGCAGAGATATTTATACTCTTTGGAGTGGATGTTGCTCACAGGGGAGGCGTCCCGGGCGGTGAGGACTTCAATCTTCAGCTCATACTTCTCTGCATACTTACGGAGCACTGCGAGACTCTCCTTGCAGCTCTGGTGCACGCTGGGGCGGAGGTTTGCCACTATGTAGGGCTCGTTGGGGATAACGTTGGGTGCATCGGAGCCGCCCATCTGGGTGAAACAGCAGGTGGTAGCCAGAATGGCCTCCCCGAAGGGAGAGAGCCGGGGCATAACAGCCTTGAAGAGGCCCTTGAAAAGCCAGAGATTGCCGAGAATCAGTCTAAAGCCCAGACCAAAGGAGGGGGCCATAGCGGTGAACATTACCTCCGTCTCGGGGATGAGTGCCTTTTTGAAGGGGCGTTTCTTTTCGATTTCCGCAGCGAAGGCGAAAAGCCGGGCGGCGGGGGTCTTCCGGGGCGGAGTGCTGGAATGGCCGCCCTTGCCGATGGCGCTGATTTTCAGGTCCATGTAGCCCTTTTCCGTGATGCCGATAACGGCGTAGGGTCTGTCCATGCCGGAAACGGCTCTGTCCATAACGGCGCCGCCCTCGTCCATAACAATGGCGAAGCGTATGCCTCTTTCTCTGAACCATTCAACGGCCATGCTTGCGCCGCTGCCGCTGGACTCCTCGTTGATGGAGTATTCAAGATACACGTCGCACTCGGGCACAAAGCCCTGGGCGAGCAGCCGCTCTATGGCCTCAAGCTCCACAAACATGGTGCTCTTGCAGTCCATGGCGCCGCGGCCATAAATGCAGCCGTCCTCCTTCACCGCACCGCTGAAGCAGGGAACGGACCAGCCCTCGTCGGAGGCGGGGACAACGTCCTGATGGCCCATGAGCAAAATGGGAAGAGCGGAGCTGTCCTTGCCCTTCCAGCGGTAGATGAGGTTGCCGGAAAGCACGGTTTTTTCAAGATTTTTGTGGAGCAGGGGGAAGAGCTTCTCCAGCTCCTCGTGGAGGCGGTAAAACTCGCTGAGGTCCTCGTCCTCATTCTTGGAGAGGGTGGGCACACGGACCATGGCCCCCAGCTTTTCGGCGCAAAGAGCCTCCTTTTCTTTGTCGGGCACATAGGCCACAGCGGGTCTGGGCGCGGCCTTGATGGACTGGGCGCGGATAATGACCACCGCCGCCAGAATCACGATTATTGCGAGAATGATTATCAATACTGTCATTTTGCCTTAGTCTCCTTTGCTTTGAGCATTTGGGCCATTTCTTTTTCAATGGGGTGGAACCAGAGCACCACCAGCATCACCACGGCCAGCAGTGCGGGGGCCCAGCCCAGAAGGGCGCATATAGTGTCCAGAGCGGCCTGAGGCTGGGTGGCCATATCGGCGTCGAAGCCCGCCCTGGCCAGAGCGCCGGTCATGAGGAGATTGGTGCCGGCTTTGGCCAGCTTTGCGGCCAGATTGTCGCCGGTGGATACGAGACTGTCAATGCGTCTGCCGCTTTTCCACTCGATGAGGTCGGCGATGTTGTTGCGGTTAGTGTTGAAAAGCACGAAGGACAGAGTCATTGCATAGGCCACGGTGGCGCCGTTCACATACATTGCCCAGATAGAGTAGGGGTCGAAAATAAACCATATTTTGCCCAGTATGTATACCACCGCGGTGCTAATCATGGTCCTGCGGCGGCCCAGCTTTTTGTCTATGGGTATGCTCAGGAAGGTGAAGCCCACGCTGGCCACCAGATACAGGGCCATCAGGGGCGTTGCGGCGGCGGAGGAGCCAAGAACATAGGTGCAGTAGTAGTTGATGGTGCTCATAATGAGCAGGTTCAATGAGCCGTAGCAGATGACATAGAGCATATTGATGACCCAGCTGCGGCAGCCCAGGAGCATTTTTGCCACTTCGGCAACGCTCATCTTGCTCTCGTCGGGGTTTTCCTGCTTCACACGCTCACGGGTGGTGAAGTAGTGGACAAAGGAGCCCAGAATGCTGACGCAGCCCATGACAATGGCGGCGTAGAAAAAGGCATTTTTGCCCGGGTCTCCGTCTATGATGTTGCCGGCAGCGTCCAGACCGCCGAAGAGGTTCAGCAGGGGGTACAGGGCCACAGCGCCTATTCCGCTGCCCACGCAGCCGCCAAGATTGCGGGCCACGTTTATGGCGCGGCGGTCGGCGTCCAGATTGGTGGCAAGAGAGCCCATGGAGTTATAGGGGATGGCGGCAAAGGTGTTGAAAAGCTCGAAAAGGAAGTATATGACCAGGGCGATGGCCAGCTTCATGGCATATGCCACGTTGAAGCAGGTGAACATCAGCACCGTAGTCACTGCCCAGGGCACGGCGCACCAGAGGGCGAAGGGGCGGCACTGCTCACCGTTTTTGAAGCGGTGGTTAACGGCCCAGTAGCCCACAAGGGGGTCGTTGATGGCGTCCCAGACTATGCCCAGAGCGGTGATGATACCCGCGTGGGCGATGGAAATGCCCATGACATTGGTGAGGAAGAAGAGGTAGAAAAGGTCCTTGAAGTTGAAAACAACATTGCTGGCCGTGGAGAAGGTGCCAAAGCCGAACTTCTCCAGAAAGCCTATGCGGGGAACGGCATTTTGCTTGTCCATAGCTTTCTCTCTCTTTCGCGTGATAAATCGATAAATAAAGTATAGCACCAAAAATCCCCTCATGCAAGGCAAAAGCTGAATCCCCCTGCTTTTACAGGGGGATTCAGCTTTGTAAGTTTACAATGTCGCCGCCATGACGGCCTTTATGGTGTGCATACGGTTTTCCGCTTCGTCGAAGACCAGACTTCTTTCGCTCTCGAAAACCTCGTCGGTGACCTCCATGCAGTCGATGCCGTATTTTTCGCTTATCTGCTTGCCGATAACTGTGCCCAGATCGTGGAAGGCGGGGAGGCAGTGGAGGAAGATGCAGCTATCCCCGGCGGCCTCAAGAAGCTCCATGGTCACCCGGTAGGGGCTGAGGTCCGCAATGCGCTTATCCCAGACCTCGTCCGGCTCGCCCATGCTGACCCAGACGTCGGTGTAGATTACGTCCGCGCCCTGCACGGCCTTGAGGGGGTCGCTTTCAAATTCCAGCACAGCCCCGGTCTCGGCGGCGATGGCCTGACACTTGGCTATGAGCTCTTTATCCGGGAAATACTCCTCGGGGGCGCAGGCGGTGAAGGCCATGCCCATTTTGGCGCAGCCTATCATCAGGGAATTGCCCATATTATAGCGGGCGTCCCCGCAGTAGACCAGCTTCTTGCCCTCCAGAGTGCCGAAGTGCTCACGGATGGTGAGAAGGTCGGCCAGTATCTGGGTGGGGTGGAACTCGTTGGTGAGGCCGTTCCACACGGGAACACCGGCGAAATGGGCCAGAGTTTCCACTATCTCCTGACCAAAGCCGCGGTACTCAATGCCGTCATACATTCTGCCAAGCACACGGGCGGTGTCGGCGATGGACTCCTTTTTGCCTATCTGGGAGGCGGAGGGGTCAAGATAGGTGCAGTGCATGCCAAGGTCGTGGGCAGCCACCTCAAAGGCGCAGCGGGTGCGGGTGCTGGTTTTCTCAAATATGAGGGCAATCTGCTTGCCCACGAAGGGAGCGTAGACCTCCCCGGCTTTCTTTTTGGCTTTAAGCTCGGCGGCAAGGTCTATGAGGTATTTTATCTCCTCCGGGGAAAAGTCCAGAAGGGTGAGAAAGTTTTTTCCTTTAAGATTCATGCTTCAAGCTCCTTGCGAAGTAATTCCACCTGCCCGAGAACGCTTTCCGGGGCTGCGCCGCCGGGGGAGGTGCGCTTTGTCATGCAGTTTATAAGGTCAATTTCACCATAAAGGTCGGCGTCGAAAATGCTGTCAAATTCCTTGTAGGTCTCAAGGCTCAGCTTATCCAGCACCGTGCCATGGGCTATGCAGTGGGCCACGATTTTGCCCACGGTCTTGTAGGCGCTGCGGAAGGGCAGGCCCTTTTTCACCATGTAGTCCGCAAGGTCCGTGGCGTTAATAAAGCCCTTTGCTGCGGCGGCGGCCATGTTCTCAGGCAGGCTGCGCATGGTCTCTATCATGGGAGCGGCTATGTCCAGACAGGCGTCCACAGTGTCAAAAATGTCGAAAATGGCCTCCTTGTCCTCCTGCATATGCTTGTTGTAGGCAAGGGGCAGGCCCTTGAGCATGGTGAGAAGGGTGATAAGTCCGCCGTAGACTCTTCCGGTTTTGCCCCGGATAAGCTCCGCCATATCCGGATTCTTCTTCTGGGGCATGATGCTTGAGCCGGTGGTGTAGCCCTCGTCCAGCTCGATGAATTTGAATTCCCAGCTGCTCCAGAGTATGAGCTCCTCGCTCAGGCGGCTGAGGTGGGTCATCACAAGGCTCAGCGCCGCTGCCAGCTCCACGCAGAAGTCCCTGTCACTGACGGCGTCCAGACTGTTTTGGATATAGCCGTCGAAGCCCAGAGCGGCGGCGGTGGCGGCACGGTCGATGGGATAGGTGGTTCCTGCCAGAGCGCCCGCTCCAAGGGGACTATAGTTCATGCGCTTCATTGCGTCTTCCACACGGCCCATGTCACGCAGGAGCATCCATGCGTAGGCCAAAAGCTGATGGCCGAAACTAATAGGCTGGGCTCTCTGCAAATGGGTGTAGCCGGGGGCGACAGAATATGCATTCTTTTCTCCCTGCTCCGTGAGGGCCAGAGCCAGAGCCTTCAGCTTCTCAAGGGTGTCCTCGCAGCGGGAGCGGAGGTAGAGACGGGTGTCCACCGCCACCTGGTCATTGCGGCTTCGGGCGGTGTGGAGACGCTTGCCCGCCTCGCCTATGCGGGAGGTGAGCTCCATCTCCACAAAGGAGTGGATATCCTCGCTGGACATATCTATGGCAAGAGCTCCGGACTGGATGTCGGTGAGAATGCCTTCGAGACCTGCGATAATGGCCTCGGCGTCGGCGGGGGCTATGATACCCTGGGCCCCCAGCATGGCGGCGTGGGCCATGCTCCCGGTGATGTCCTCCCGGTACATCCGGCTGTCTATTCTGATGGAGGAGTTGAAGTCATCGGCGGCGGAGTCCACCTTTTTGGTCTCCCGGCCTTCCCAAAGCTTTGCCATAGTTGAAATTCCTTACTTATTACTTATTGTTCTTTGCGTCCACCATGGCCTGAACCTTGATGGGCAGGCCGTAGAGGTTGATGAAGCCTGCGGCGTCGGCCTGATTATAGTCGCTCTCGCCGAAGGTGGCGATCTCCTCGCTGTAGAGGGAGTAGGGGCTCCATACCCCGGCGTCTATCATGTTGCCCTTATAGAGCTTCAGCTTCACCTTGCCGGTGACGGGCTCCTGAGTCTTGTCCACGAAGGCGCTGAGGGCTTCCCGGAGGGGGGTGAACCACTGGCCGTTATAGACAAGCTCTGCGAAGGTGATGGCCATCTTCTGCTTTTCGTGAAGGGTCATCTTGTCAAGGCAGATGCTCTCGAGTACGCTGTGGGCCTTGTAGAGAATGGCGCCGCCGGGAGTTTCGTAAACGCCGCGGCACTTCATGCCCACAAGGCGGTTTTCAACGATGTCCAGAAGGCCGATGCCGTTAGCTCCGCCAATCTCGTTCAGAGCCAGAATTATCTCCTTGGCGCTCATCTTCTCATCGTTGAGGGCCACAGGCACGCCCTTTTCAAAGTCAAGGGTGATGTAGGTGGGCACGTCGGGAGCCTGCAGGGGGCTGACGCTCATCTCAAGGAAGCCGGGCTTTTCGTACTGGGGCTCGTTGCCGGTGTCCTCAAGGTCCAGACCCTCGTGAGAAAGGTGCCAGAGGTTCTTGTCCTTGGAGTAGTTGGTCTCTCTGTTTATCTTGAGGGGCACATTGTGGGCCTCGGCGTAGTCAATTTCCTCTTCGCGGCTCTTGATGTCCCAGATTCTCCAGGGGGCGATGATGGGCATATTGGGGGCGAAGTGCTTGATGGTGAGCTCAAAGCGGACCTGGTCGTTGCCCTTGCCGGTGCAGCCGTGGCAGATGGCGTCGGCGCCCTCCTTGAGAGCTATCTCCACAAGGCCCTTGGCGATGCAGGGGCGGGCGTGGCTGGTGCCCAGCAGGTATTCCTCATAAATGGCTCCGGCCTTCATGGTGGGGATTATGTAGTTATCCACATA
>JAZSFJ010000015.1:0-3283 GCA_045532145.1 Oscillospiraceae bacterium
ATGGCCTGGCCGATGAAAAGGCCGAAGCTCATAATGTCCAGAGCGGGGAAGATGCTCCAGCCCTTCATGCGGCAGCGCACCCACAGGGCAAGGATTGCGCCTATAACGCCGCCGTAGATAGCGAGACCGCCGTCCCGGATGGCAAATATCTTTGCGGGATCCGCGGCATAGGAGCTCCAGTTGAAAACAACGTAATAAAGCCTTGCGCAGATGATGGCGGTGATAACGGCCCATATCACCAGATCGTAGATGGTGTCAGGCTCTATGTCCAGCCGTCTGCCGTTTCTCACGCCGTAGACTATGGCCAGAAGCAGACCGCAGGCGATGATGATGCCGTAGAAATATATGCTGAAGCCGCCAATGCTCACGGAAGAGGGCGGGTTGATGGCAAAGGCATCTCCCAGCATGGGAAAGGATATTATTGCGTCTCTCATGTTTATGCCTCCTTAGCGGCCGGAGTGATAACGCTCATGGCAAAGCGCTGGGGTACAAGGTTTTCTTTTATAAAGGCGCGGACATCGTCGGCGGTGACGGAGTCCATCACGGCGAAGGAGTCCAGACAGTTATAGCCTGCAAAGTCGGCCTCGGCCATGGCGGCGCAGAGTCCGCCGAAGGAGCTGAGAGCTCTCACCCTTGCGCCGTAGGCGGACTTCTTTATGCGGCTCCAGAGAGCGGGGTCAAGACCATTGTCGGCGGCCTTCTGAGCCTCGGCAAGAAACTCGCTGAGAACTCTCTCGCAGTCCCGGCTTTCGCCGCCGCAGAGGACGGTGGCGGTGTCGGCGGCGTGGTAGAGCTCCACATAGAACTCTGCGTTTATAAGACCCTCGCTGTAAAGACGGGTGTAGAAGGGGGAGGAGCGGGAGTAGAGGTAGCTCAAAGCTGCTCCGCCCACCAGCTTCTGGCGGAGGCTGAGGGGGCCGGAGTTTTCAGCTTTTATCTTGCAGCCCAGCATGAACTGGGGAGCAGAGACCTCCATTGCCCGATAAAAGCGGGGCTTTGCGGGCAAAAGGCTCTCCTCGCTGCCGTAGTCTCTGCCCGGAGTGTCACCGGCGTCCTTTCGCAGTATCCTGAGTGCGGTGGAGCGGACCTTCTCCGGGTCCACATCACCCACAACGCAGAGGCTCATGTTGCCGGGAGCGTAAAAGACCTTGTGGCAGTCGTAAAGGGTCTGGGCGCTTATCTGGGAGATGGACTCCACGGTGCCTGCCACATCGTCACGGATGGGATGGTGCTCATAGAGGCAGCGGAAAAGCTCGTAAAAGACGACGGCATAGGGGTCGTCCTCATACATTTTAATCTCCTGAGCGATGATGCCCTGCTCCTTGCTGACACTCTCCTCGGTGAAATAGGGGGTGGAGACGAAGGTGAGAAGCTGCTCAAGATTGTTGTAAAAATCGCTGGTGCAGTCGAAGAAATATGCTGTGAGCCCGGCGCTTGTGTAGGCATTGGGGTCGGCGCCGCCGGCGGCAAGCTGGGAAAGGGCGTTCTGGCCGTCGGGCATATCAAACATCTTGTGCTCAAGGAAGTGAGCCACACCGGCGGGGGTGTCAATAAAGCGGTTTCCAAGACGGAAGCGGCGGTCCGCTCCGCCGTAGTTGGTGGCGAAATAGGCGTGGCAGCGGCTGTAGCCGGGCTTTACCATAACGCTCAGGCGCAGGCCGTTGGGGAGAGTGTCCCGGTAGAGGGTCTCGCCCACCTTGGGGTATTCGTACTTAGTCATCGATTTCCTCCTCCTTTTCCCATTCCTCAAGACCGCGGAGGAAGTAAACGCTGTCCAGTTCAATGCTCTTTGCAACGGTGATGATGTCCTCTCGGCTCACCATGTCGCAGAGGGCGGCGTACTCGTCGGGGCCATAGTCAAGGCCGGTGAGAGTCTGGGTGAGATAGAAGTCCTCCAGAGCACCGGGGGAGTCGGTCATGGAGATAAGGTCGCTGCAAACGCTCTTTTTGGCGAAGGAGAGCTCCTCGTCGGTGAAGTCGCCCTTCCTGAGAGCATCCAGCTGGGAGAGAATCTCCGCCTTGGCTTCCTCGAACTTGTCAAACTCAATGCCGGAGGATACCAGCATTATGCCTTTGAGTCGGTCGCAGGAGGAGCCTGCGTAGTAGCAAAGGGAGAGCTTTTCCCGGACGTTCAGGAAAAGGCGGCTGGTGGCGGTGCCGCCGTAGAGAGCGTTGAATACGCGGATGGCGGCAAAGTCGGGGTCGTCCATAATCTCGCCCAGACGGAAGCCCATCTCAAGCTTGCCCTGAGTAACATCCAGAGCGTCCTCAAAATAGCGGGGAGTGGCGGAAACGGCATTCATGCGGATGTCGGTGCCTATCTCGTAGTTTATGTCCCCTCTGGGCAGGGCCATGAGTGCGTTTTTCAAAGCGCTTTCCACCCTTCTCATGGGTGCGGAGCCGCAGTAGAAGATCTCAATGGGGCACTCCTGCAGCAATGCGCGGTAGTGCTTGGTGAGCTCAATATAGTTGATGGAGGCGGCATCTGCTTCCTCGCCCATGTCGTCCACGCCGTAGTCCTCGTAGGCACACATCTGGCCCATGAGACGGTAGGTGGCGTAAAGGCGCTTGTCGTTTATCCGTGCGCGGATGTCGTCGATGAGCTTTTCCTTCTCGCTCTCCACATAGTCTTTCATGAAGAGACCGCCGCGGGTGGCAGGGGAGAGGAGCATCTCGCCCAGCAGCTCGGCCACGGGCTCGAGGAGCTTTTCACCACTCGGGGTGAAGCGGTCGGCAATGAAGCCTGCGAAGAAGCCAAGGGCCAATACCTCGCCCTTTTTCCGCACTACGGGTATGATACGGGCGCCGTAAAGCTCGTCGCAGGCGGCGGAGATGGAGTCCATGTCCGGGTGGAAGGCGGTGCCACGGCTAAGCACTCTGGGCACAAGGGCGTTTGAGGACACCGTGTCCCTCTCAAGCTGGGTGAGCAGGCTGAGAGACAGGCAGTCGGACTTGAATTTGTTGGTCTGCAGGCAGCTGAGCCACACGCCGGGGAAAAGTTCTTTTCTTTTTATATCCAAAGCGGGTACCCCCTTTGAAAGATTTGAATTTCGGACATACTTAATTAGAATGTATTATACCATATACTTCCGCGTTTGTGAATGAATTTATTGTGAACGAATGGTCGTGCCGCAAATCTTGCACCGCGCTTACACTGTGCTTGTAGGGGCCGGACACTGGTCGCCCCTACAGTTAAAATCCAGCTGTGCAGCTGACAGCATAGGATTTCGTTATTTTAAACTATTATGCCCAGCCAAACTTATAGAAAAACATCATCGCTGTT
>JAZSFJ010000131.1:0-5043 GCA_045532145.1 Oscillospiraceae bacterium
AGAAGGACGAGCTGGACGCTTATCTCCAGCGCATCGAGGAAGCCAAGAAGCGTGACCACCGCCGCATCGGCAAGGAACTGGGTCTCTTCATGCTCCGCGACGAGGGCCCCGGCTTCCCCTTCTTCCTGCCCAAGGGCATGGGGCTGCGCAATACCCTCATCGACTACTGGCGCGAGGTCCACAAGCGCTACGGCTACGTTGAGTGCTCCACTCCCATGATGATGAACCGCCAGCTCTGGGAGCGCAGCGGTCACTGGGGCCACTATAAGAACAATATGTACACCACCGTCATCGACGATGTGGACTTTGCTATCAAGCCCATGAACTGCCCCGGCGGTATGCTGGTCTACTCCTCCGAGCCCCACTCCTACCGCGACCTGCCCCTGCGCGTGGGCGAGCTGGGCCTTGTCCATCGCCATGAGCTCAGCGGCGCTCTCCACGGCCTTTTCCGTGTCCGCTGCTTCACTCAGGACGACGCCCATATCTTCATGACCTGGGACCAGATGAAGGACGAGATCAAGAACGTTGTCCGCCTCTTTGACGAGGTCTACTCCGTTTTCGGCCTTTCCTACCAGATTGAAGTTTCCACCATGCCTGAGGACCACATGGGCGACGAGAAGGATTGGGATTTCGCCACCGAAACTCTCAAGGCTGCCGTTGAGGAACTTGGCAAGAGCTATATCATCAACGAGGGAGACGGCGCTTTCTACGGCCCCAAGCTGGACTTCCATCTTGAGGACTCCATCGGACGTACCTGGCAGTGCGGTACTATTCAGCTGGTTATGCAGCTGCCCGAGCGTTTCGAGCTTGAGTATGTTGGCGCTGACGGCGAGAAGCATCGCCCCGTCATGATCCACCGCGTTGTTTTCGGCTCCATCGAGCGCTTCATCGGCGTTATCACCGAGCACTTCGCAGGCGCATTCCCCACCTGGCTTGCTCCCGTTCAGGTTAAGATCATGCCCATCACCGACCGCACCGCAGATTATGCCAAGGCTGTTGCCGAGAAGCTTGAAGCTCTGGGCATCCGCACCGAGACCGATCTGCGCAACGAGAAGATTGGCTACAAGATCCGCGAGGCACAGCTGAAGAAGGTTCCCTATATGCTGGTTGTTGGCGATAAGGAAGCCGAAGCCGGCGCTGTTGCAGTCCGCACCCGCTCCGGTGAGGACAAGGGCGCTATAGCTATCGACGAGTTCATTGCCTCCATCACCGAGGAAATCAAGACCCGCGCCAAGTAAAAGCGTATTTGAATAATAAAACCCGCTTCGGAAAAATCCGAAGCGGGTTTTTTATGTATTTGCATATGTATATGTCAGATGTCTCCCAAAAATCTCTCCAGCTCCCGGTCGCAGGTCTCGGGGTCAACAAGGTAGCTGACGCCGTGGGCGGCGTAGGGAACGGTTATAAGACGCTTGGGTGCGCAGCAGATTTCAAAGGCTCGAATGGTGAAAGCTGTGGGGACGAAGAGGTCTTCTTCGCCGTGGATGAACAGCACGGGGATGGTATTTTCCCTCATGGCCTCGAGGGTGGAATATTCCTTCAGACTGAAGCCGCCCAGAAGCCGGGCGAAAAGGTCGGCAAAATCAAGCAGAGGGTGCACGGGAAGGTGGTACTTTGTTTTCATCAGGAACACGAGCTGGTCCCATGGTGAGGTGAAGCCGCAGTCGGCAATAACGCCTTTCACGCTTCCCGGCAGCTCAAGACCTGTTGCCATCAGCACTGTGGCAGCGCCCATGGAAAGGCCGTCCAAAACAATCTTGTGCTCCGGGCCGAAGCGGTCGCTGATGTACACTGCCCAGTCCCTGCAGTCAAAGCGCTCCTTTATGCCGAAGGTGATGTACTCGCCCTCGCTGTCGGCGTGGGCGCGATGAAAGGCGTTGAGAAGGGAGAAGCCCAGATCGTAATATTTTTTGTAAACGCAGGTGAAGTCGGTATAGCCGTCCATGCGGTAGCCGTGCATGAGGATAATAGTGCCCTTGGCCTCGGGGTGCTCAAGATACAAGCCACTCAGTCGCAGACCGTCATGGGAGACTATCTCCACCCTTTCGGGCTCCATGCCCAGAAACCACTGTCTGCCGGCGTCCATCTGGTCCAGATAGGGCTCAAGGCTGGGGGCGCCGGTGCCCATTATCTTGCCGGTACGCCTGTAGCAGGCCACGGTGAAGACTATGTAGCCGGCCAGCAGAAAGAGGAGCAGCACAAGCACCACTGCTATGATCGCGATTTTCATTTTTCATTCCACCTCATCGAGATATTGTGCGGCCTCCTCGTAATAATAGGCCACAAGAAGATCTATGCATTTACCGTAAGTCTTGAGCCCGTCGCTTTGGCCGTAAGACTGGAGAAGGCCGGTATAGACCGCGTCGCTGGCGGTGTTTACGGCGCTCTCCCGGTAAGTGTTCCAATAGCTGTTGTTATTTTGAATGTCGGCCAGAACTTCCGGTGCAATGGAGGAATAGTTATCAAGCCAGGCTTCGTAATCGGCTTTGTAAAGGGCGTTGCCCAGGTGGGTGTATGCCATCAGGCAGGCGGAGTAGCAGTAAACCGGGTCTCCATCCTCCATACAGGCCAGCACAGCCACGAAGTTGGCCTCGTCCTCTTCTGCTACGCCCCGCTGGTGGGCTATCTCGTGGGCAATGGTGGAGGGTATCATGCAGCTGGGGGAGTGGACGTTTATGTTGGCCTCTGCGGTGAAGGGGAAGAAAAAGCCGGTGAAGGTCATATAGCTGAGGGCCTCGGAGAAAAGAAAGGGCTTGGGGCGCAGGCCCGCCCCCTCAAGACAGGGGATGCCACTGCTGACAGCGTCGTAAAGCTGAGGGGCGTAGTCAAAAACCGCCTCCATGTCCTCGCTGAAGAAACCCTTTTCATCCCTGGAGACAAAGGCGGAGTATTCGTTCAGCCGGGTGGTGAAATAGCGTGTAACGGTCTCAAGAGCTTCGGTGCTTATGGGCTGGGCGTGGATGCCGCTTTGCTCCTCAAAGTCCGCGGTGTAGAAATATATGCCCCAAAGGCTGCAAAAGCCTCCATAAACCACGCAAAAGGCCATGAGAAAGGTCATGGCAATGCGGTAGAGCCTTTTCAGCACATCTCTGCGGCGTAAAATGTGCAGCAGCTGAATGATTATGTAAACCAAAGCGCCCAGCACCGCCAAAACTATAAGGGCCTCTGCCACGGAGAAGGGGAAGAGGGCGCAGAATGAACTGAGGGCCTTGTGCCAAGGGCGGACAAAGCCTGCGGAGAGGGCGTTCAAAAGAGCTTCGTTGCCCCTTAAAAGAAAATATCCGCCTATTAGAAGGCCAAATATTAATATGAGTATATGGCGCACCGGGCACAGCAGGAACCATGCGCGGAGGCGGGATTTTTTGGGCCTGATGGTGGTTTCGTTCATGCTATTTCCTCGTGGGGTATGGTGTTTATACGATTATACATTATTATGATTCCCTTGTCCACATAAAAGCAATTCCATAAATTGTTTAAAAAAATATAAATAATATTCTGGAAAAGGACAATAATATATCCGTAACTCAAAGTATTGCGGAGGAAACAATTATGAAAAGAACCATGATCAGCATTCTTGTTATAGCTCTGCTGCTTACCTCTCTTGCAGGCTGCGGCAGAACGGAGAACAACGAAACCACAGAAACAACTCCCCCTATGGATAACAACACTGTTATGCCCGAAGATGATAACGGAGTCGTTGAGGACAATAACGGAATCATCGGCGACGCCGGCACCAACGGAGACAGCCCCAATGAAGGTGTGCTCCCCGAAATCGGCAATGACATCGAACAGGGCGCCAATGACGTTATCGACGGTGTGGGCGACGCCATTCAGGGCAACGACAACAATGCCGCATCCGGCAACACCAATAACTCCGGGTCCGGCAACGCAAACTCCGAGGCAGGAGATAATGCCCGCGGCCGCATGAAAACCAGATAAGTACGAAAACCCGCATAGCTCCGGCTTTGCGGGTTTTGTTTTTCCTCCATTGATTTTTACTTTGGCGAAGAGTATAATTTTCAAAAAAGAACAGGGAGGATTAAATTATGTCTTTTATCCCCGGTCCCGAAAGGGCTCTGGAAATAGTAAAGGAATATAATAAGGAAGCTTTCCATATTGAGCACGCGGAAACTGTTGGACGGGTGCTGCGCTATTTCGCGGCAGAGCATGAGCCTGAGCGCGTTGACTTCTGGCAAAGCGTTGGCATTCTCCATGACATAGACTTCGAACTTTATCCTGAGCAGCACTGCGTAAAGGCCAGGGAGATGCTGACCGAGATGGATATGGATGAAGAACTCGTCCATGCCGTTATTAGTCACGGCTACGGTATGTGCATTGATGTGGCTCCCGAAAGCTATATGGAGAAGGTGCTTTTTGCTGTGGACGAGCTCACCGGCCTTATCGGAGCTGCAGCCCTCATGCGCCCCACCGGTATGGAGGGGATGGAGGTCAAGAGCATAAAGAAGAAGTTCAAGGATAAGAAGTTTGCAGCCGGCTGCTCCAGAGAGGTAATAGCTCAGGGGGCAGAAATGCTGGGAATGGATCTGAGCGAGCTTTTTGAAAAGACCATAGCGGCAATGCAGGCTTAAAAGCATACATATTATATATAGACGGTGAAAAACTCCCACAGCTGAGTGCCATAAAAAATCCGAAAAAGTTTTTAAGAACTTTTTCGGATTTTCTTGGATAAAAGAAAATAACATCCTAACTTTTTCGAAGAAAAAAGTGGATGAGACTCGATATTTTGTGTTTTTTCTTGACGAAATCACACAATATTTTGGGTTTGAAAAAAAGTTTTGAAAAAACTAAAAAAACTTGAAAAAAAGTGTTGACAAACGGGTAACCATGTGTTATTCTAACAAAGCTGACGCCGCTGAGGGCGCCGGCGGGGCCTCGAAAGTAAGCCCGGTGTACCTTGAAAATTAAACATTGTAAGAACACAAAACATTATGTTTTGTAGCTTATGCAAATAAGCACCAGCAAAGAAAAGGGCTTTTACAAAGTTGTAGAATAACAACTATAAAAGATTCTATTTGAGATTTG
>JAZSFJ010000095.1:0-16865 GCA_045532145.1 Oscillospiraceae bacterium
AGTCCGGCTGACAAAAACAAAAAGCGACCTCGAAAAGCCGCATAAATACTGGGTTTTATAATAAAAACACCATTGAGTCTGAACTTGAGGGTTCAGATTTCAATCGTGTGTTGAGATGGCGGAGAGTAAGGGATTCGAACCCCTGTGGCTGTTCGCCTAACGGATTTCAAGACCGCCCCGTTATGACCACTTCGGTAACTCTCCATATTGAATTTAAGGAAAAGACGCCGAGATAAATCTCGGCGTCTTTTGGCGGAGAAGATGGGATTTGAACCCATGCTACGCTCAACACGTACTACTCCCTTAGCAGGGGAGCCCCTTCGGCCTCTTGGGTACTTCTCCAAATGTGGTCGCCCAAATATATTAGCATAAGCGCCTTATGTTGTCAAGCCTTTCCTGAAAAAATATTGCAAGGCCCGGTAACGCCATTTCGTAGGGCGCGTCGCCCCCGGCGCGCCACGGGGCATCAGCTTAGCACGATTCCAATGACAGCGGCTTAATCGTAGGGCGGGGGCTTGCTCCCGCCTTCCGAAGAGGAGTACCATTTTCGTAAATATCCTTAATTACCTGCAAGCGATATTGAATTAGGCGTTTTAAAAGTGTATAATATATCGGATAGAAAGAAAATGGGGGGAATAGGGCCTGTGAAAGATCAAAAGACCAACGCCATGCGTATTCTGGACCAGAAAAAGATAAAATATACCGCCCATGAATACAAGCACGGCGGGGAGGCCATAGACGGCGTCACTGCGGCCAATCTTATAGGCCGGGACCCTGCCTGCGTTTTCAAGACTCTCGTCACCCGGGGTGCAAGCAAAACAAACTATGTTTTTGTTATCCCTGTGGCCCACGAGCTGGAGCTGAAAAAGGCTGCAAAGGCGGTGGGGGAGAAGTCCATCGCAATGATCCACGTTTCGGAGTTAACGGCCCTCACCGGCTATGTCCGGGGCGGGTGCAGCCCCATCGGCATGAAAAAGCAGTTCAAAACCATCATTGACGAATCCGCTCTTTCTCAGGACACAATAATATTCAGCGGCGGAAAAATAGGCGCCCAGATAGAATGTGCACCCGGAGACCTCGCTGATATAGTCCGGGGCAGCTTTGCAGATGTAATCGACTAAGGAGTTTATTTATGCGCGACAGCATTTATATAAAAGGAGCAAGGGAAAATAACCTCAAGAACATAGACCTTGAGATACCCAGAAACGAGCTTGTGGTGGTCACGGGCCTTTCCGGCTCCGGTAAATCCAGCCTCGCCTTCGACACTATC
This sequence comes from Oscillospiraceae bacterium, assembly GCA_045532145.1. Taxonomy (GTDB): domain Bacteria; phylum Bacillota; class Clostridia; order Oscillospirales; family Oscillospiraceae; genus SIG459. Next base: position 1,271 of record JAZSFJ010000095.1, read on the forward strand.
TATGCCGAAGGTCAGCGCCGTTATGTGGAGAGCCTTTCTTCCTACGCCAGAATGTTTCTGGGCCAGAAGGAAAAGCCTGATGTGGACTATATAGAGGGTCTCTCTCCTGCCATAAGCATAGACCAGAAAACCACCAGCAAAAACCCTCGTTCCACCGTGGGCACTGTTACCGAGATATATGACTATCTCCGCCTCCTCTGGGCACGTATAGGCACACCCCATTGCCCCAAGTGCGGCAAGGAGATACGCCAGCAGACCATAGACCAGATAGTGGACCAGGTGATGCTGCTGCCCGAACGTACCAGAGTGCAGATTCTTGCCCCCGTCATCCGGGGCAGAAAGGGCGAACACGCCAAGGTCTTTGAGGACGCCCGGAAAAGCGGCTATGTCCGCGCCCGTGTGGACGGCATAAACTATGACCTGGGCGAAGAGATAAAGCTGGAGAAGAACAAAAAGCACACCATTGAGATAATCGTTGACCGCCTTGTTATCAAAAGCGACATTCTCCGCCGCCTCACCGATTCCATTGAGACTGCCGGAAAGCTCTCCGGCGGCATAATCACCGTGGATATAGTGGGGGAGGAGCGGGAGCTGAACTTCTCCCAGAACTATGCCTGCGATGACTGCGGCATCAGCATAGAAGAACTTAGCCCCAGAATGTTCTCCTTCAATAACCCTTACGGCGCCTGCCCGGTCTGCACCGGTCTCGGCACTCAGATGCAGATAGACCCGGAGCTTATAATCCCCAACAGGGAGCTTAGCATAGTTCAGGGCGCAATTCAGGCCAGCGGCTGGAACGGCGTAAAAGGGGACAGTATCTCCCGGATGTACTTCGATGCCCTTGCCAAGAAATACGGCTTTAGCCTTGAAGAGCCTATAAAAAATCTCAGCGAAGAGGCTATGAATGCCATCCTATACGGCACAGACGGGGAGAAGCTGGAGCTTTTCTACGAACGGAGAAACGGCCACGGAACTATGCTGCAGCCCTTTGAGGGCATAATCAATAATCTCATGCGCCGCTACAGGGAGAGCCAGAGTCAGGCCATGAAGGATGATATTGAGCAGTGCATGAGCGAAACGCCCTGCCCCCGCTGCCATGGCCACCGCCTCAGGGAAGAAGCTCTGGCCGTAACCGTTGGTGGCATGAATATTTATGATTTTACCTGCCTGAGCATAGAGGACGAGCTGAAGTTCGTCCGGGGACTCACCCTTACCGAGAAACAAAAGATGATAGGCGCACAGATACTCAAGGAAATCAACTCCCGATTGGAGTTTCTTGAAAGTGTGGGTCTTGGCTACCTTAATCTTGCCCGCTCCTCCGCCACCCTCTCCGGCGGCGAGAGCCAGAGAATACGTCTTGCCACCCAGATAGGCTCCAGCCTCATGGGCGTGCTTTACATTCTGGACGAGCCCTCCATCGGACTCCACCAGAGAGACAACAGCAAGCTCATCCGCACCCTGAAGCACCTCCGCGACATCGGCAACACCCTCATAGTGGTTGAGCACGACGAGGATACCATGCGCGCTGCAGACTTCATTGTGGACATAGGCCCCGGACCCGGCGTTCACGGAGGCGAGGTTGTCTGCGCCGGCAGTATCGAGGATATCTGCGCCTGTGAGCGCAGCCACACGGGAGCATACCTCAGCGGCAAAAAGAAGATTCCCATTCCCGACCTGCGCCGCAAGGGCGACGGACGGAAGCTTACCATAAAGGGAGCCCGGGAAAACAACCTGAAAAACATTGATGTGGATATTCCCCTTGGTGTAATGACCTGCGTCACCGGCGTCTCCGGTTCAGGAAAGTCCAGCCTTGTAAACGAAATATTCTACAAGACTCTGGGCGTTGAGCTTAACCGCATGAAGCTCCGCCCCGGCAAGTGCGACGGCATTGAGGGCCTTGAGCAGGTGGACAAGATAATCGCCATTGACCAGAGCCCCATAGGCCGCACACCCCGCTCCAATCCCGCCACCTATACGGGAGTATTCAACGACATCCGTGAGCTTTTCGCGGAGACTGGGGATGCCAAAATGCGAGGCTACGGCCCGGGCAGATTTTCTTTCAACGTCCGCGGCGGACGCTGCGAGGCCTGCGCAGGCGATGGCCTTCTGAAAATAGAGATGCATTTTCTGCCGGATATTTACGTTCCCTGCGATGTTTGCAAGGGCAAGCGCTATAACCGTGAAACTCTGGAAGTTCGCTATAAGGGCAAGAATATTGCCGAGGTGCTGGATATGACCGTCGAGGAGAGTCTCGAGTATTTCGAGAACATCCCCAAGATCAGAAACAAGGTCCAGACTCTCTACGATGTGGGCCTCGGCTATATAAAGCTTGGCCAGTCCTCAACTACTCTCTCCGGCGGTGAGGCCCAGAGAGTTAAGCTGGCAACGGAGCTGAGCAAGCGCAGCACCGGCAGTACCGTTTATGTGCTGGATGAGCCCACCACGGGCCTGCACATTGCCGATGTCCACCGTCTTATCGAGGTTCTGCAAAAGCTTGTGGACGCTGGCAACACCGTTGTTATCATCGAGCACAATCTGGATGTTATCAAGTGCGCAGACCATATTATCGACCTTGGCCCCGAGGGAGGCGACAAGGGTGGAAATCTGGTCTTTGCGGGCACTCCCGAGGACTGTGCCCGCTGCAAGGAAAGCGCCACCGGCGAATACCTGAAGGAGCTTCTTTAACCAATAACTGTCCCTCCCCATAGCATATAGGGGAGGGATGGGATAATGCTAATAAACGCGCTCATTGGCTTTTTTGCGGCTCTTGGTATATTCTTTATTCTTCATTGGATAAAGGGGAGCATATACAGACCTCTGCCCAAGGGGGAGAATATGCTCATCAGCACTGTTATTTCCCTCGGCGGCCCGGCCCCGGAGCTGGAGGCTACGGTGAGGGCTCTGAAACATCTTCAGGATAACGGAGCTTTGTCAGGGGAGATAGTGCTCATTGACCGGGGAACTGACCCGGACACCGCTCTGGTGGCGGAAAAGCTGGCCCAAGAGGGCCTGTTAGAACTTAGGTTTTGAGGTTTTTATGGAATCCAAAGAGCTTATCGAGTTATTCGGTACTGTAGACGAGATAATCTATACAAACGAAGAAAACGGCTATACGGTGCTGCGGCTGGAGACCGACTCCGGCGACAGCATCACCGTCACGGGCTGTCTGCCCTTTCCCGCTCCCGGCGAACAGATAGAAGCCGGGGGCACTTGGGTGCGTCACCCCAGCCACGGACAGCAGTTTCAGGCGGAGTACGCCCTGCGCCATATGCCCAAGGGGGCGGACGCCGTTTACGAATATCTTGCAAGCCGCATTATAAAGGGCGTTGGCCCCGCCACCGCCTCTGTCATTGTTTCCGAGTTCGGTGAGCGTTCTCTGGATATTATCGAGCGCGAGCCGGAAAAACTGGCCGGGCTTCGGGGCATTAGCCTCAAGAAGGCTAAGGAAATGAGCGAGAGCCTCAAACGCCAGCTGGGACTTCGACGTCTCATGGAATTTCTGGGCAGTCATGGCCTTCGTCCCCAGTATGCCATGCGCCTTTACAGGGCCTACGGAAACAAGGCTCTGGAGCTTATTCAGGATAATCCCTACATAATGTGTATGCAGCATATAGGGGCCGAGTTTGCAGAGGCGGACACCCTTGCCCTGAATCTGGGTCTGGAAGGGGACAGTGCCCAGCGCGTTGCCGCCGCCATAGTATTTGAACTGCAGCATAACAGCGGCAACGGCCATGTGTTTATTCCCCGGGAAAAGCTGGTCATGGCTACGGCCCAGCTTATCGGCCTCGAGGCCGGGGACATTGAGGAAGGTCTTGACATACTTTTGGACAGCGGAGAGATAGTCTGCGAGCCTATAGCGGGCTGTGAGGGCTGTTATCTCAGCTCCCTCTATGAGGCGGAGACCTATACTGCAGAAAAACTTAAAATGATGGCCTCAACGCCTGTGGAAGCGGAAAATACAGAGGGTATCATAGATAAAATAGAAAAGGAAGCGGGCATACACTATGCCCCCATGCAGCGGCGTACCATAGAGATAGCCGCCAAAAACCGGGTAACCGTCATAACCGGCGGACCCGGTACGGGAAAAACCACAACCGTACGGGCTATAATAGCAATGTTTGAAAAGCTGGAGATGAAGGTGCTGCTGGCAGCCCCCACGGGAAGAGCCGCCAAACGTATGGCGGAGCTTACGGGCCACGAGGCCGCCACTATCCACCGTCTCCTTGAAGCGGGATATGCAGACGGCAACTTTGACCTTGTGTTCAAGCGTGATGAGGACGAGCCCTTGAAGTGCGATGCCCTCATTGTGGACGAGTGCTCCATGATAGATATTCTTCTCATGCGCTCTCTCCTTGCGGCCCTGCCTGCGGACTGCCGATTGGTGCTGGTGGGTGACGCCGACCAGCTGCCCAGCGTGGGACCCGGCAATGTGTTTTCGGATATACTACGCAGCAACATTCTCCCCGCTGTACGCCTTACGGAGATATTCCGCCAGACTGAGGGCAGCCGCATTGTACGAAATGCCCATATGATAAACTCCGGAGAGCATCCCCCTCTCGGGGAGAACAAGGGCGACTTTTTCTTCATGCGCAGACTGAATCAGGATATGGCCTCGGAGCTTATAAGCCAGCTTTGTTCCCAGCGCCTACCCAAGAACATGGGCATTTCCCCGGACGAGATACAGGTGCTCACCCCCACCAGAAAGGGCAGAGTTGGCGTTCGCAGCCTGAACGCCCAGCTGCAGAATGTGCTCAACCCTGCCGCCGATGATAAAAAAGAGAAAAAATTCGGCGATTTTATCTTCCGTGAAGGCGATAGGGTGATGCAAATCCGAAATAACTATGATATAATGTGGGTCACAACATCCCGACTCAGCGCGGGCACCGGAATTTTCAACGGCGACGTGGGCTATATCATAGCCATCGACAATAATAAGGAGACCGTAACCGTGGACTTTGACGGGCGGCTTGCGGCCTACGGTTTTGATATGCTGGGCGAGCTTGAGCACGCCTGGGCCATGACCGTGCATAAGTCTCAGGGCAGCGAGTACAGAGCAGTTATCCTCTGTCTCTGCGACGGACCTCAGCCCCTTCTCCACAGAGGCCTTCTCTATACCGCCGTAACAAGAGCAAGAGAGCTTCTCATACTGGTGGGCGACGATAACATAGTGGACCGCATGATAGATAACCATAAGCAGACAAGACGTTATAGCGGGCTTCGTGCCCGTCTGGCCGATTGAAATGTGGGAGGAATGAGCCGTGGGGCTTTTTGCCGCGTTCCTTGATATCCTGTTTCCGCCCAGATGCGTATTTTGCGGGAAGATACTGCCCTCCGGCAGGAAGGGCATGTGCTCTGAGTGCGAGGGAAATCTGCCCCGCACCGGCTCCCAGGCCGGGCAGAAGGGAGACTTCTTTTCCATCTGCGTCTCGCCTCTCTATTATGAAGAGGAAGTCCGGGAAAGCTTGCTGAGATTCAAGTTCAAGAGTGCAACGGGCTATGCCACCACTTACGGAAAACTTTTGGCGGACTGCATCCGGGAAAATCTCTCCGGACGCTACGAGCTTATATCATGGGTACCCCTCAGCGCCAAAAGATATAAGGAGCGTGGCTACGACCAGGCCATGCTGCTGGCTTTGGCTGCGGCGTTGGAGCTTGATGATGTGGCAGTAAGCACACTTGAAAAAACGAAGCACGTTGATAAACAGTCCACTGTTGGATCTCCGGAAAAGCGCAGGGCCAATATCTCCGGCGCTTACACAGTTCCCGACCGGGAGCTTATTCAGGGAAAAAGAATACTTCTTATAGACGATATAATTACAGGCGGCTCCACCCTTGCTGAGTGCGCCCGTATGCTCCGCCAAGCCGGAGCGGCGGAGGTGCTATGTGCTACGGTGGCAAGAAGCCGGGATTAAAGACCGCCAAGCGGGTCAATAATGATTTTTGAGGTGAATTAAATGGGCATACTTGAAAGACTGGTCATATTTGAAAGGGACATCGCCATAGATCTTGGCACATCCAGCACCCGCCTTTATGTCAAGGGCAAGGGCGTCGCCATGCGCGAACCCACCGTTGTGGCTGTGGACAAGATCAGCGGAAAAATGATGAAGGTGGGCGACGAGGCGCAGAAGATGCTGGGACGCACTCCTGCCAATATTGTGGCAATCCATCCCATATCCGCAGGCGTTATCTCCGACTATGATATGACCACTCTGATGCTCCACGAGCTCATCTCCCGTGTCACCAGCTTCAGCTTTTTCAAGCCCTGCGTCATAGTTACCGTGCCCAGCTCCATTTCCGGAGTTGAGGAGCGCGCTATTATTGACGCCACTATCGAGGCAGGCGCCAGAAAGGTCTATCTCCTTGAGACCGCCGTTGCCACCGCCTGCGGCGCAGGTATCGATATTTCCAAGCCCGAGGGCCACATGGTCATAGATATCGGCGGTGGTACCACCGAAATAGCCGTTGTGTCTCTTGGCGGCGTTGTGGAATGCGAGTCCATAAAGACCGCCGGCGACGCCTTTGACGAGGCTATAGTGAAGTATGTCCGACGCAAGCACAATGTGCTCATCGGCACCCGCACCGCGGAAGAACTGAAGATTAACATAGGCTGCGCCTATCCCCGCAAGGAGGTCACCGCTCAGGAGGTCAAGGGCCGCTGCCTGCTCACCGGACTTCCCAAGACTGTCACCGTTACCTCTTATGACATGATAGAGGCTCTTGAGGAGCCCATAACCCATATTCTTGAGACCATCCACATGGTCCTTGAGCGCACTCCTCCCGAGCTTGTGGGAGATATTTCCGTCAACGGCATCGTTATGAGCGGCGGCGGAAGCCTTGTCTGGGGTCTGGATAAGCTGGTCACCAGCCGCACCGGAATTGAGACCGTTGTGGTGGATGACCCCCTTGCCTGTGCAGCCTACGGCGCAGGCAAGATGCTCCGTGAGCTTGCCCATATGCAGGAGGGCATGATAAACCTCGCCAGAAGAAAACAGATGAAATAAGATTAATGTAAAAAAAATAACCGGGCTTTGGTTCGTGAACTAAAGCCCGGTTATTTTTGAAAATAGGAAGTTTAACTGTTTTGCTGCAGTTCCAGGTAGTGGTACGCCAGCATGAGTTGCTGACGGTTTAAGTAGTCTTCGAGGTCAAGTCCTGTGATCTCAGATATCCGCTGCACATGATAGCTTATGGTGTTCCGGTGCATATGCAGAACCTTTCCTGCCTCGGTAGCGCGTCTTTCGTAGTAGAGATACCAGAACAAAATGTCTGAAAGACAGGTGTTATTATCCCGGTCATAAGCTATGAGTTCATTGATTTTTTGCAGGAAGGGATTACTGCGGAAAAAATTAAAAGGCTCTCGTGAACTCTGATCAAGCATATGGAATATCAGTGCATCTGCATAGTAATAAACGTTGTTCGAGGGCTTGGACTGGACTTTGCTGTGGCGAAAATCTTTTTGGCCGTAGCTTATAGCAATACCGGCTTGGTCGCAGGCATGGCTCAGGGCGGTGAGATTGGTGAATGGTGCACTTACTCCGATCATGGCCATGTGCTTTTCCAGCAGTGGCTGTAACCTATCTATACAGCGCTGACTAAGCTCATCCACTTCTGGGGTTGGGTACACGTTCAGTACACTGATTTCATAGTCTTTTGCAACAATTTTTGCTCCGGGCAGCAGTTCGTGGAGTTCTTTTACGAAACGACCGGGGAGTACATTTGAATTGTTATGGAAAATAATGCGGTAGGCGTTAAAATTGCCAACCATTGGTATGCCTGCTCTTTTTGCGCATTCGGCAATTTGATTTATGTCTGTAAGCTTGTTATATATGAGATCTCGGAGAAAGCGTCCAAAGGCAAGCCCTGGGCTTTGAACTTTTTGCTGTTCCCGCTTAAAGCATATGAGAATGTAGCTCATCATCACCTCGAAGAGCTCGGTACTTTCGGCAGAAATAGGAGAGTTGCAAAATACCTCTATTACATGTATTAAGGGTGTTCCATCGTGCCAACACCACTGCGTGAGTGACTCAAATCTGGAAACTCTTCCAGCGGGACAAAAGACAACGCCTGGATTTCTGAAGTATTCGTCAAAGCGATTGTGCTTGTAGAATAGTTGCATAGATTCGGGAGTATGATATCCTTTCTCGTAAAGAGAAATGTTCACTGGGTCGGGGCTTTTATATACCTTACTATAAGCTATAAGACGATAGGCACCGTCCATAACGAAAAGAGCATTTTTTAGGTAGTGCTCACTAGCATCCATAATATCCTGATAGCTTCCATCTCTTAAAAGTACATCCTTGAGTTTTTTCTCCCATTCGTCCAGCTCGATAAAGCGGTTCTGTATCAAATTCAGAAGCCATGAAATACTGCGATTTTCTTCTACAAGTATGAGATTTTTCATGGCCTCATTGTTTTCTCTGTCATCATCGCTGAGGTATCGGTCACACAGACATACATAATGGCAGTCCGGGCCGTTGAGGTTGCGCATCATTGCATCGGACAGGCGGCATACGTACAGCATGTCGGGCCGCATTTCGCTGATGGAATCCGGCAAAAGGGAGACCCAGCGGTAAACTTTCTTTACATCTGCTCTTATATAGGGCCTTCCCCGATAGGGCATGAGCAGGCTGAGGACGATATTGCTTGTAAATTCCATGGAATCATCTCCCTAAATATACATAGGTGCTGTCGTTTTGCTGACAAAACGGACGCTTTGTTGTAAAAATCATATCATCATATAGCGAAACGGTCAATAATGTTGAAGAGAATTGTCAAAGTGCATCGAACAACACTATAAATGTGTGCGTTATGACGGCGGCGTTTCCGTATGCTCGGTAATGAGCTTGAATTTGTCATGATTATTTTGCACAAAGACGGCAATTCATATCTTGGACTTTGGCGAAAGAGACTTAATTGACTCAGGATTTTGTTTTTTGGAACGATGACAGAGAAAGCGGGCGATGATACCATATTATCAGCGATATTCCCCAATAATTCTAAGAAAAGAGGAGTAAAAAATGGTAGTTGCAATTGTTACTATACTGTATGTTGTTCTGCTCTTTACTTTCAGCGGATACGCACAGAAAAAGCAGAATGAAGCCGTTGCTAAAGGAGGAAAGGGAAGTTTCCTTATGGCCGGTAAAAATCTCTCCCTGATACTTGTTGCGGTTCTTACCGCAGGCGGCAGTATCGGAGGAGCATTGACCACAGGTGTTGCACAGCTTGTGCAGACTGCAGGCGTTTCTGCCTGCTGGTACGGACTTGCCAATATAGTGGGTCTTATATTTCTAGGTCTTGTTGGTGCACGCCGCATCCGCCATCTGGGTTATTCAACCAACGCAGAAATGGTTGCTGACTATTGCGGAGCCCCCAGCCGCTACATGATGGTTGTTGGACAGCTTATCATCATTCTTGGTGTTGCCTGCCTCCAGTATGTAACTGGCGGTGCAATGCTTGCTTCCATGTTCCCCGGCGTTATTTCCTATGAGATGGGTCTCGTCATCACTGCTGTTGCCTTCGGCGTAGTTTGCCTTGTGGGCGGCCTTCTCGGAACCAGCCTTGCAAACCTTATTAATGTTATTGTTATCTACGTGGGCCTCTTTGCTTGCGGTATCACAGCTGTTGTTAAGTTCGGCGGCTGGAGCGAGCTCATGGCTGGCATGGAGGCAGTTGCCGCCAGCCAGACTACCACTGCGGGCGGCAGCTGGATGAGTCTAACTGGTGGTCTTGGTATAGGTGTTTGTCTTAGTTATCTTGTCTCCGAACCTGGCAACCGTATCACCACTCAGTCCAACACCATGGCCTGCGCTGCTGCAAAAAGTGAGAAGGCCGCACGCGGCGGCATCATTCTCGGTGCACTTCTGTGCCTGCCCGTGCTTATCATCTCTATTGTCTTTGGTCTCGTGGCAAAGGTCAATTTCCCCGAGGTTGCTTCTGCTCAGGCAATGGCTGCTGTAATTCTCTCCCTTCATCCCGCTCTTGCTGCTCTGGGTATGGCGGGCCTCTGGGCTGTCACCGTTTCCACCGGCGTTGCTCTGCTTATGAGCTCCGTTCAGCTTGTTTGCTTTGACATACTTGTCCCCTTCAAGAAGAATAAAGCTGAGACAGATCCCGTCACCGCCAAGAAAAAGCAGCAGACCGAGTCCCGCGTTGTGCTCTTTATCCTTGTTGCAATCACACTCTTCCTTGCTTTCAAGGCAACCGGAATTGTGGCAACCATCATTACTGTTCTCTGCATCACTCCGGCATTCTTCTGGATGATGCTAAGCTTCCTCTATTTCCCCAGACTCATAAAAAAACGCAGTGCTCTGATTACACAGATTGTGGCTTATGCATTCTTCATAGCATGGCTCTTTATCCCTGCCGTTAAAGCGGCTTTCCCCACTCCCATTTATGTGGAATGGCCCCTCTGCACCATTGTATGGTTCCTCTGCGCCGCTTTTGACAAAACTCCCATTGACAAGGTCGTACCTAAGTCCCAGCGCGTTCTTGCTGCCGGAATAATGAAGGATGATGAGTGAAATTACTCCTGCTTCGCGAATAAGAAAGGAATAGATAATGGCAGAAATAATTAACGGACGCGAAAACCAACTGGCAATATTTCGCCATGAGAAGCCGGCCAGAATACCCAGAGGAACCGACACCTGCTGGCTGCGCTGGCCTGGCGACACCAAGTACGGTCCAGGTAACCAGTTCGACTGGTGGGGTATACTCTGGCTTTTGCAGGATGACGGTGGCTCTACCCTTGATGAGACCCGTCCCAAGATTCTCACTGACCTGAGCCGCTGGCGTGAGCAGGTGAAGGTACCCGATCCCTATGTCAGCGGCAAGTGGCCCGAGGAGGGCATAGCTGCCACCGCCAGGTGGGACAGAAAAAATCAGGTGGGCGCAATGTTTATGCATATGGGCCACTTCGAGCGTCTCCAGACTCTTATGGGCTTTGAAAATGCCATTTGTGCATTCTATGATGAGGATGTGGAGGAAGACCTGAGAGAGTTCTTTTCTGCAATCACGGAGTATAAGATTAAGTGCCTGCGCCTCACAAAGGAATACATAAACCCCGATGTGGTGGTGTATCAGGATGACTGGGGCACCGAGCGCAGCATGTTTTTCTCTCCCGCGATATGGCATCAGTGGATAAAGCCCGAGCTTAAGAAGATAGTGGATGAGTGCCACCGCCTGGGCATGTACTTTGAGATGCACTCCTGCGGTCATATCGAAGAGGTGGTCGGTGCGCTGGTGGATGAACTGGGCATTGATTCCCTGCAGACCCTCCAGTATCCTACCAATGATATCCGCATGATAAAACGGGAATACGGTGACAGGCTAGTCATTCGCGGTGGTTACGACGGACAGACTGTACTCCGTGAGGATGTTTCCGATGATGTTATTCGCGCAAGAATGAGGGAGTCTCTCGAAGTTCTCGTTCCCGGCGGCAACCATATCCCATTCTTTTATCCATTTGGCTCCGGAGCCCCCCGTGCACTCCGACTGTTTGCTGAAGAAATCCAGAAGTATGAGGATGAGTTCGGTCCCTGCTGATAAAAATATGAAAACCGTTGGTTCTTCAACTTGGAGAACCAACGGTTATTTTGTGTGTCGCCCTTTTTATTCCTCGTCCAGTTCGTCCATAAGGCGCATGCCTGCGGTGTCGGTGACGGGGAGGGAGAAGACTATGGCTCCGGCCTTGGTGCCGGTTCCGGCCTCGGCCATAATGGAGCTCATAATAGCATTTTTCTGGTCCTTGCGCACCACGATGAACACCATTTCCTTCTCGGGGACTATAGTCACGCCCATGAACTTTTCCGCGAGGTGGCTTCCGGTGCCTCTTGCGTGGATAACGGTGCCGCCTGCGGCGTGGACCTTGCGGGCTGCGTCCATAATAAGGTCGGAATAGCCCTGATTGCTTATTACTATAAGAAGTTCGTACTTAGTATCTTTCAAAACCGATTCCTCTCCTTTTACAAAGTTCTGGCCGCTCTTGAGGAAATTCAGCGCCTTTGTGCCCCCTATACTGCTGAGGGGGACGAGAAATGCTATGCCTATTCCGGGGATGTCTATATTTATCTTGCGGCGAAGGTCACGCTTGACATCTTTCCACTTTTCATCGGTGACGATGTGGAAGATAAGTGTCTTTTCGGAGCCGTCCAGACCGAAATAATCCAGAATTTCGCTGGAAGCCGTACCCTTGCCCAGACTTAGGAATGCAACCTCAAGTCCCAGTTCTTCATAAAAATCCAGGAATTTTCTTGTGAGATTGCGGCTTGTTATGGTCACCATCATATGCAGCTGACTCATGGCTTCACCTCCATATGGTATATATCAAAGCTCGATAATGCCGTCTTCGTCCATAATAAGGGCGGGGGCATTGCCTTTTCTGCGTTTGCGGTTTTTGATCATGCTGATGAGGCCCAGTATCTGAATTGTGATAAGGGGGGTCATTGCAACCATGGCCACAACGCCGAAGGCATCGGCGGAAAGATTTCCTCCCACGGCAACACAGGCACCCTGAGCAAGGGGCAGCAGGAAGGTGGCGGTCATGGGGCCGGAAGCAACACCGCCGGAGTCGAAGGCTATGGCGGTGAATATCTTGGGTACTACGAAACTGAGCCCCAGAGCTATAACGTAGCCGGGGATGAGGAAGTACAAAATGGGAATGCCGGTGAGCACTCGAATCATGGCCAGAGCCACGGAAGCGGCAACGCCAAGGGAGAGACTGAGTCCCATTGCCCGGGCGGATATTGCACCCTCGGTGATCTCCTCAACCTGATGATTGAGCACGTAAACAGCGGGCTCTGCCTTGACGATGAAAAAGCCCATTAGCGCACCGATGGGGATCAGCAGGTATTTAAGGGGGGACCCGGCCAGAATACTGCCGATATAAGTGCCGGTGGGCATGAAGCCCACGTTTGCACCCGTGAGGAAGAGAACAAGGCCTATGTAGGTGTAGATAAGTCCGACGACTATTTTGCCAAGGCTTTTCTTGTTAAGATGCAGAGAGAATATCTGGAAAATAAAGAAAAATACAATTATGGGCAGCAGGGATATGGAGATTTCTGCAAAATAGTGGGGGAGTGCATCGGTGAACAGGCGGCGCAGCTCCACAGTGTTGCTGATATAAAGCTCGTTGACTATATTATAGTCGCTCTCGCCGGGTTTGAATATCATACCAAGCACCAGTACGGCAAGAATAGGGCCAACGGAGCACAGGGCAACAAGGCCGAAACTGTCGTCAGAAGCGCTGCGGTCTGCACGGATGGAGGCGATACCAACACCCAGAGCCATGATGAAGGGGACGGTCATGGGGCCGGTGGTGACGCCGCCGGAGTCAAAGGCTATGGCCCGGAAATCGGCGGGCACATAAAACATGAGAATAAAAACAATGATGTAGAGCACTACAAGGAGCCTGGAAAGGGATATGCCCAGCAGTATGCGCAAAATGGCAAACACAAGGAATATGCCCACGCCCAGAGCAACGGCCAAAATAAGCATATGGTTGGGAACGGCGGGTACAAGTCCGGCCAGGACCTGCAAATCCGGCTCGGATATGGTAATAATGATGCCCAAAACGAAGCTTACAAGGCAGATGAAGAACAGATTCTTGGTCTGGGTCATCTTGGCGCCGACTTTTTCACCCATGGGTGTCATTGACATTTCCGCGCCCAGGGTGAAGAACATCATACCCAGCATTACCATCACAGCGCCGAAGAGAAAACTCAAAATTATGCTGGGACTTACGGGGGCGATAGTCAGACTCAAAATGAGAACGATTGCAAGTATAGGCACAACGGCGGAGAGTGCCTCGTGCAGTTTTCCTCTCATTTTGGTATTCAGCAGCTTCAAAAAATCACCTCCGGGGTATTCTGGTTCTAGAATAACACATAAATGTAAATTTTTTAAGTATATAAAGAGAAATTTATAATAAATTTACGGCAATTTTGAAGGGGAATAATTCTATTGTCACCAAATCATAATAATACCGGCAGGTGATAAGATGAATTCTATATGGATGCAAAATCTGTCAATGCCTCAATTTGAGCCATTGACAAGGGACATAAAAACCGATGTCTTAATTATAGGCGGCGGAATGGCGGGACTCTTGTGCGCATGGCAACTGGAACGCTCCGGCGTGGATTATGTGCTGGTGGAGGCAAACAGGCTTTGCAGCGGTATTACTCAAAACACCACCGCCAAAATAACATCTCAGCATGGACTTATCTATGATAAGATTTTTCGGGAATATGGACTTTCCAAAGCCCGGCTCTATCATGAGGCAAACCAAAAGGCCTTGGAGCAATACCGTGAGCTATGCAGGAACATAGATTGTGATTTTGAAAACAGGGACTCTTATGTATATGCCCTGAGCGATGAAGCTAAGCTTGAAAAAGAAGTGGAGGCTCTGGCGAAAATTGGCTTTAGCGCCGACTTGGAGAGTGGGGGACGCCTCCCGTTCCCACTTGCCGGAGCAGTTAGATTTAAAAATCAGGCTCAGTTTCATCCTCTTAAATTCGCTGGGGCCATTGCGAAGGACCTTCGTATCTTCGAACATACAAAGGTGCTGGAGCTCTTGCCGGGAAAGGCTGTTACCCATGGCGGCAACATTTCCGCAAAAAGGATAATCATAGCCACCCATTATCCCGTGTTGAACAAGCACGGTGCATATTTCCTGAAGCTGTATCAGCACCGCTCCTATGTGCTGGCTTTGAATAATGCCCCTGTTATTGATGGAATGTATGTGGATGAAGCCAAAACAGGCCTATCTTTCCGCGGCTATGGCGACACGCTTTTACTTGGTGGCGGAGGACACCGCACCGGTAAAAAGGGAGGGGGATGGAGAGAACTGGAGGAATTTGCCCATAAGTATTACCCCAAAGCGCAGATACAAAACCGCTGGGCAACTCAGGACTGTATGTCCCTGGATGGTATTCCATATATCGGGCAGTATTCTAAAAACACACCGGAGCTCTTTGTGTCCACAGGCTTTAATAAATGGGGAATGACTTCTGCAATGGTGGGTGCCATGATACTTGCGGACTTGCTGCAGGGAAAGAAAAATCCCTATGCGGAGGTCTTTTCGCCGTCCAGAAGCATAATGCATCCCCAACTGGCGGTAAATGCTGCGGAATCGGCCATAAACCTGATGACGCCTACGGTTCCCCGCTGCCCTCATATGGGCTGCGCTCTGAAATATAATAAGGAGGAGCACTCGTGGGACTGCCCCTGCCATGGCTCTCGTTTTACCGAGAATGGCAAGCTTATAGATAATCCGGCCACCGATGATAAAAAATGACCTGTTTATGTTAATGCAAGCGTCTTTGTTTAGCCCCCGTAGGGCGCGTCGCCCCGGCGCGCCTGCGAGCGGCCATATTCGCAAAGGCAAAAAAATAACGGCCATCCCGAAGGAAGACCGTTATTTTGGTCCGAGTGACTGGAGTCCAACCAGAAGCCGTCCCGGCGCCATGCGCCGTGACGCCTTGCGGCCATATTATTTAACGCGCCTGACGGCGCATGAGGCCGCTGGGTCCACCCCAACCAGAGATAAAATAAAAAAAGAGTACCAAAAGGTAATCTGTTTTTTATTTGTCCGGGGGGCTGG
>JAZSFJ010000111.1:0-6369 GCA_045532145.1 Oscillospiraceae bacterium
GCGCGGGTGAACGCCATTTCGACGTTGTACTTCTGCGCATTCATGTAGAAGATGCCGATGAATCCGACCAGTGCCATTGCCAGACCGATGTGCATGCCCATGAACAGCAGAATCAGCAGAATAACCAGACCAAGTACGCCGGCTATAATTCCACTCATACTTTTCACACTCCTATTATTTTTGCAGCAGTTACAATACGAAAATATTGTAAAAATTCGACAAATCCTTCACAAGCATAGATATCAGATTTTATCGAACATGCGTTACATCATAATTTAACACTAAGCTTTATTAATTGGCAAATGCATATTTTATGCAATGTCATGCATTTTTGCATTGACATTTCGTTATTTTGGCCGATTGTTTTTTTGAAACCTATAATGTATTATTACATTTGATAATATATGACGATGCTTTTTACGCATAGGCGTATACTTCGGAGGCTGTTAATATTTCGTTCATTTATAGCCACATTTTTTGTTTTGCATTTTTTGCAAAACCATTTATTCTATTTTTTGTGATATAATTCCTCCGGTCCACACGTCATAGACAGGAGCTCGGTATGTCTGCAAGTTTTGACGCCTATAAGGTTTTTTATTATGTTGGTAAATATAACAATATAACCCATGCTGCCAACGCACTGTTTCTCTCCCAGTCCACCGTCAGCCGTTCCATCCAGAGTCTTGAAGCGGATCTTGGCTGCAAGCTTTTTGAGCGCTTCCAGCACGGTGTGACTCTCACCGCCGAGGGCGAGATGCTTTACGGCCATGTTGCCCGGGCCTGCGAGGATATACTCATCGGCGAGGAAAAGCTCAAACAGCTACAGACCGGGGACATACAGAAAATCCGTCTCGGCGTGGACAACTTTGTCCTCACCCATTTCATCCTCCCGGTGATGAAGGACTTCCAGAAGGATTTTCCCGATGTGCATATAGAGTTCAGCTGTGATATGATCACCTCCACGGACCACTGCCTCCAATCCCTCCTCTGCGGAGATGTTGACGCCGTGTTTACTTTGGGCCCCATCCCGGACACTCCCGGCATTGTTGCTCAGAATCTCGGCGAGTATTATGATGTTTTTATAGCGGGCAGACTTTTTGAGGAGCTCAACCGCGACCGCGTTCGCATTTACGATGTCTCTCTTTGTCCCTTCGCCTCTCTTAACCGGGGTATAAGCGGCAGTGATTATCTTCGAGGTGCTTTTGCCTCCCACGGTCTGCGAGTGGAACCCAGCTATCAGGTAGAGGACTTCCGTCATCTTCTGGACATTGTGGACATGGGCATGTGTCTCGCTTTGGTCCCCTCCCCTCTTTTCGCCCGCCACAGGAACTATGATAATATATTCCCTATAGATATCAGCACAACCCTTCCCAAGCGAAATATCTGTATCCTTACCGCCAAGAACAATCCCCATAATGTTGCCCGGGATGAATTAATCAGACGTATAAGGAAGAATATGCAGAGCGATCTCATATAAGTTCATCTAAAACGAAAAGTAATGTCAGGAGTATGTATACATGGATACCTTGCAGCTGAGATTGTTTATTTCCCTGTCCCAGACTCTGAATTTCACCAAAACAGCCAACGAGTTCTACGTTACCCAGCCCACAGTCAGCAACTACATAAAGGCTCTTGAAAGCAGTCTTGGAGTTACCCTGCTCAAGCGCAACAGCCACAGTGTTTCCCTTACCCCCGAGGGCAAGGAGTTCGTTGGCTACGCAAAGCAGCTTCTCTCCCTCCAGGCCGAGGCCGAAAATCGCCTCAAGAATATTTCCGAAGGACGCAGAGGATACATAAAGGTTGCCATGCTCTCCAGTGCATCTGGCTACTTCACCATCTGCCTTGAGGAATTTCTGAAAAAACATCCCGGCGTTCAGGTAAACGTCGATTTGCTGGAAGGCGCAGAAATGACCTCGGCTCTGGGTCAGAACAGCTACGACCTCTATTTCGCCCATCAGCACATGGTTCCCGAAAACGAGGTTATTGAATACCGCTCTCTTGGCAGCACCCACCTCCACGTTTTTGTAAACAAGGCTTTTCTGAGCGACATCGACATGAGCGACTGGAGCACTCTCTCCAAATTCCATTTTGTCTCCACTCCCGCTCAGGACTTCACCCTCTCAGGCCAGATAAACAAGATATGTGCAAACCGCGGTATTGTGCCCGACATCATCAACTACTATAACCGCGCCGATATGGCGGTTCTGGCAATCAACTCCGGCGTGGGCATTGCCATTTTGCCCCCCCACCTGAAAAACTTCTATAACTGCCCCAATGTAGTCAGCCTTCCCATCGAAGGCGACGACGCCAAAATAACCATGGTGGTGGCCTGGCAGCGCAATACCGGCAATCCGGACGTGCCCCGTTTCCTCAGTCTCAACTCCCTTACAGAAAACAGATTTTTCAGTCTTTACAAATAATTAACGCCCCTAAATCCGCGGTAAAATGCCGCGGATTTATTGATTTTACTTGATTTTTCAAATATTCTTAATAATTAGATTCACATTCCTTATCGCCCTATAACGAAACTTTTTAACCACAAAAGCGGCAATAAGATATAATATATTCGTATTTTAAGGCGAAGTTATTACGCCCTAAATGATGAGTCAATTTTCAAAATTTAATTATGAAAGGAATTTCAATCATGGCTAAAAGAAAAGTTATACTGACCGTCGCTCAGACCGGTAACTTCCAGGGCAAGGCCCAGAACCCCGGACTTCCCGAGCAGCCCGATGAGATCATCCCCTCTGCATATGACTGCTACAACGCTGGTGCTACCATAGTCCACGTTCACGCCCGCAACAAGGAAGGCAAGAGCTGCAACGACGGCGAGATCTTTGCTGAGATCAACTCCGGCATCCGTGCAAAGTGCCCCATCATCATTCAGAACTCCTCCGCTCCCGCAACCCGCGCCAACGCCCACACTGACGACGGCCTCGGCGTTCTCGATATGAAGGATCCCGCCTGCTGGCCCGAGATGGTCACCCTCGACTGCTCTCTCATGACCACCACCTGGGAAGACCTCGAGTTCATCTACATGTGGACCCGCAAGTGGCTCGTCAATGTTGCCCGCCGCATCAAGGAGATGGGCATCAAGGCCGAGATCGAAGTTTTCGATCCCACCGCTATTGAAGACGTCTTCAAGTATCTCTATCCCGCCGGCGTTCTGGACGATCCCGTCTCCATGACTCTCGTTATGGGTATGGATAAGGTTTCTCAGGGTGCTATCTCCTGCACTCAGGAAAACATCGACTACATGATGAACCTGGCTCACTCCTGCGCTAAGGCTGCAGGCGTTAAGATGCCTCTGGACATCACCACCATGGCTATCGGCGCAAACCAGCTGCCCGGCACCGTTTATGGTATGCTCAAGGGCGCAGGCCTCCGCACCGGTATGGAAGACAACATCTACTACAGCTACAAGAGACTTGCCAAGAGCAATGCCGAGCTGGTTGAGCGCTGCGTCCGCATCATCCACGAGCTCGATATGGAAGTTGCCACTCCCGAAGAGGCACGCGAGATGCTCTGCATGCCCCAGCTGAAGAACAACGGCAAAGTCCGCGGCAACGCATAAGTTACATAGCTTAAGGAGATAAAAACATGAATAAGCGTGTTATTGGTATTGTTGGCCTTGGCATGATCGGAAACAGCACCGCTGTTCTGACCACTCTCCACGGCAACAAGACCATCTGCTACGTCAGAAGCGAAGCCAAGATCCCCACCTACAAAGCCGGTTTCGATAAGATGTACGATGAGCTCGTCGCTCAGGGCATCATCACCGAAGAGCAGAAGGAAGTCTGCGCTTCTTATCTGGTCTACACCACCTCCTACGAGGGAATGGCAGAATGCGAAGTCATCTTCGAGGCTATTGCTGAAGACATCGAAATGAAGAAGGTCTGCTTTGCAGAGATCGAGCGCTGCTGCCCCAACATCAAGCTCATCGGCTCCTGCTCCTCTTCTATTCTCCCCGATGCTCTCGCTGCTGCCGCCGACAAGTATGCTGACCGCATCATCGTCACCCATCCCTTCTTCCCCGTTCACATGGTCCCCTACTTCGAGATCTGCTACTCCGAGAAGACTGCCGAAGGCGTTGTTGACTACGCAAAGCAGGTTCTCGCTGAACTGGACAGAAAGCCCTCCGTCCTGAAAAAGCCCAACCCCGGCTTCATCGGTAACTACCTGCAGTTCGCTCTGTGGGCTGCCTGCCTGAATCTGGTTGAGCAGGGCATCTGCGATCCCAAGGACGTGGACAACTGCCTGAACTACAGCTTCTGCCCCCGTTACAGTAGCATCGGTATTTTCGATCACTTCGACAACGGCGGCTACAAGCTCAACATCACCACCTGCAATGCTGTGTTCCCCATCCTCCCCCGCTGGGATGCCGCTCCCGACTGCATCCGCGAGAAGGCTGAGTCTCCCGACGCATGGGGCGCCAAGAGTCCCACCAAGCTGGGCTTCTATGACTGGAACGGCGTTGACATGGTTGAGTACCAGAAGAAGGTCAATGCTCCTTACTGGAAGTTCATCAACTGGGAGTTCCCTGCTGAGAAGCTCGAGAAGTAAGAGCGCAGCGATACCTTAATTCTAAAGAAAGGATTGATATCCTATGGTATACGATAACAACAAGGGCGGCGAGTACGGCAAGTATTTCGTACAGGACAGCCCCGGCCCCGCAATGGACGCTGAGTTCAAGGCCATTTACGACAAGTTCGCAAAGCGCATCCTCTGGATGGACGGCAACGTCTGCCCCGGCGCTTTCCAGATGAACACCGCATGGTACAAGGACGCTGCTCCCCGTGATCCCATGTTCACCGAGCACGCCCACGGCGATACCAACGAGCTCGTTTGCTTCTTCTCCAGCGATCCTGAGAATCCCTACGACCTCGGCGGCAAGATCGAGTTTTCCATCGAAGGCGAAGCTCACCTGCTGACCAAGTCCACCATGATCTACATTCCTGCAGGTCTGAAGCACAACCCCATGCGCATCCTTGAGGTCAACCGCCCCATCTTCCACTGCTCCATCATCATGAAGGAAGCCTACGAAGAGGACAGCACCTACAAGTAAGCCATAATAACTACCATAAACGCCTGGTCGTTTCACGGCCAGGCGTATCGTGGATATTCTCGGATTTTAAGTATATAAACGAAAGGAATCTTATAAATGTCCAAGTTTGTTACTCTTGAAGAAGCCATGAGCCTCATTCCCGACAATTGCGCACTTATCTCCGGCGGTTTCGGTTCTCTCGGCAGTCCCGAAGAGCTCTACACCGGTCTGAAAGAGCGCTTTGAGCGTGAGGGCCATCCCCAGAACATCTCCTTCGTTTGCGGCATCACTCCCGGCGATAAGACCGAGAGCACTGAGCCCTACAAGGGATACAATATCGGCGCAAACAAGATCGCCATTCCCGGTCTGCTTGGCCGCGTTTGGGCCGGCAACATGACCGACGCCCGCGCTATCGCTTACATGATCGATCGCAACGAGATCCCCGGCTATATGCCCCCCATGGGAGTTATGTGCAACCTGATCCGCTGCGCTGCCGGCGGCCGCCCCGGCCTTATTACCAAGGTCGGCCTTGACACCTTCGCCGATCCCCGCCGCGACGGCTGCGCCTTCAACCAGAAGGCCAAGGACGGCCTCAAGGTCGTTGAGCTTATGAACATCGACGGCGAGGAGTACCTCTTCTACAAGACCCCCCCTGCCGATGTCGCTTTCATCCGCGCCACCTATGCTGACGAGGACGGAAACCTCTCCATGGAGCACGAGGCCTATATCGGCACTGAGCTTGAGGTTGCTGTTGCCGCTCACAACAACGGCGGTATCGTCATCGCTCAGGTTGAGCAGATCGTTCCCCGCGGAACCCTCCGCACCCGCAACATCCGCATCCATAACAAGCTGGTTGACTACATCGTTGTGGCAAAGGATCCCATGAACACCCGCCAGTGCTACGCCACCTTGAAGTATCGTCCCGAGCTCAGCGGTGAGCAGACCTTCAAGGGCAATGCCACCAAGATTCTGCCCATGACCCTGCGCAAGATCATTGCACGCCGCGCAGCCATGGAGCTCCAGCCCGACATTATCATCAACCTCGGTTCCGGCATGCCTTCCGGCGTCGGCTCCGTTGCAGCAGAAGAAGGCATCAACGAAGGCCTCACCTGTTCTGTTGAGTCCGGTCCTATGGGCGGCCAGGTTCAGGAAGGTCTCTCCTTCCCCGGCGTTGCCAACTGCGAATGCATGTTCTCCCAGACCGACACTATCGATATGTATGACGGCGGCGTTCTTGACATGGCATTCCTGGGCGGCGCAGAGATTGACGAGAAGGGTAACGTCAACGTTTCCAAGTTCGGCGGCCGCAGCATCGGTGCCGGCGG
>JAZSFJ010000173.1:0-31299 GCA_045532145.1 Oscillospiraceae bacterium
TCATGTGCTCATCCTCGCGGATTGCATTGCGCTTGTCACAGATCTTGACGCCCATGTACTCCAGACCCTTGCAGATCTCTGCACGGTTTTCAGCGCCGTTTTCGCCAACACCGGCGGTGAAGACGATGGCATCGCAGCCGCCCATGGCAGCAGCATAAGCGCCGATGTCCTTGCGGACTTCGTAGTGGAACTTGTCGAGAGCCAGCTGTGCGCGCTCGTTGCCCTCGGCAGCAGCGGTTTCCAGATCGCGGAAGTCGGAGGAAACGCCGGAGACGCCCAGAACGCCGGACTTCTTGTTGAGGATGTTCATCATCTCTTCGATGCTGTAGCCATAGCGGCCCATCAGGTATTCAATGATGGTGGCATCGATGTCGCCGGAGCGGGTGCCCATGGGAACACCTGCGAGGGGTCCAAGACCCATGGTGGTGTCAACGCACTTGCCGTCGATGCAGGCGGAGAGGGAGGAACCGTTGCCCAGGTGGCAGCAGATGACCTTGCTGTGCTCGGGGTTGCCGAGGAGGTCGATGGCGCGGGCGGAAACGTAGCGGTGAGAAGTGCCGTGGGAGCCGTAGCGGCGGACCTGGTCGTTCTCATAATACTCATAGGGGATAGCATTGGTGTGAGCCTGAGCGGCCATGGTCATGTGGAAGGGGGTGTCGAACACAGCAACCTGGGGAGTGCCGGGCATAACATCCTGGCAGGCCTTGACGCCCATGAGGTTTGCGGGGTTGTGGAGGGGTCCGAGGGGGAAGCACTTCTTGATGGCTTCTTCGCAGGCATCGTCAACGATGCAGGATGCGGTGAATTCCATACCGCCGTGGAGAACGCGGTGGCCGCCGGCGTCGATCTCGTCCATGGAGGCGACAACACCGTTTTCGGCATCAACGAGGGCCTTCAGAACGGCCTGGATGGCCTCGGAATGGGTGGGCATAGCAACGGGCTCAGCCTTGATCTGGACCTTGCCTTCCACCTGGGGCTTGTAGGTGAAGAGACCGTCAATGCCGATGCGCTCGCAGATACCCTTTGCGAGGATGGACTCGTTGTCCATATCCATCAGCTGATACTTGAGAGAAGAGCTGCCTGCGTTGATAACAAGAATTTTCATTTTTGCTAACCTTCCTTATTGTAATTAATTATTTTTCCTGTAAAATAGAAACAAAGATATTTGCGCAGTATATTGTTTATTTTAATACAATATTTCGGAAACGCAAGAGTTTTTTGGCTTTTTGGAGCGGTTTATGAACATTTCTGGCATTATTTCGGAATATAATCCCTTTCACATGGGTCATAAGCATCATATTGACCAAACCCGTGCCATGCTGGGGGAGGACTCGGGGCTTGTCTGCGTCATGAGCGGTAATTTTGTCCAGCGTGGAGAGCCTGCTGCCTTTTCAAAAAATGCCCGGGCCCAGTGCGCCATACACGGAGGAGCGGACCTTGTGCTGGAGCTCCCTCTGCCCTGGGCGCTGTCCTCCGCCGAGGGCTTTGCGAGAGGCGCGGTGGGAGTGCTTGGTGGCACCGGCGTTATAAGCCATCTGTCCTTTGGCAGCGAGAGCGGTGATATTGCCCCTCTCGAAGCCGCAGCCCAGGTATTGCTCAGCCCCCAAATGGATGCTATAATAAGAGAGCTTCTTCCTCAGGGCATGCCCTATGCCGCCGCCAGACAGCTTGCGGCGGAGCGCATAGCGGGGGAGAGCCTTCCACAACTGCGCAGCCCCAACGATATTTTGGGCATTGAATATATCAAGGCCCTCTACGAACAGCGTTTGCCCATAAAGCCAATTACTGTGAAAAGGGTGGGGGCTGGCCATGACCAGAGCGGCGGGGGAGATTTGCCCTCTGCTTCGGAACTGAGAAAAAGGCTTTCCCGGGGAGAGAGTATAGTGAACAATATGCCCTTGCCCTGCGCCCAGGTTCTGGAACGGGAGATGCATCAGGGCAGGGGCCCCGTGATGGGTGAAGCTTTGGACAACGCTGTGATTTCCCGTCTGCGTATGCTGCCCAAAGAGGCCTTTGAAGCCCTGCCCGACGCCGGGGAGGGTCTGGGAGCCAGACTTTACCGCTGCGCCGCAACAGAGGTCAGCGTGGACGCCGTTATTTCCGCCGCCGCCACAAAGCGCTATGCCCTGAGCCGTCTGCGCCGTATGACCATGTGTGCCGCCCTGGGAATAAAGGCAGGGGACGCCCAGGGACTGCCGCCCTATATCCGGGTGCTGGCTGCCAACAGCCGGGGCTGTGCCATTTTGAAAATGATGAGGGAGAGGGCCTCTCTTCCCATTATTACCAAGCCTGCGGAGATAAATTCTCTGGGGGCTGAGGCAAGGGCCTGTTTTGCTCTGGAATGTCAGGCCACAGACCTTTTTGTTCTGGGCTTTTCCGCCCGGGAGGAGAGACGTGGCGACAGAGATTTCAGACTGAGCCCCTTCATCCTCAAATAAGCCCGGACCTATCTACCCGCGTTTTTCTGGAGGAAAAAATGAAAAAGATAATTGCAATATTGTTGATAATGGCCATGGTCCTCTCTCTTTCCGCCTGCGGAAAGGATGAGGAAGAGGCAAACCCCGTCCTGCGCATAGGCGTTTTTGAGCCTTTCAGCGGCAGCGACAGCGAAATGGGCCTGAAAGAGGTTCTGGGCATACAGTACGCCCACTCCCTCCAGCCCACCGTCAAAATCGGAAACGATACCTACGACGTGGAGCTTGTTTATGCCGACAACGCCTCCTCCCCGGCTCAGTCTGCGGAGGTGGCCGCCACATTGCTTGAGCAGGAGCTCTCCCTTGTGCTTGGCTCCTACGGCAGCGACTGCTCCCTGGCAGCAGCACCCGTGTTTGAAAAGGCGGGCATCGCGGTCATAGGCATAAGCTGCACCGCTCCCGCTATCACCGCCGACTATGACTGCTACTACCGCGTCTGCATTCAGGATGAGCTTCAGGGCGCTGCCCTTGCCAAGTTTGTCAAGGACGAGCTGGAGTGCTCTACCGTTTTGTGTCTCGGTCAGGTGGAAAGCGAATATGAACAGGGCCTTATTGCCGGCTTCAGCAAAGCTGCTGAGGGCTATGATATAGACATCGTGAAGATGAACTTTTCGGAAAACACCTCAGACTTCACCTATTTCCTCAGCTCCATCCCCGAGCAGGAGATAGACGCGGTTTTCGCCCCCTGCTCTCCCCGCCACGGAAAGCTGATAATTGAGGCCATGAACGCCCTTGAAAAGCCGGTGCCCGTCATAGGCGGCGACACCTGGGACGGAGATGCTATCCGTGATGCTGCAGTCGGCAAGAATTTCCGTATATTTACCTCAACCTTCTATGCCGAGGGCTATAACACCGGTTTTGAGGAGAAATTCAAGGAGTGGATTCGCGGCGACACAGCCGCCTTTGCCAATAACGGCGGCACGGACGAGCTTTCCGCCGTCACCGTTATGGGCTACGACGCCTATAATCTGGCTCTCTCCGCCATAAGCAAGGCGGGAAGCGCCCATTATGCGGATATTCTGGCGGTTATGCCCACGGTCAGCAGCTCCGGTGTGGCGGGTGTCATAAACTTTGATGACACGGGAGATGCTATCCGCACCTCCATATTCATAAAGCGCGCCGACACCGAAACTCCTCTCTGGAAGTATGTAAAGAGCCAGAGGGTAAAATAAGTATAAATGCACAAAAATGCCCACACAGACAAAACAAATGTTTTCGCTGCGTGGGCATTTTTATGTTTACAAAGGCGATTTTATGTGCTAAAATGCTAAATTGTTGTAGACTGTTGATTTAAAGAGGTACACGGCTGATGTTTGATAAGCTCCGCCAGATTGAGGAAAAGTTCATAGAGCTTGAAGAGCGTATGGCTACCCCGGAGGTCTATTCCGACCCCGCCGCATACGCCAAGTGCGCCCGTGAGCAGAAGGAGCTTTCTCCCGTGGTGGACTGCTACCGCCGATACATGGGCCTTAAAAGGGACCTGGAGGACGCTCAGACCATGATGGATGAGCCCGATATGCGTGAATTTGCTCAGGAGGAATATGCTCTTGCAAAGGAAGGCATGGAGCGCTGCGAGGAGGAGCTGAAAATTCTCCTGCTGCCCCGTGACCCCAACGACTCCCGCAACGTCATCATGGAGATTCGCGGCGGCGTAGGTGGAGAGGAAGGTATGCTTTTTGCCTCCAACCTTTACCGTATGTATTCCATGTATGCCGAGCGCCGTGGCTGGAAGATAGACATTGTCAATCTCAACGACACGGAACTTGGTGGTATCAAGGAAATAAGCTTCGTGGTGGAGGGCGAGGGCGCATGGTCCCGCCTGAAATTCGAGGCCGGCGGCCACCGTGTCCAGCGTGTGCCGGAGACGGAAAGCGGCGGACGTATCCACACCAGCGCAGCCACCGTGGCAGTTTTGCCCGAGGCTGAGGACGTGGAGTTTGATATAGACCCCAAGGACCTGCAGATAGATACCTACCGCTCCAGCGGTGCAGGCGGCCAGCACGTCAACAAGACCGAGAGCGCAATCCGCATAACCCATCTGCCAACAGGCGTTGTGGTTGAATGCCAGGATGAGCGCAGCCAGCATAAAAATAAGGATAAGGCCATGAAGATACTACGCTCCAAGCTCTATGAGGCGGAGCAGGCCAGACAGCACGCCGCCATCGCCGCCGAGCGCAAGAGCCAGGTTGGTTCCGGCGACAGAAGCGAGAGAGTGCGCACCTATAACTTCCCCCAGAACAGAGTGACTGACCACCGTCTCAGCGGCGATGTGAAGAACTTCAATATAGCCTCCATCATAAACGGCGATCTGGACGAGCTCATAGACGCCCTTGTGACCATGGACCAGGCGGAGAAGCTGAAAAATAATGAAAACTGAGCTTATTACAAAGGATATAGCCCGTGGGGCTGAGATAGTTGCCGGGGGCGGCCTTGTGGCAGTGCCCACGGAGACCGTATATGGTCTCGGCGGAAACGGCCTTGATGAGGCTGCGGTCCGTGAGATATACGAGGTCAAGGGCAGACCTGAAGTGAAGCCATTGTCCCTTATGGTCCCCGGAAGGGAGGCCATGGAGGCCTACTGTGAGGATGTTCCCGAGGCGGCATATGTTCTGGCTGAAAAATTCTGGCCCGGCCCTCTCACCATAATCCTTAAAAGCCGGGACTGTGTTCCCCCAATAGTCCGGGCGGGAGGAGCCACCATTGGCCTTCGCTGCCCCGACCATCCGCTCACTCTGGAGCTGCTGCGCCAAAGCGGTCTGCCCCTTGCGGCCCCCTCCGCCAATCCCAGCGGAGAGCCAAGCCCCAAGAACGCAGAAAAGGTGATGGAGTATTTCGACGGCAAAATTGACGCCGTTCTGGATGGGGGAGAGTGCGGCATAGGAACGGAGTCCACCATCATAGATATGTCCCGAAACCCTTACCGCATACTCCGTCAGGGAGCCCTGCCCGAGGGAGATGTAGCCCGGGCTCTTGTGGACGCCATGACACTGGTGGGTATCACCGGCGGCACAGGCTGCGGCAAGACCACTGCTTTGAATGTTCTCCGTAAGATGGGCGCTTTGATAGTGGATGCCGATGAGGTATACCATTATCTCTGCCGTGAAAGCGCCGGGATGAGGGAAGAGCTCGTTTCTCGCTTCGGAAATGTGTACAAAGAGGGTGTTCTGGACAGAAAGGCCCTTGGAGCCATAGTTTTTGCCGACAGCGAAGCTCTTAAAGATTTGAATAAGATAACTCACAAATATGTGAGTGAGGAAATAGAGGCTCGCCTTGAGCGCCACGCCATGAATGGCGGCACTCTGGCAGCCATAGACGCCATTGCCCTTTTGGAGGGCAGATTTGCCAAGCGCACCGCCTTCAATGTGGCCATCACGGCCCCCACGGAGGCGAGAGTGGAAAGGCTCCTTAAGCGGGAGGGCATTACCGAGGAATATGCCCGCAGCCGTATAGCCGCCCAGCGCCCCAATGAGTATTTCGAGGAAAATTGCGATTATACTCTCCATAACGGGGGCAGCCGGGAGGAATTTGAATGTGTGTGTAATAAATTTTTCATGGAGGTATTGAGAAGTGTCCGATAACATCAGAGAGAAACTTTTTTATGAACAGAAGAATGGCTATGACCTCATAGAAACCGAAGAGCGCATCGCTCTTGAGGAGTTCAACGAAGGTTACAAGAAATTTCTTGATATAGCAAGAACCGAGCGTCTCGCAGTAAACGAGGCCATCCGTCTTGCCGAGGAGGCCGGCTTTGTGCCCTTCACCTACGGCATGGAGGTAAAGCCCGGCATGAAGCTCTATCGCAATAACCGCGGCAAGAGCCTGCTGCTGGCTGTTGTGGGCAAGAAGAGCATGGCCGAGGGCTGCAACATTGCCGCCGCCCATGTTGACTGCCCCCGTCTGGACTTAAAGCAGATTCCTCTCCACGAGGACAGCGAGTTTGCATATTTCCGCACCCACTATTACGGCGGTATCAAGAAGTACCAGTGGCTTACCGTTCCCCTTGAGCTCCACGGCGTTGTCAGCCTGAAAAACGGTGAGAACGTTGAAATTTCCATAGGCCGCAACGAGGGTGATCCCCAGTTCTGCATCACCGACGTTCTGCCTCACCTGGCAAAGGACCAGCTGAGCAAGAACGCCATGGAGATAATTCCCGCCGAGAAGATGAACATCCTCCTGGGTTCCGTGCCCTACGATGATGAGGGCAGCGACCGCGTTAAGCTTGCCATCATGAGCCTTCTCAACGATACATACGGCATCACCGACGAGGACTTCCTCTCTGCCGAGATTCAGGCTGTTCCCGCATACAACACCAGAGACATCGGCCTCGACCGCTCCTTCGTTGGAGGCTACGGCCACGATGACCGTGTTTGCGCCTACTGCGAGCTGAAGGCCATTATGGACACCGAGGCTCCCGAAAAGACCGCTGTCTGCATCCTTGCGGACAAGGAGGAGATTGGCTCTGAAGGCACCTCCGGTATGCAGAGCATGGCCTTTGAGTGCTTTATCGAGGACCTTTGCGACGCACAGGGCGTGAAGCTGCGCCACTGCTTCGAGAACAGCTTCTGCCTCTCCGCCGACGTCTGCAACGCCTATGACCCCATGTTCGCCGAGATCAGCGAAAAGCGCTCCAACGCAAAGTGCAACTATGGCATGGGTATTCTCAAATTCACCGGCAGAGCCGGCAAGGGCGGCACCAATGACGCCGATGCCGAGACTGTTGGCAGACTGAGAAAGATATTTGACGACCACAATGTGGTTTGGCAGATGGGCACTCTGGGCAAGGTTGACCAGGGCGGCGGCGGTACCGTTGCTCTCTTCATGTCCCGCCGCAACATTGCCACCATCGATGCCGGCGTTCCCGTTCTCAGCATGCACGCTCCCTTCGAGCTTGTTGCCAAGTTCGATACCTACATGACCTACAAGGGCGTCAAGGCTGTTTACGACAACTGATATATTAAAAACTAATAAAACTCTCCCTGACCGGAAATACTATGCAGTAAAAGACGGTCAGGGGGAGTTTTTTATGTCCATGGATAAAAACGAACAGAACCTTTTGCAGGATGTTGGAGCGGCCGGGGAGGGCAGCGGCATCCACTGCGTTTCCATCATAGGCCAGATAGAGGGCCATCAGGTGCTGCCCGAGGACAGCAAAACCACGAAGTATGAGCATCTTATGCCCATGTTGGCGGCTATGGAGGAATCGGAGGATATAAAAGGCGTTCTGTTTCTCGTTAATACTGCCGGGGGAGATGTGGACGCGGGACTGGGTCTTGCGGAGCTGATTGCGGGTATGAGCAAGCCCACGGCATCCCTTGTTCTGGGAGGGGGCCACAGCATAGGCGTGCCTCTGGCTGTGGCGGCAAAAAAGAGCTTTATAGTTTCCTCTGCCGCCATGACAGTTCATCCCGTGCGCCTTACGGGAGTGATAATAGGCACTGAGCAGACATATAATTATTTTTCACGGATAGAGGACAGAATAGTTGGCTTTGTAAGCTCCCATTCCCATATTTCCCGGGAAAAGCTCACAGAAATGATGCATGCCAGTGAGAATATGGCAAATGACCTGGGCACGGTTCTCACAGGGGAGGATGCGGTCAGCTGTGGCCTTATAGACGCTGTTGGTTCACTCCGGGATGCTCTTGATTATCTCCATGGGGAAATTGGGGAGAAGAAAAAGAAGGGATAAGGGCGATTGAAAAATCGCCTCTGCGATGCCGCAAAACTGAATGAATCGATTTCCGTAGGGGACGGCCTCCGGATATCCCGCACCGTATACACCCATGTCTTGCATACACTTTGCTATATATGTACACGGGCCGTCGGGGACACGGCCCCTACGAATTGTGTGGGAATCCTGAATCTTTGCTGTAGGGCGGGGGGGCATGATCCCGCCGCAACTTTTCCCCCTTATCATTCGTAGGGCAGCCCATGGCCGGACTCCGGCGAACACGAAATCAATCCCATGTCGAAAATTATGTAAACTTTGTTCTGGCCACGTCTTGTACTTTGGGGAAAACTGTGGTAATATACATTAGTTAAATAGAAAAAACAACCATTTATATATTCGGAGGAATATCATGTCTTATTTATCTGCAGCCTTTTTGGGCCTTGTGCAGGGTGTGGCGGAATTTCTGCCCATCTCCAGCTCCGGCCATCTTTCAATATTCCAGAACTTCCTTGGCATGAACACCATGGAAGACGGCAGCCATGTGTTTTTTGACCTGCTGCTTCATCTGGCCACACTTGTTGCCGTGTGCATTTTTTACCGCAAGGACATTATGGACATAATAACTCAGGGCATTACCTACATAAGAACAGCGGGCCACCCTGTCCCCGGCGAGAAGAAAAAGTACCCCGCTGTGAGACTTCTGGTGATGATGTTCTTCGGCACTCTGCCCCTTTTCCTGATACTGCCCATCAAGGATAAGGTGGAGGCCCTTTATAACAACACCATGTTCATAGGCTTTGCCCTGCTTTTCTGCGGCACAATACTTTTTATCTCCGACCGTCTGCCCCGCAGGAGCAAGAACGAAAAGACCATGACCGTGCGGGACGCCCTTATTATCGGCCTTTTCCAGGCGATTGCCACTGTACCCGGCATATCCCGTTCCGGAACCACCATCACTGCCGGCTTTGCCACCGGTCTGGACCGTCAGTTTGCGGTGAAGTTTTCCTTCCTGCTTTCCATCCCCGCCATTCTGGGCGCCAATATTCTCTCTATTGCCGATGCTTTTGACGCCGGCATAGACCCGGCAATGCTGCCCAAGTATTTCCTTGGCATGCTTATTGCCGCCGTATCCGGCTATCTCTGCCTTATGCTCCTGCGCTACATTTCCCAGAAGGGCCGTTTTGGCGGTTTCTCCTTCTACTGCTGGGTAGTGGGTGTTGCAACCATAATCCTTACTATTGTTCTTTGAGGTGAAGCTTAATGGCTACTAAAGCAAGCTCCGGCGGAAAGTCCTCCGCCTCCAAATCTACCGGCAAGACCTCATCAAAGAGCGGCTCTGCTTCTGCGAAGAAAAGCACCTCTTCCAAAAGCGGTGGCAAGCATACTGCCGGAAACGTTCAGGGCAGCGCCAATCCCATCAGACGGGAACTCTGGGGCGTGATATGCCTTTTTGTGGGTCTTTTCTGCGCCATAGGCTATTTCAATGTGGACGCGATATTCATTACATATATCTGCGGCACCGTGAAGGGCTTCATTGGCTACGGCTACTATATTTTGCCCCCCATTTTGTTCGTCTGCGCATTTATCCTTATTTTCCACAGGGGCAGACCCGTTAAGGCCAGAAGCATCTGCCTTCTCCTGATGGCTGTGGTGTTCGGCGCTCTCTGCCATCTCTTCTTTGCCAAGTATGAGCCCGATTTTTCCAAATTCGCAGTTGCCTTCAAGACCG
This sequence comes from Oscillospiraceae bacterium, assembly GCA_045532145.1. Lineage (GTDB taxonomy): Bacteria > Bacillota > Clostridia > Oscillospirales > Oscillospiraceae > SIG459. Next base: position 9,872 of record JAZSFJ010000173.1, read on the forward strand.
TTTATTCCGAGGGCAGCGCCATGCGTGGAGGCGGACTTGTGTCCGGCTTCCTTGCCATAGGCTGCGAGGCTCTTTTCAGCATCTGGGGCGCTGTGCCCGTGTTCCTTTTTGCCCTTATAGCCCTCTTTATGGCGGGCTTCCGTATTACTCCTTCTATGGTAATAGGCAAAGTGAAAAGCAGGGAAAAGCCCATGTATATTCCCGAGGACAGGGAAGAGGAGCCCCCTCTCTTTGCTGAGCCTGAAAACTCTGCCCACAGGATAAGCAAGCAGAAAAAGAAAAAGGCCGCCCCTGCTGTGGAGGAAGCTGCCCCCGCGGCCATGAGTGCCGATGAGCGCCGCCGGGCCATAGACATCCCCATGGACGAGGAAGAGTCCGAGCTTGACTATGCTGAGGAACGCAAGGGCTTTTTCAACACAAATCCCAGAGTTAAAACTCCCGGTCAGATATTCGGCGAGGCCAAGAGCCCCGAGGAAATTGTGGCAAGACCTGCCGTCGGCTACCCTGTGCCCACTCCCACCGATAATGTGAAGCCTCTCAGCATTGAGGAGGCTGCCTCCATTGCCGGGGTTGAGCCTCTTGAAATCAAGAGTGCCGAAGCCACAAGCGAGAGAGTGAAGATAATCCAGCCCGCACCTACTCCCAAGATAAGCAAAAAAGCTGCTGCCGAGGCGGAGATACAGCAGCAGTCCACTGAAGTGGCCAAGGCTGTTGAGGAGAAGAATGCAGAGGACCTGGGTGAGTATCGCTATCCTCCCATTGAACTTCTCAAAGGCCGCAGCGGCGCTGCCGCCGACGGCAGGGAGGAAATGAACCTCAATCGGGAAAGACTGCAGGCCACCCTCAATTCCTTCGGCGTAAACGCCAGCATAGTTGACATAACACGCGGCCCCACCGTTACCCGCTATGACATAGAGCTTGAGGCCGGCGTGAAGCTCAGCAAGATAACCAATCTGGCCGGAGACCTTGCCCTTGCCCTTGGCGTAAGCGGCGTGCGCATTGCCCCCATTCCGGACATGATAGCCACCGTGGGCATAGAAGTGCCCAACAAGATAGTTTCCACCGTTTATCTCCGCAATATCATAGAGTCTCCCGCCTTCCGTGACGCCACCAGCCGTCTTACCTTTGCCATAGGCGAGGACATCGGAGGCGCGAGCATCTGCGGCAATATCGCAAAGCTGCCCCATCTGCTCATTGCCGGTACCACCGGTTCCGGTAAGAGCGTCTGCATGAACAGTCTAATCCTCAGTATCCTCTATAAGGCCAGCCCCGAGGAAGTCCGCTTCATCATGGTTGACCCCAAGATGGTAGAGCTTGGCATCTATAATGGCATCCCCCATCTTTATATCCCCGTTGTAACAGACCCCAAGAAGGCCGCCGGAGCCCTGCAGTGGGCCGTGGTGGAAATGCTCAAGCGTTACCGCCTCTTCTCCGAGGAGGGCGTCCGCGACCTCAGCGGCTACAACGCCATAAGAAAGCGCAATGGCGAGAGCATCCTGCCTCAGGTGGTCATAGTCATTGACGAGCTTGCCGACCTTATGATGGTGGCCTCCCGCGAGGTTGAAGAGAGCATCTGCCGTGTTGCCCAGATGGGCCGTGCCAGCGGTATGCACCTTGTTATCGCCACCCAGCGTCCCTCTGCCGACGTTATCACCGGCCTTATGAAGGCCAATATCCCCAGCCGCATTGCCTTTGCTGTCTCCTCCGCAATGGAGTCCCGTATTATCATGGATCAGTCCGGAGCGGAAAAACTGGTGGGCAGCGGCGATATGCTCTATGCTCCCCTCGGCATAGGCAAGCCCAAGCGTGTTCAGGGCGCCTTTGTCAGCGACGAGGAGAGAGAGGAAATAGTCAACTTCGTCAAGCGCTACTCCGAAGCGGACTACGACGATTCCATCATTGCAGCCGTGGAAAAGGCCGCCGAGGCCAAGAGCGACAGCGGCAGCGGCGGAAAGTCCTCCGAAGCAGAGCAGGAGGAAAAGACCCAGTATGATGAGCTTCTGCCTCAGGCTGCCGAGGTCATCTTCGACACCAAGCAGGCCAGCGTCTCCATGCTCCAGCGCAGACTGAAGCTGGGCTATTCCAGGGCTGCCCGCATTGTGGACCAGCTGGAGGAAATAGGCATACTTGGCCCCTACGAGGGAAGCAAACCCCGCCAGATACTCATCACCAAGGAGCAGTGGCAGGAAATGCAGCTGATGCACGGCACTGCACCCATCGAAAAAGCTCCCAAGCAGATGGATATGTTTGAGGAGGAAAGCGTGGAAGACTGGGAGAGCGAAGAATGACCGATTACCTGAATATAAAGCTCCCCGAAGGGGAGATAAGATCCCTTTCCAATCTGGGCCTTGCCCACATAGGAGACTGCGTCTATGAGCTTATGGTCAGATCCCGGATAATATGCTCCGGGCGCAGCACCTCCGCCAGCCTCCACCGGGAGACGGTGAAGTATGTATCAGCCCCCGCTCAGGCTGAGGCTGTGGCAAAAATTCTCCCTGTCCTCACTGATGAGGAGCGGGGTGTATACCGCCGAGGCCGAAATACCCGGGTCAACTCCGTGCCCAAGAACGCGGATATATCCCAGTACCATGCCGCCACCGGCCTTGAGGCCCTTTTTGGCTGGCTCTATCTGAACGCCCGCCATCAGCGGCTTAATGAGCTTTTCGCAATTATAATGGAGGAAGCATAATGCCTCTTGACAGTGTAACTCTTTCCGCCCTCACATCCGAGCTTCGCGCCCGGATAGAGGGCGGAAAAATCGATAAAGTGCAGCAGCCGGAGAGAGATACGGTGCTTTTAAGTATCCGCTCTCCTATGGGCAATTTTCGCCTTGCCCTCTGCGGCGGTGTGGGTAATGCCCGAGTCCATCTCACGGAGGCGAAATACGAAAATCCTGCCCAGCCCCCCATGTTCTGCATGCTTTTGCGCAAGCACCTTGTGGGGGCCAGAATCTCTGCCCTCAATCAGCCGGAGCGGGAGAGAATAATCATCTTTGAGCTGGACGCCTATGACGAAATGGGCGTTGCCTGCAAAAAGCAGCTTATTGTGGAGATGATAGGCCGTGGCACAAACATAATCCTTGTAAACGGAGACGGCATTATCATTGACTGCCTGAGAAGAGTGGATGCTGAGATGAGCGCCATCCGTCAGGTGCTGCCGGGACTTATATACCGTCTGCCTCTGAGCCAGACGAAGCCGGATTTCTTCGCTGTTTCAAGTGAGGAGCGCAAAATGCTATGGGAATCCTATGATGGGCAGAGAAGCCCGGATAAATGGCTCCTCGATACATTTGCCTGCCTCTCGCCCCTTATCTGCCGGGAAATGGTCCATCGCTGCTATGGGGATACGGAAAATTTTCCCGAGGCTATGGACGCCATGGCGGAAACTGTGCAGCGGGGAGAGTTTACCCCCTATATGCTCCTGAGTGAGGGCAGACCAAAGGATTTCAGCTTTATGCCCATCAGCCAGTACGCAGGGGAAATGCAGGGGGAGGCTTTTGCATCCTTCTCTGAGCTCCTTGACGCTTTTTATACCCGGCGCAGTCAGGCGGACGACCTCCGCAGGCGCACCCAGAGTCTGCGTAAAACCGTTAAAAACGCCCGGGACCGTGTGTCCCGCAAGCTGGAGCTTCAGCGCACAGAGCTGGAAAAAACCGGCAAGCGTGAGGAAAAGCGCCGCTGGGCCGATCTTATTACCGCCAACCTCTACAGAGCCAAATCGGGATGTGACAGCCTTAGCGTTGAGGACTTCTATGAGGAGGATTACCCCACGGTGACCATACCTCTGGACGCTCTCAAGACTCCCCAGCAAAACGCCGCCGCATATTATAAGGAATATACCAAGGCCAAGACCGCCGAGCGCTATCTCACAAATCTCATAGCAGAGAACAGCCGTGATGAAGAATATCTCAGCAGCGTTCTGGATGAAATTGACCGTGTGAAAAGCGAGAGTGACATTGCAGATATCCGCCGCGAGCTTACGGAGACCGGATATATCCGCGCCCCCAAAAACGCCAAAAAGGAGCGGGTCAAAGAGACTGCCCCTCTCAGCTATATCTCTTCCGGCGGCTATGAGATTCTGGTAGGCAGAAGCAATACCCAGAATGACCGCCTTACATTGAAAATTGCTCACAAAGGCGATATCTGGCTCCATACCCAGAAGATTCACGGCAGCCATGTTATAATCCGCTGCGCCGGTGAGAGTGTGGACGATGCCACTTTGGGTGAGGCCGCAAGCCTCGCTGCACTTCACTCCCAGGCAAACGCCGGAGGCAAGGTCGGCGTGGACTATACCCGTGTGAAGTTCGTGAAAAAGCCCCAGGGCTCCCTGCCCGGAATGGTGATATATACGGACTACTCTACCATAATCGCCGAAGCGGACGAGGGTTTGGCTGAAAGACTGAAAAAATGAATACGTAAAAAGAGCCGTGAAATTTTCACGGCTCTTTTTTCGGCGCGCCGGGGTCGTCGCGCCCTACGGGGTGCATATTCGCTGCGTAGGGCGGGCGCTTGCTCCCGCCGTGTTTGGTAGATATACTCAGCCTCTGCTTTCCACGCTCTCCATGGCCTTGCATATCATCTCTGCAGCCTCGGCGCGGGTGAGGCTGTCGTCCAGAAGGGAGACGCTCTCGGGGATAATATCACTGGCGGAGAGGTTGGCGGCGGACTGCACCGCCCAGTCGGGCAGAAGCTCGTCGTAGCTGTACCATACGGCCACGGCCTCGGTAAGGCTGAGGATATTATCCAGCATCACGGCGGCTTCGGTGGCGGAAATGGCCTCGTCGGGGCTGAATACCACGCCCTCTTCGCTATCGTAGCCCTTTATAAAGCCAAGGCTGAGGGCGGTGCCCACATAGGGCTTTGCCCATGCGGAAATAGCCTCGTCGTCGGCAAAGCCGGTGCGGCTAACGTCCCGCATAAGGGGAGTGTCGGCGGCCAGCATACACATGGTGAGAAACTGGCCTCTGCTCACAGGCTCATCGGGGCGAAAGACATATTTTCCCGCCAGATTTTCCCCGGTGAAAATACCCTCCTCCGCCAGAGTTACCGCTGCCCATGCTGCGGGGTGCTCGGCCATGTCTGCGTAGGTCACCCTGGTTTTCTGCTTGCGTATAGTGATGATAACGGTGGCCTCCTGAGAGTAATGGCCCTCAGCATCAATGGCCTTGTAGCCGAAATAATCCTTGCCCTTTTTGCCCTCGTCGGGGGTGTAGACAAAGCAGCCGTCGTCCCCGAGCTCCACGCTGCCCTTGCCGGGTGCGGTGGTCACCTCAAAGCCCACAACCTCACTGCCGGAGTCGGCAACGGTGAGCCTGCCGCCCACGGCCACGCCGCGATAGGTGCTTATCTCAAGATTCTCCGCTATGAGGGAGCTCTCATCCGCAAAAGCTGCCAGAGCCAGACTGAGGCAGAGCAGAAGCGCGAGACAAACTACTGATATCTGTCCGGATTTCTTCATATGTTTTTTACCTCCAAAATGTGCTTGTGCACATATTTTTGCTCCGCCCAAGGTAAAATATTCATGTTTTAGGATAAGTTTCTCAAAAAGAGCAAAAGAAGCTGGAAATTTCCACAAAGTCTTGCTACAATAATGAATTATCTCAAAAGAGAAAGGTTCGTTTGCTCTTGAATCCGCTTTTCAAAAAGGGACTTTACCATGGCATACCCATAGCTCTTGGCTACCTTTCGGTGTCCTTCGGCTTTGGAATAATGTCCGTTCGTCTTGGTATAGGTGTCCTCCAAACAGTAATAATATCCCTCACAAATCTCACAAGCGCCGGTCAGGCGGCGGGTGTGGGTATAATAGCCGCCGGGGGCGGACTTATAGAAATGGTGATGACCCAGCTTGTCATAAACCTCCGCTATGCTCTCATGGCCCTGTCTCTCAGCCAGAAGCTCAGTGACCGTTTCAATACTCCCCGCCGTATGCTGGTGGCCTTCGGTATTACCGACGAAATTTTTGCCGTCAGCTCCGTGCAGAAGGGGAAAATTGAGCCAATATATATGTTCGGCCTCATTCTTATCTCTGCCCTCGGCTGGACATTGGGCACCGCTCTTGGGGCTGCTGCAGGCAGCATACTGCCTCAGGCAATTACTGACGCTATGGGCCTTGTGCTTTACGGAATGTTCCTTGCCATCATCATTCCCCCTGCCAGAGAGAGCCGCAGCGTTCTCGTGGCCGTGCTTATTGCCGCTGGGCTGAGCATTCTTTTCTACTACGTTTTCACCGCCGTTTCCAGCGGCTTTGCCATCATCATAAGCGCCGTGGGCGCGGCACTTATCTGCGCATGGCTCTTCCCAATACCCGATGAGGAGGCGGAAGAAGAATGAGTATTGCTGTTTATATTGCCGTAATGGCCGTTGTGACCTATCTTATCCGTATGCTGCCCTTCACCCTTTTCCGTCGGAAGATAGAGTCCCGCTTCATCCGCTCCTTCCTTTACTACATACCATATGCCGTCCTCTCTGCTATGACCATTCCGGCCATTTTCTATGCCACCGGAGATATGGTCACCTCTGTAATTGGCGCGGCTGTGGCCCTTGTGCTGGCCTACTTTAAGCTCCCTTTGATAGTGGTTGCTTTGGCTGCATCCGCAGCTGCCCTCATTGCGGGATTCATAATATGAAATGTAAAAAAGAGCGCGCCGCTTTTGCGGCGCGCTTATAATTTCTGCAAGCATGATGGTTTCTCTTTTTCGAGGCAGCCTTCGCCCGGTGGATGGTGTGGGATACTTCAGGAGTGACGCAAATGGGAAAGGAGGGCTATGTATATCTCCCGGCTGCCGAGGCAATTATAGCACACAGGGCAGGGAAGAGGCAAATGCAAATAATGGCAGAAAGCCTGCTGCAACTAAATAAAACGCCGTAGGGACCGGCCTCCCGGACGGTCCTCACATCGGCACGGCTGATGGAAGGGTATTCGTGAATTCCGCTATATGCGAATTCGCCCAAGGCCATGAGATTACAGGACATATAGTGCAGGACCGTCGAGGACGCCGGTCCCTACAATGTTCTAGGTAATCTGTACCACAAGTAATCAAAAAAAGCTATACTACTGAGTTACGAAACTGAGTAGCGGGGGCGTGTGTAGGGGGCAAAGGGCCCCCTGCACATTTAAATCTATGCTTTTTTGAGCATTTTTGCTCAGAAAAGCAGGGATTAACCCTGCTTTTCATTCAGGCCTGAGCGGAGAACTTCTGCTTAACCTGGTCCAGCTGCTGCTGAGGAGCCTGCTGGTTCTGATACCATCCCTTTTGGCTCATTTGCTTGTAGATGCTGTCCTGCATACAGAGAGCGTCGTTGAGGGCGCTGGTGAATGCCTGATGCACATTGGCGGTTGAAGACTCAATGCTGCCGTGCATATAAAGGTCGCAGGCACCCTTGGTGACATTCAGAAGATTTTCCATTACACATTTGTCGTTCATGCTGCTGCCTCCTTATACCAGAGAATAAAACTGCTTGAAGACCTGCTGGTTCTTGTCAACAAGCTGCTGTACCTGCTGCTGCAGAGAAGGATCCTGAAGCTGAGAGGCAGCTTCACGGCACTGCTGGGTGAGGAACTGGGCGTGAGAGAGTGCGTCCTCAACATACATAAGTTCTTTGGGAGTCATAATAAAATCACCTCGGACATAGCTTGCCCGAGGCGGGGAAAAATATGATTTGAAAAAACTTTTTCTTTTACTCGTGATCTTTATATTTTCGCCTGTGGGCGGCGGATCTGACTTGCTTTTTGATGTGGGGCACTGGTATAATGAAACAACGTGATACAGAAAGGTATTGGATATGAATATGAAAAAATCAAAGAAAGCCTTAAAAATAATCCTCATTATTCTTGCGGTACTCGTAATTGTGTATCTGTTTCTTGTGGCACCCAGAATGTTCAATAAGCCGGATATGTCCGCTCTTGAGGGCTATCACTATGCCCACCGCGGTTATTTCGACAATGAAAATGCTGTGCCGGAAAACTCTCTTGCCGCTTTCAGCGCTGCCATAGAGTCCGGGTATGGCATCGAGCTTGACGTGCAGATGAGCGAGGACGGAGTGCCTATGGTGTTCCACGATGCCGACCTTGAGCGCATGTGCGGTGTTGAGGGTAAGATTTGGGAATACAGCCTTGCCGAGCTTTCGGAAATGAAGCTTCTGGATACGGAAGAGGGAATCCCCACTCTGGCCGAAGCTCTGGAGCTTATAGACGGACAGGTTCCCGTGATTGTGGAGTACAAGCTGGACAAGGTGGATACCCTTGTCTGCGAAAAGAGCGACGCCCTTTTGCAGGAATATGATGGAGCTTATTGCGTACAGTGCTTCCACCCTCTGGCTCTTATCTGGTATAAGAACAATGCTCCCGAAATTCCCCGCGGCCAGCTTGCTCAGAACTTCTGGAGGGATGAGGATTATAAGGGAAAGCCCCTCTATCTGCTTTTGAGCTATATGGTGGAAAATGTGGCCACCCGCCCCGACTTTATCTCCTATAAGTTCAGTGATGCGGATAATCTCTCGCTGAATATATGCCGCTTCTTCGGCGCAAAAACCGCCGCCTGGACACTTCGATCCAATGAGGACTACGCAAGCGTAAAAGGCCTTTTCGATTTCTACATCTTCGACAGCTTTGAGCTTGTGGATTGATACCATAAAAAATAAAAGTTCCAACAGAGCGAAAACCTTGTTGGAACTTTTATTTTTATCACGGATAATTAAAAAGAAAAAACCCGTAATCCCTTGGGATTACGGGTTTTCTTTAACTGGTGCGAGAGAGGAGACTTGAACTCCCACGTCGGCTGACACACGCCCCTCAAACGTGCCTGTCTACCTGTTCCAGCACTCTCGCGTTTCACAGTGCAAGAGCTATTATAGCAGAAAGAGGAGATTTGTCAACACCTTTTTTCAACTTTTTTTGAATTTTTTATCATGAGCGCCAAAAGCAGAGAAACTATGGCGATAAGCAGCGCCGCACCGCCCCAGCTCATGGGCAGCAAAAACTGCATTTTCAGATAGGCGTGGTAGCCCAGGAGGGAAGCAAAGCTTACAAGGAAGGGCACAAAACCGAGAGCGGGCATAACAAAAGCCAGAGCCAGACTCAGCACATCGGCGATGAAGAAATAGCGGTCATGCATATGGGGGAGGAGATAGGGGACAGCGATAACGATGAGCACCGAGCAGATAAGAAGGCTGCGCTTACTCAGCTCATCCCTGTTAAGCCAGCAGTAGAGGAAAAGAAGAAAGAGGAAGAGAAAGGCAGCCACAATGCCAAGCTCGGAAAGAAGAACTGTGTCCACCTCTTTGTTCCAGGGCACAAAGGAGAATACGGAGGAGGAGTTGTAGTTCAGGGAACTGCCCACAGTCTCCGCCTGATTGAAATAAAGAAGTATGGCGTCCATAAAGGGTCTGCCTGCGATAACGGCAGGGACAGCGGTGACAACATAGGTGATGGGGAAGGCGGCAAGATGATACCATTTCATCTTCCGGGCGAAGATAAATATAAGGAATACAGGCATGAGGAAAACTGCCTGCAGCTTAAAGGCAAAGGAAAGAGCAATACTCATAACAGAGAGTATGGGCCGGTCGTTGATGGCGAAAACGATGCTCCACACCGCGAAGGCGGCATAGATACTGTCGCATTGTCCCCAGAGCGCTCCGTTGAGATAAACGGTGGGGAGGAAGAGGGTGGCCATAAAAGCGGCCATTACCCCGAGGCGATGGTCTGTGAAGGTGTATACAAGCCGTGCCACGCCCCAGGCCAGAATAAGGTCAAAGAAAACGCTGAGCAGCTTTATAAGGTAGAGATCCGGCACGTCCAAATAGGAAAAGGCGGCGAGAAAATAGAGGTAGGGGAGATTATAGTTGCCAACGCTGGCGTTCAGAGCGCTGAAGCCTCCGTTAATGCGGAAAAACTCAACCCAGTGGGCGAGGAATGTGTTGTAGTCCCCGGTGCGGTAATCGAAGTTCAAAGCTCTGAGCCCCATGGCCAGCAGCAGAAGGGCGGCGCATATTATGAGCCTTTTGGGCGTGTTGGCAATGCCCTCCAGATGAAGTATCACAAGGCCCAGGGCGGCGATTATCAAAAGTCCGAATATTGCAGCAGTCATATGTAAAAAGCTCTCCGTGTTGTAACATTATTAAAAGGATTATAAATCCAAATATTAAAAAAGTACAGATGTCCCGGAAAAAAACAATTATTCCGGGCGGTGTGTAAATGTGTATCCGTAGGGCGGCCGCTTGCTGCCGCCGTTTGGTAAGGACGCAGCACAACATCGTAGGGCGCGACGACCCCGGCGCGCCACAAATCGCAGCCGCAGCGATTATCCCACAGGCCATTCGTAAATCCCGACCTAGGGAGACCTGATGAAGTTTCACATACAAATTTTTATGTATATGCCCAAATAAAAAGAAAAAAGCCCTTGACAGGGCTTTTGGCACATGATAAAATGACTTGCTATGTATGTAAACTGGAGGTCATACTGCCCCAATTTCATTACAAGTGTATTGTACCACAAACGATGGAGAATGCAATACCGCCTACCAAATAATCAACAACCCACCCGGGCGTTCCAAATACTATTCTAAGGAGTGAAGGCCATAATGCCAAAAGACGTTTACTATGGCAAGACCCTGAGAAAGAGCTTTGCTCGCACTCAGGAGATCCAGGACATGCCGCATCTGCTGGAAGTCCAGAAGAACTCTTACAAGTGGTTCCTTGAACAGGGACTGAAGGAAGTCTTTGACGATGTGGACTCCGTCAGCGACTATTCCGGCAACCTCGAGCTGAGCTTCGTCAGCTATTCCATGAACGAGAAGCCCAAGTATTCCGAGCAGGAATGCAAGGCACGCGACGCCACATACGCCGCACCTCTGAAGGTTGGCGTGAGACTGCGCAACAAGACCACCGAGGAGATCAAGGAGCAGGAGATCTTCATGGGTGATTTCCCCATCATGACCGAAGGCGGCACCTTCATCATCAACGGTGCTGAGCGTGTCATCGTCTCCCAGATCGTCCGTTCTCCCGGCATCTACTTCGACAAGACCACCGACAAGGCCCTCATCTCCGTTTACGCCACCACCATCATTCCCTACCACGGCGCATGGCTGGAGTTCGAGACCGACGCCAATGACGTGTTCTATGTCCGCATCGACAAGAACCGCAAGATCCCTGTGACCTGGCTGCTGAAGGCCATGGGCCGCTATAATCCCGAGGAGCCCAGCACCTGGCTCAGCTGCGGTGATACTCTTGCCGGCTGCGTAACCAACGAGGCTATCAAGGAGATCTTCGGTGATGACATCCGTCTGGCTGCCACCTTCGATAAGGACACCTGCCAGACCCGTGAAGAGTGCCTCATCGAGATCTACAAGAAGCTCCGTCCCGGCGATCCCCCCACTGTGGACTCTGCCGAGACTCTGCTCAACGGTCTTTTCTATGACCACCGCCGCTACGACATCTCCAATGTTGGCCGTTATAAGTTCAACAAGAAGCTGGCTATCGCTCCCCGCATCAGCGGCCGCGTTCTGGCCATGCCTGTTGCCGATCCCGAGACCGGCGAAATCATCGCCGAAGCCGGCGAGCTTCTCACCCGCGAGAAGGCCGACGCCATTCAGGCTGCCGGCGTGAACGATGTTTGGCTCGATGTGGAGGGCAAGAGCATCCGCGTGTTCTCCAACGGCATGGTTGACCTTGCCAAGTATGTGGACTTTGATCCCGCCGAGCTGGGCATCAAGGAGAAGGTCCGCTACATCATCCTCAAGAACCTCCTTGAGAACTACTCCGGCGAGGAGCTCAAGGAAGCCATCAAGGATAACATTGATAAGCTCATTCCCAAGCACGTTATCCTTGACGATATCTTCGCCTCTGTCAACTACCTCAACTGCCTTGCAAACGGCGTTGGCGAGCCCGACGATATCGACCATCTTGGCAACCGCCGCATGAGAAGCGTGGGCGAGCTGCTCCAGAACCAGTTCCGCATCGGCTTCAGCCGCATGGAGCGCGTTATCCGTGAGCGTATGACTCTGCAGGACCTTGACATTGTCACTCCCCAGAGCCTTATCAACATCCGCCCCGTTACCGCCGCCATCAAGGAGTTCTTCGGCTCCAGCCCTCTGAGCCAGTTCATGGACCAGACCAACCCTCTGGCCGAGCTGACCCACAAGCGCCGTCTCTCCGCTCTTGGCCCCGGCGGTCTCAGCCGTGAGCGTGCATCCTTCGACGTCCGCGACGTTCACTACAGCCACTATGGCCGTATGTGCCCCATCGAGACTCCCGAAGGTCCCAACATCGGTCTTATCAACTACCTTGCAAGCTTTGCCCGCGTAAACGAGTACGGCTTCATGATAACCCCCTACCGCCGCGTAGAGCACATCACCGATGAAACCGGCAAGGTCATTGCAAGCCGCCTCACCGACGAGGTCGAGTACATGACCGCCGACATCGAGGACCGCTACACCGTCTGCCAGGCCACCGAGCCTGTGGACGAGGATGGCTACCTCCTCAATAAGCGTATTGCCTGCCGTCACCGCGACGAGATCATCGAGGTCGACCGCGAGAAGATCGACTACATGGATGTCAGCCCCCGTATGATGTTCTCCATCGCAACCTCCATGATCCCCTTCCTGGAGAACGACGACGCTAACCGTGCCCTGATGGGTGCGAACATGCAGCGTCAGGCAGTTCCCCTCCTGACCACTCAGGCCCCCATCGTTGCCACCGGTATCGAGCACAAGTGCGCTGTTGACTCCGGCGTTGTTGTTCTCGCCAAGGGCGACGGCGTGGTCACCAAGGTTTCCGCCACCGGCGTTACCGTCAAGTACGATAACGGCGAGGTCGTGGATCACGAGCTCATCAAGTTCGCCAGAAGCACCCAGGGCACCTGCTCCAACCAGCGCCCCATCGTTTCTGTCGGCGAGAGAGTTTCCTATAACACCGTTCTGGCTGACGGTCCTTCCACCGCACAGGGCGAGCTTTCTCTGGGTAAGAACATCCTTGTCGGCTTCATGACCTGGGAAGGCTACAACTACGAGGACGCTATTCTGCTGAACGAGCGCCTTGTTATGGAAGACGTTTTCACCTCCATCCACGTGGAGGAATACGAGTGCGACGCCCGCGACACCAAGCTTGGACCCGAGGAAATCACCCGTGATATTCCCGGCGTTGGCGAGGACGCACTGAAATATCTGGACGAGCGCGGCATCATCATGGTAGGCGCAGAGGTCCATTCCGGCGACATTCTGGTTGGTAAGGTCACTCCCAAGGGTGAGACCGATCTGACCGCTGAGGAGCGTCTGCTCCGCGCCATCTTCGGCGAGAAGGCCCGCGAGGTCCGCGACACCTCCCTGAAGGTCCCCCATGGCGAGAGCGGCATCATTGTTGACGTAAAGCGCTTCACCCGCGAAAACGGCGACGAGATGGGCCCCGGCGTCAACGAGGTCGTCAGAGTTTATATCGCTCAGAAGCGTAAGATCTCCGTCGGCGATAAGATGGCAGGTCGTCACGGTAACAAGGGTGTTGTCTCCCGCATTATGCCCAAGGAAGATATGCCTTATCTGCCCGACGGTACTCCTCTGGATATCGTCCTGAACCCCCTGGGCGTTCCCTCCCGTATGAACATCGGTCAGGTTCTCGAGGTCCATCTGGGCTACGCTGCTCAGGCTCTGGGCTGGAAGGTTGCCACCCCCGTGTTCAACGGCGCAAACGAGGAAGCCATCCGCGAGACTCTCAGCCTGGCAGGCCTCCGCGAGGACGGCAAGACCGCTCTCTATGACGGACGTACCGGCGAGAAGTTTGATAACGACGTTACCGTTGGTTGGGTTTACTTCCTTAAGCTCCACCATCTGGTTGACGATAAGATGCACGCCCGCTCCACCGGCCCCTACAGCCTTGTTACCCAGCAGCCTCTGGGCGGTAAGGCACAGTTCGGCGGTCAGCGTTTCGGTGAAATGGAAGTTTGGGCTCTTGAAGCATACGGCGCAGCCTATACCCTTCAGGAGATACTCACTGTCAAGTCCGACGACGTCACCGGTCGTGTGCGCACTTACGAGAGCATCGTAAAGGGCCACAACATTCCCGAGCCCGGCATCCCCGAGTCCTTCAAGGTTCTTGTTAAGGAACTTCAGTCCCTCTGCCTCGATGTCCGCGTTCTGGATAAGGACGGCGCTGAGATCGAGCTGAAGGAGGACGATGATGACGATTTCATCCCCAGCTTCAAGGATGAAGAGTATCAGGCCGACGACAGCACCATTGAGGCTGCCGGCTTCGCCATCGAAGACGTAGAGCTTGATGACGACTTCGCCATGGATGGCGAAAACGATTTTGAGGAGGAGGAATAAAATATGAGCTACACTCCCTTTGATGCTATAAAGATAGGCATAGCCTCCCCTGAAATGATCCTTGAATGGTCCTACGGCGAGGTAAAAAAGCCTGAGACCATCAACTATCGTACCCTCAAGCCCGAGCGCGACGGTCTTTACTGCGAGCGCATTTTCGGACCCACCAAGGACTGGGAATGCCACTGCGGCAAGTATAAGAAGATTCGCTATAAGGGCAAGATCTGCGACCGCTGCGGTGTTGAAGTCACCAAGAGCAAGGTTCGCCGCGAGCGTATGGGCCACATTGAGCTGGCCGCTCCCGTTTCCCACATCTGGTATTTCAAGGGCATTCCCTCCCGTATGGGCCTGATCCTTGACCTCACCCCCCGCATCCTTGAGAAGGTGCTGTATTTCGGCTCCTACATCGTTATCGATCCCGGCTTCACTCCTCTGCAGAAGTGCCAGATACTCTCCGAAAAAGAGTACCGCGATATGCGCGAGAAGTATGAGGACGATTTCGACGCCGGCATGGGTGCCGAGGCCATCAAGAAGCTTCTGCAGGCCATTGACTGCGAGCAGCTTTCCGTTCAGCTTCGCAACGAGCTGAAGAACGCTTCCGGCCAGAAGAAGGCTAAGCTTGTCAAGCGTCTTGAGGTTGTGGATGCATTCCTTGCTTCCGGCAACAGACCCGAATGGATGGTCATTGACGTTCTCCCTGTCATTCCCCCCGAGATTCGTCCCATGGTCCAGCTGGACGGCGGCCGTTTCGCCACTTCTGACCTGAACGATCTCTACCGCCGCGTTATAAACCGCAACAACCGTCTCAAGAGACTCATGCAGCTCAACGCTCCCGACATCATTGTCCGCAATGAGAAGCGTATGCTCCAGGAAGCTGTTGACGCCCTTATCGACAACGGTCGCCGCGGACGTGCCGTTACCGGCGCAAACTCCCGCGCACTGAAGTCCCTGAGCGATATGCTCAAGGGTAAGCAGGGCCGCTTCCGTCAGAACCTCCTTGGTAAGCGTGTTGACTACTCCGGCCGAAGCGTTATCGTTGTCGGTCCTGAGATGAAGCTCTACCAGTGCGGTGTTCCCAAGGAGATGGCTATCGAGCTCTTCCGCCCCTTCGTTATGAAGAAGCTGGTTGAGGACGGCGTTGCCAACAACATCAAGTCCGCCAAGAAGATGGTAGATAAGCAGCGCACCGAAGTTTGGGACGCTCTTGACGTTGTCATCAAGGAGCATCCCGTTCTTCTGAACCGTGCACCTACCCTCCACCGTCTGGGTATTCAGGCCTTCGAGCCCGTCCTTGTTGAGGGCCGCGCTCTGAAGCTGCACCCCCTGTGCTGCACCGCCTTCAACGCCGACTTCGACGGCGACCAGATGGCTATTCACGTTCCCCTGAGCGCAGAGGCACAGGCCGAGGCCCGTCTGCTGATGCTCTCCGCAAATAACCTGCTCCGTCCCCAGGACGGCAGCCCTGTTACCACCCCCCCCCCGGACCTGGGCCTCGCTACCCACTACCTCACCTCCGACCGCCTCGGCAAGGCCGAGAAGGGCGCAGAGGAAGTCTTTGTTATCGATGCCGGTGAGACCGATCTGCCCAATGAGCAGGTTGTGGACGCTGACGAGTTCGTTGCAGCCAACGCCAAGGCCAAGGCAGAGGGTAAGAAGCAGGCTCAGTATAAGCCCCTGCACATCTTCTCCAATGTGAACGAGGCCCGCATGGCT
The DNA here is from genome assembly GCA_045532145.1 of Oscillospiraceae bacterium. GTDB lineage: Bacteria > Bacillota > Clostridia > Oscillospirales > Oscillospiraceae > SIG459. The sequence goes on from JAZSFJ010000173.1 coordinate 25,891, forward strand.
TACGACCGCGGCGACATCGGCCTCCATGCCCCCATTCTGGTCCGTGTTACCAAGACCTTCGACGGTGTTCCCCAGAGCAAGGTCATCGAGACCACCATGGGCCGCATCATCTACAACGAGCCTATTCCTCAGGATCTGGGCTTTGTTGACAGAAACGACCCCGAAGCACGATTCGACTTCGAAGTCGGCGGCGGTCACAGCTCCATCGGCAAGGTTGGCAAGAAGCAGCTTGGCAAGATCGTTGACCGCTGCATAGAGAAGTACGGCTTCACCATTGCCACCGAGGTTCTTGACAACATCAAGGCCCTGGGCTACAAGTATTCCACCGTCGGCGCCATCACCATCTCCATCGCCGACATGACCGTTCCCGCTGCCAAGTACACTCTCATCCATGAGACTGAGCAGAAGGTTGTTGCCATTGAGCGCAAGTTCAAGCGCGGCTTCATCACCGATGACGAGCGTTACCGCCTCATCGTTGCCGAGTGGGAAAAGACCATCAAGGACGTTACCGACGCTCTCCAGCATGGTCTTGATGAGTTCAACCCCATCTTCATGATGGCAGACTCCGGCGCTCGTGGTTCTATGAACCAGATCCGTCAGCTGGCCGGTATGCGTGGTCTGATGGCCAACACCTCCGGTAAGACCATCGAGATCCCCATCAAGTCCAACTTCCGTGAAGGCCTCAGCGTTCTTGAGTACTTCATCTCCTCCAGAGGTGCACGTAAGGGTCTGGCCGATACCGCTCTTCGTACCGCCGACTCCGGTTACCTCACCCGCCGTCTCGTTGACGTTTCTCAGGAAGTCATCATCCGCGAGCGTGACTGCGGCACTGATGACGGTATCTGGGCAACCACCGTTTACGACAAGGGTCAGGTTGTTGAGTCCTTCGGCGAGAGCATCCATGGTCGCTTCCCCGTGTTCGACGTTGTTTCTCCCAAGACCGGCGAGGTCCTCTACGACACCAATCATATGTTCATGAAGGGCGACGAGAAGCTCCTGGAAGAGCACGGCCTGAACCGTGTACGCGTCCGCAGCGTCCTCAGCTGCAACGCCAAGAGCGGTGTCTGCGCAAAGTGCTACGGCATGAACCTTGCCACCGGCAAGTTTGTCAATGCCGGTGAGGCTGTCGGCGTTATCGCTGCTCAGTCCATCGGTGAGCCCGGTACCCAGCTTACCATGCGTACCTTCCATACCGGCGGTGTCGCCGGTGACGATATCACCCAGGGTCTTCCCCGTGTTGAAGAGCTCTTCGAGGCCCGCAAGCCCAAGAAGATGGCTGTTCTCTCCGAGATCAGCGGTACTGTCTCCATGGAAGAGACCAAGCGCAACGCCATCTGCGCCCTCACCGTTACCAATGAGGCAGACGGCGAGACCAAGGTTTACCAGATCCCCTATTCCGCAGGTATCCTTGTCAACGCAGGCGACCATGTTGACCAGGGTCAGGAGCTCACTCCCGGCTCTCTCAGCCCCCACGATGTCCTCCGCATCCGCGGTGTTGACGATGATGAGTTCGGCCGCGCAGGTGTTCGCACCTACCTCATCCAGGAGGTTCTGAAGGTTTACCGTCAGCAGGGCGTTGATATCAACGATAAGCATATCGAAGTTATCGTCCGCCAGATGATGCGCAAGGTCAGAGTTGAGGACGCCGGTGACACCGAGCTTCTCAGCGGATCCACCATTGACATCTTCGAGTTCCGTGCTGCCAACGCTGCTCTGCAGGCACGCATTGACGCCGGCGAAGTCAATGAGCTGGGCGAGCCCCTGCGCCTTGCAACCTACACCCAGATCCTTATGGGTATCACCAAGGCCTCTCTGGCAACCGAGTCCTTCCTCTCCGCTGCGTCCTTCCAGGAGACCTCCAAGGTCCTCACCGACGCCGCCATCAAGGGCAAGGTTGACCACCTCGTTGGCCTGAAGGAGAACGTTATCATCGGTAAGCTCATCCCTGCCGGCTCCGGTCTGGAGTGCTATCGCCAGGTTGAAGCCAAGGCTGATGAGACCGTTGACGTTGACTCTGCCGACTATGTGGACCTGAGCGTCCTCGTAGGCCGCAGCAACGCTCTCTAAAATATAATAAAAAAACACAGCAGTTTTTCTGCTGTGTTTTTTTTTATGCGTCTTATTCGAAATTCAGTTATTTGTGTATGCTCTCCAGAGGAAGCATGCTATCTGGGCGCGGGTGCAGCTGCTGGCGGGGGAGAAGCTGGTGTCGCTTGTACCGGTGGTGACGCCCTCAGTGAGCGCCCAGAGGACAGCATCCCGGTACCATGCCTCGTCGGATACATCCTCAAAGGGGTTTTCTGCCTCAGCTTCAGGACTTCCCAATGCCCTCCAGAGGAAGGCGGCTACCTGTGCGCGGGTGCATCCATCGGCGGGAGAGAAGCTGCTGTCGCTTGTGCCGGTGGTTATTCCCTTTTCGAGAGCCCACAAAACAGCTTCGTAATAATAGTCGCTTTCCCTCACATCATCGAAGGGATTTTCGGAGGAAAGCACTTCGGGCTCTCCGGCAGCTCGCCACAGGAATGTGACCACCTGAGCCCGGGTGCAGCTTTTGCCAGGCCCCAAAAGACCTTCGCCGATGCCGTTTGTTATACCTTTGCTGACAGCCCAGTATACGGCCTCTTCGTACCAGCTTCCCTCGGGAACATCGGTGAAAAGACCGGAGGGGAGTTTTTCAATGCTTTCGGTTTTTACCTCGCCACAACGGGTGCAGCTATATGTGCGCAGGCCCTCGGTACTGGAACTTGGAGGCTGTGTTATGCTGCCCTCGTCCCAGCTGTGGCCCAGGGCAGGAGTCTTTTCTTCGGATAGTCTAACTTCGTCGCAGCGGCTGCAGTGGGAGGAAATAGTACCCTCTGTGGTGCAGGAAGCATTGTTATCACTTTGATATTCTCCAAAGTTGTGGCCAAGAGCCTCAGTCTCGTCTGTTACATAGCTGAGTCCGCAGCTCCGGCAAATGTGGGTGGTGGAGCCTGGGGCAGTGCAGCCGGGAGCCAGATATATGCTGTCTATCATACTATCCTCCTGAGCACCTTCACCACAAGGATAAATGCTCAGTTCCTGAAGTCCGGAGGGGAGGGGATAGCTTTTGTTACCTATATAATTAATAACGAAATCCAGACGGTCAACTCCGATGCTGCCGCTTTCCTCATCTACGCTTAGTTCGCTTTTGCCCTTCATTCTGGAGAAATGGCCGTCCATGGGAGCCTTGTCCATAATAATATTGCCATTGGCATCCAAAACGGATACATATATCATATTACTTCCGTCCTCGTTAGGACAGTTCTCAAGTCGTACCTTGCGGAGACCATCGGAGCATAAAGAGCGTCCATAGTAGTGATAACGGAAGCTATGGGCATCGGGAACTCCGCTTGCGGCTATCTCCTCGGCGGTAAGCCACACAAGCTCGTAGTGGTGAGCCCAGATGCTGCCGTCGAGCTCCATGAGCATGGGATAGACGGAGTCTGTGTACTTTGTGCAGGAAAGCACAAGGGGCTCAGCTCCATCACTGACATATTCCACTACCCATGGTCTGTCGTGGGAAAGGGTAATGGCTTCGCTGAGCGTGTAATAGCTGTCGTTTACCTCGCCGGGAGTCCAGCTGAAGTGGGAGAATGTATGATTGCAGGAATTTGGTATTTCTATAGTAAAGCTCTCTTTGAAATACCAGTGGAATTCCGTTATGAGCATGACGGCAAGCAACTTGCCAAGTCCTTTCAGAGCCGAATCCACAGAGGTGTCGAAGCCCTCTTCTCCTATGTGGTTGTAGTTGCCGTCAAAATCAAAGTTATCGAAAAGGTGGAGGTCTATGGTGTAGGTGGTGCTCTCCTGGGTAACGGAGCTGCGACGGAAGGTGTAGCCGATGAAAAGGTCGCCGGCTATGATTTCAAGAGCATCATCATTTCTGTTGGTGGGACCAACATAGGCAGGAGAGCCGTAGATAAGCTCTGTGTCAGTAATAGTGCCTGCAAAGCGGTCGTAGTCCTGAAAATCGTTCCTGAAACCCAGATAGCTGTACATATGGTAGTAGTTGTGCCATCCGGTCTTGCCGTAGCTGTGGAATACATCCTCACCGCTGCTCTCCATGAGGAGCAGAGTCTCCGTGATCACATTTATCATGGATTCCCGGAATACTTCTGAGCCGAAAATGGTTGCTACGGTGTTGCTGCCGGGACTGAGGGCCCAATCGACGCCCTTTCCGTAGAGGGAGCGTTTCAGGAAGTCCTCAACTGCCCCGTCGGCACTGCCGGAACGGGTGTGTGCAGCGGCATAGTTATCATAGAGCTTTTCTGCTGCTGAGCGAATAATGTCCTCTGGCAAACCGCCGTCCGCCGCCTGAACGACGCTGGCTGGGCAGAGGGGCAAAAGCAGGGCAAAGGCAATAAAAAGTGCCAGTATCTTTCGTTTCATATCGCACCTCCGTGGGGATTTTGACACAATTGTATCACGAAGGGAGAGCGATTTCAAATGCTGTATTTTAATATGAAAACGAGGTAAAAAAACAAAAATTTTTTTCGCCAAAGCGTAAAAAAATCTTGACTACTTTTGTTAATTATGCTAAAATCTCTAATTGTGTGGGCTTTTTATGCCTATGCGTTAAATTTTTGCGGTTTTTTTCCGCAAAAACAGGAATTTTTGAAGAAAGGAGGAAAACAATGCCTACTTTTAACCAGCTGGTAAGAAAGGGAAGACAGCAGGCTACCTACAAGAGCAACTCTCCCGCAATGCAGAAGGGTCTGAACACCCTGAAGAACAAGGAGACCGATCTGCCCTCTCCCCAGAAGCGTGGCGTCTGCACCGCAGTTCGTACTTCTACCCCTAAGAAGCCCAACTCCGCACTCCGTAAGATCGCCCGTGTTCGCCTGACCAATGGCTACGAAGTCACCGCTTACATCCCCGGTATCGGTCACAACCTGCAGGAGCACTCTGTGGTTATGATCCGCGGCGGTCGTGTAAAGGACCTTCCTGGTGTACGTTACCACATCATCCGTGGTACTCTCGATGCTCAGGGCGTCTCCGGACGTATGCAGGCCCGTTCCAAGTACGGTGCAAAGCGTCCCAAGGCCGGCAAGAAGAAGTAATCTTCTCATTTTTTTACAAAGTTTTTTTCCAACTGCAAATTTTTATTTGCCCTGTTGTTAATATAGATTAACCTCAGGGCGCAAACGGACACACTTGAGTGTGCTCGAGTACCGTTGAAATCATTTCATAATGAAGGAGGGAAGTACAAGTGCCCAGAAGAGGTAACGTCCCCAAGAGAGAAATTCTGCCCGATCCTGTATATAACAGCGTTCTGGTATCCAAGCTGATCAACAGCGTTATGCTCGATGGTAAGAAGGGTGTAGCCCAGAAGGTCGTTTACGACGCATTTGCTATCATCGAGGAGAAGACCGGCAAGAACGGTCTTGA
>JAZSFJ010000083.1:0-9268 GCA_045532145.1 Oscillospiraceae bacterium
GTAGGAGTAGGGGGAGGAGTGACTGCGGCGGCAGCTTCCTCGGCGCTCACCTCATAGCGGTGGTTTCCCGGCATATATTCGTCAGTAAAGCTGTGGCCGTTGCCGGTCTGCAGAAAATATACAGCGGCGATGATCACAAGGCCGATGACGGCTGTGAGAATATTTCTCTTCATATTAAAAACTCCTTGGCTTTGGAAGATAGAATTACACTATAAATCGGTTTATTTTACTCCATTCCCCCGAAACTGTCAATCGCTTAAAAATGCCCCTGTCGGAAAGACAGGGGCATCGTGTGCATATTCTTATCGCTGATAGAGCTTTGTGAGCTTTTTGATCTTGGCAGTGAGCTCAGGTGTGATGGCTTCGCCGCTCATGCGCCAGCGCCAGTTGCCGGAGGGCAGACCGGGAGTGTTCATACGGGCAGCGTCATCGAGCTCCAGATAGTCCTGCATCTGAGCCACGAAGAGATCGGCCACAGAGGCCATGCCGCAGCGAAGGATGGGCCACACAAGCTCTGCCTTCTCATCTGCTCCAAGATAATCACGGAGGAAGCCGAGGGTCTTCTCCCCTGCCGTATCCAGCCATCCCTTGAGGGTGGAGTTATCGTGGGTGCCTGCGTAGCAAATGGTATTGTTGGGGTAGTTGTGGGGCAGGTAGTCATTGTCGCTGCCGCCGTCGAATGCAAATTCCAGCACCTTCATGCCCGGGAAGCCGGAGTCGGCAAGAAGCTTGATAACTCCGTCGGTGAGAAGGCCAAGGTCCTCTGCAATGAACATTATGTCGGGGAAGCGCTCCTTCATCCGGCCTATGAAGTCCATACCGGGGCCTTTTACCCATTCGCCCTTCTTGGCAGTGGTCTCGCCGTAGGGCACAGACCAATAGGCCCCGAAGCCGCGGAAATGGTCGATGCGTATCACGTCGTAGAGCTTGCCTGCGCCCTCTATGCGGCGCAGCCACCAGTCATAGCCATTTTCAGCCATTGCGTCCCAGCGGTAGAGGGGATTGCCCCAGAGCTGGCCGTCCTCGGAGAAATAATCGGGGGGAACTCCGGACACCGCCTTGGGCAGATTCTTCTCGTCAAGGAGGAAGCCCAGAGGCTCGGCCCAGACTTCAGCGGAGTCCATGGCCACATATATGGGCATATCGCCTATAATACCAAGACCCTTTTTGTGCAGATATTCCCGGAGAGCGTTCCACTGGCGGTAGAAAAGGAACTGGATATAGACAAAAAGCTTCACGTCCTCTTCGAGAAGGGCGCTGTACTTTTCAACAGCCTCTGCCTTATGGAGGCGTATACCCTCATCGGGCCACTGGGTCCATGCCTTCATGCCGAAATGACGCTTGCAGGCCATAAAGAGAGCATAATCGAAAAGCCAGGAGCCGTTTTCTTCCATGAAAAGGCCCAGAGCTTCGGCATCTTTGTCCCAGCCCCGCTCCATAGCCAGACGGAGAACATTGAAGCGGCTCTCATAGACCTTGCCGTAATCCACGTTCAGGGGGTCATCGCCCCAGTTTATACCCTCAAGCTCGCTGTTTTCCAGAAGTCCGTCCCGGATGAGCATATCAAGGTCCACAAAATAGGGATTGCCGGCCCGGGAAGAAAAGCTCTGGTAGGGAGAGTCGCCCATGCTGGTGGGACCTGCAGGCAGCACCTGCCACCAGCTCTGGCCTGCTTCAGCCAGAAAATCCGCAAAATCGTAGGCCGCCTTGCCCAGAGTTCCAATGCCGTAGGGAGAAGGCAGTGAGGAAATGGGCATCAGAATACCGCTGCTTCTTTTCATAACAAGTTCTTACCTTTCCTGTATCTCTATTTAATATCAGCTATGCTGCCGCCGGCTACAAAGCCGGGTTCGAGAACTATGTGCTCTGCCTTGCCGCTGCGCTCCATCATGCCCACAAGCACCCCGGCACTCTGCTCACCCAGCGCCACTGTGGGCTGGGCAAAGGTTGAGAGACTGGGAACTGTGTAGGCCGACATCTCCATACCGTCCACGCCCAGCACGGAACAGTCCTCCGGCACCAGGCGTCCCTTGACGCTGAGAGCCTTTATAACGGCTATGGCAAGGGTATCGGAAACGGCAAACACCGCGGAAAAATCAAGTCCCCGGTCAATGGCCCTTTCCACCGCCTCCCTGGCGGCGGCCATTGAATACTCCCCTGCCTCCAGAATCAGCGAGGGGTCAAATTCAATACCGCTTTCAAAGAGGGCCTTGCGGTAGCCCATGTAGCGCAGCTCGCCTATGGAGCGGTCATCCACGTTACTGAGCACCACCGCGATGCGCCTGTGCCCACGGTTTATGAGGGTCATGGCGGCGTCATAGCCGGTTTTTATATCGTCTATGGTAACGGAGGAATAGCTCTCAGCCGGGAGACGGCCAAAAATATTCGTATAGGTACAGCAGACAAAGGGCACATCCAGCTTCTCTATGTCCGCGGGGGAATAATCGAAACGGCCTCCCAGAAAAACAAGGCCCCGGAGGCGCTTGCTCCTGGCCAGCTTCGCCCCGGCCCAGAGCTCATCCTCGCCGTGACGCACACTCTCTATCACCACAGTGTAGCCGGCCGCGGAAAACACCTTTTCCATTACGCCGATTACATCCGCATAGAAGGGGCTGCTGTTACCGCGAAACAGTATTCCAACAGCGTCGGAAACCGGAGTGACCAGATCCCTGGCGCTGCCGTTGGGCACGAAGTTGAGCTCCTTCACCGCTCTGAGCACCTTTTCCCGCACACTGTCGCTGACGTCGGGCTTATCGTTCAGCACCCTTGAAACTGTGCTGACAGAGACGCCGCAGTAGCGGGCCACATCCTTTATGGTCACGGTCTCCACCTCTCTCTTACCATGGAACGCACTTTCGGCAACGTTGCCGGAAACGTTTTCATCTACGACTAATATAGTCCCCTTTTTCCCCCGCGTCAATGATTTTCATATGTTTAAAAAGAAAAATGAGCGGAAGGTTCCTTCCGCTCATTTTTCCCTATGCAATATGCTCTATCAGTCCTGAGCCATCCGTCTGCGGACGTAGTCGGCAATAAATTCCGCCGTGCCCTCAACGCCCAGCTTGTTGCTCTTAAGCACCACATCGTAGCTGGCAGGGTCTCCCCATTTAACATGGCAGAACTGGTTATGGTAGTTCTTTCGCTTATTATCTACCCATGTCATGTATCTCTGGGCCTGAATGCGGTTATAACCGAGTTCTTCATTCACCCTCTGGATTTTGTAGTCCTCGTCGGCGGTAATGAAAATCCGCACCAGCAGGCAGGGATAGTCAAGGAGAGCCTTGATTCCGGCTCTTCCCAGAATAACGAAGCTTTCACCCTCATCTGCCTTGCCCTTGAGAAACTCACGCTGGAGCTCAACCACCTGTTCCTCGGGGGAATTGGAATAGCCGGCCACCTTGCGGCTGCCAATGCGTTTTTTGGGAGTTTCGTCGAACTTTTCAAGATTTGTAGTGTCGATATCGAATTTTTCGCCGATCTCGGCAAAAATGTTTTTGTCATAAACGGTGATGCCAAGCTTCTCACCCAGAAGTCTTGCGACCTCCAGACCGCCGCTTCCGGCTTCCCGTCCTACGGTGATGATGACCTGTTTCTCCATTATCACTCACACCCCTTTACAGATAATAAAATATCACAAACACAGTGGATATTGCAAGCACAATGACTGTAGCGGGAGCCTGCACCTTGCAGTATTCTCCCCAGCCTATGGGATAGCCGTTTTTGGCGGCGATGGCCGTTCCAACAACGTTGGCGGAAGCTCCGATGGGAGTTGCGCTGCCGCCTATGTCCGTGCCCATGCTCAGTGCCCAGGCCAGAGTGCTGAGCTCAATGCCCTGGGTTGCCGCCAAAGCCCGGATAACCGGGATCATTGTAGCCGCGAAGGGGATATTATCCACGAAGGCACTGGCTATTGCGCTGCCCCAGATGATGATGACCACCATAATAACGGCGTTGCCGCCGCTGAGCTTCTCTATAAGTCCCGCCAGAAGTTCCAAAACACCGGTGTATTCAAGGCCGCTGACCGCCATAAAGAGTCCCACGAAGAAAAGTATGGTCTTATAATCCACCTTTTTCAGAAGCTTCCACGCCTTTTTGCCGGAGCAGGCCAAGGTGAGCAGGGCTATAAAAATGCCGATGGAGCTGACGGTAAGCCCGGTGGCTGCGTGGGTGATAAGCAGCACCACTGCCAGAAGGAAGATGATGCAGGAGCAGACAAAGCCGCTCTTGCTGCTGATTGCCGTGGAAGGAGCGGGAGCCATGGACTTGTCCACTACCCGTCCGGCCTTTATCTTCCGGCCCATTACTATGTAAAAGTAAGGCACGATGACTACCATGCTTATCAGAACCATTACACCGGTATTGCTTATAAAGTCTACAAAGGTGTAGCCAAGGGAAGTACCGATAATAATGTTGGGAGGGTCGCCGCACATGGTGGCAGCTCCGCCCAGATTGGCGCAGAACACCTCCGCCAGTATCATGGGCACAGGGTTGGTGCGAATGAGCCTTGCCAGCTCCGCGGTCACCGCTGCAAGGAACATGATAACGGTTATGGAATCTATGAACATACTGAGCACCGCGCTGAGAAGCATAAAAATAATGAAAATGGGGGCGGGGCGGTAGTTCACCGCTTTCGCGATGAGCATACACAGCCAGCGGAAAAATCCGCTTTCAGCCATGCCCTCCACCATTACCATCATACCGGCTATGAAGCAGATAGTCTCCCAGTTGATGCCCGCCGCCGGCTCACTGTGGCCGGTGGAGTACCAAAAGCCCGGATTTACGAAGCTCTCCAGGCTGAGCACATTCCATGCCCCCCGGAAGTCTCCCATACAAATAATAAATACCGCCGCCACCGTAAGAATGCCGCAAGCCATAGTAACAATATGACGCTCTATTCTCTCGGTGACCAGCAGCACAAACATCAGAACAAAAATCACAACAGCAACTATCTGTGCCGCCATTTGTTCTCCCCTCCTTTAAAAGTTCAAAAAACGGGTCAAAATCAATATATTCACGGCTATTAACTATATTTTAGTCCCGTTTTTCCGAAAACGCAAGCCAAGGTATCGAAAATGAACGCGTTCATTTTCGTGCATAATGCACAATCGCATACCACCTTTTTGCCATTTTCCAGTATTTTCTTATTTTTCTCTGCCGCTTTTTATTCTCCTTCTGCCGGTTTGCAGTTTCCCAAGCTTTGCCCATATTTTTCGCCATCTTCACGCCGAAAAAACAAAAGTATCTTGTCATATTCTTCCGCTTCGTATATAATATGATACTTGTAGAGATATCGAAAACAGCATGAAACTCGCGAATAATATCAATCATAAAGATATGGAGATGCCAGAATGACTACTGTACTTACTATCATCAAGCTGCTTGGCGGTCTCGCCATGTTCCTTTACGGTATGGAAATCATGGGCGACGGTCTCAAGCAGGGCTCCGGCAATGCCCTCAAGAAGATACTGGGCAAGCTCACCGGAAATGTTTTTACCGGCCTTCTGACCGGTACCATTGTCACCGCCATAATCCAGAGCTCCACTGCCACCATAGTCCTCACCGTCGGTCTTATCGGTGCGGGTATACTCAGCCTCCGTCAGGCAGTCAGCATTGTTATGGGCGCCAACATCGGTACCACCATCACCGCATGGATAGTCACCCTCATGGACATCGAGGCAAGCGGCGGTATCCTTGCCTTCTTCAAGCCCGACACTCTTGCCCCCATTGCTCTTATACTGGGCATTATTCTCTTCATGTTTATAAAGAGCAAGGCCTCCAACAGCGTTGCCCTCATTGCTCTTGGCTTCGGCATTCTCTTCACCGGTCTCATGCTGATGACCGATGCCGTTGAGCCTCTCAGCGAGTCCGATGCCTTTGTAAATATACTGGGTTACTTCAGCGATATGCCCCTTCTGGGCATCTTCACCGGCCTTGTGCTGACGGTCATAGTCCAGAGTTCCTCCGCAATGGTGGGTATTCTTCAGGCCATGTCCGCCACCGGCGCTATGGACTTCAATCTGATTTACCCCCTTATCATGGGTATAAACCTTGGTACCTGCGTCACCACCGCCATGGTCTGCTCCATCGGCTCAAGCAAGGACGCAAAGCGCACCGGCATTGTCCATATCGTCTTCAACACCATTGGCACCATACTTTTCATGATAGTCATGACCATTATAAAGTCCGCCGGAGGCTTCCCCAATCTCTGGAACAGCGTAGTGGACTCCGTTGGCATCGCCAGCTTCCAGACCATTTTCAATCTGCTCACCGCCGTCGTCCTTGTCCCCTTCGCAGGTATGCTTGTGAAGCTCAGCTGTGCCATTGTCAAGGATGATCCCGCCAAGGAGGACAAGTATCCCGAGCTGGCCGCTCTGGATTCCAAGCTCATGCAGTCCCCCACCGTTGCTCTTGGCGTAGTAAGAAGCGCCATCATCACCATGGCCAAGGCCGCAAGAGACAATGTTACCATGGCTCTTGAACAGTTTGATGGCTATGAAGCCAATCGCAGCGAGGAGATAAACGAGTACGAGGATCGCCTGGACCAGTTTGCCGATCACTCCTCCAACTTCCTCATTGAGCTGAGCCACCACGTTGAGACCGACCGTGACGGCAGAGAGATCAACCTCCTCATGCAGGCCATACCCAACATTGAGCGCGTGGGCGACTACGCCACCAACTTCGACGAGATGGCTCTGAAGATGCATGAGGGCAGCTTCCAGTTCTCCGATGGCGCAAAAAAGGAATTCGCCATCATCGGTGCCTCTGTTCTTGAGATACTCCGTCTGACCATCGAAGCCCTTGAGGCCGACAGCGAGCGCACCGCCCGCCGCATAGAGCCTCTGGAGGAGGTCATAGACGACATGGTACTGATGCTCCGCACCCGCCACACCGACCGTCTCCGTCAGGGCAAGTGCTCCATCGGTGCTGGTCTTGTCTACATGGACGCTCTCACCCATCTTGAGCGTGCCGCCGACCAGTGCTCCAACATCGCACTGCTGATGCTGGGCAAGAATGATGACAGGATAATGAATAACTACCACAGCTACCTCTCCGAGCTCCATGCCTCCGGCGACCAGAGCTATGTTGCCGAGCTTCGCAACCGCCAAGAGCAGTATCTTGTGCCTCTGGAGAACATCCAGTTCTGATTTCATATTTTTCAAGACCGCAGCGAGAAATCCGCTGCGGTCTTTTTTTGTGTCACAAATTCGAAATTGATAAAAACATCAGGATACAAAGTCATTGCCCCCCCTCGTAGGGACCGGCGTCCCCGACGGTCCGGCGGTGCAAGCTATCATTGGCGACGGCTTTAGGCGAATTCGTAGCTGTTCAGCGGACGAGCAATGCTCGCCCCTACGATGTAAACGGAAATGCGCACATATTCGCCGGGGCAGAAAATGAGACTCAATGCCTGCTGCCGGACCGTCGGGGACGCCGGTCCCTACAAAAAGCGGAAAAAATTAATTTGCGAAGGAATGCATCTGATGTCCCCACTTTTGGCGAAAATATTCGCCCCGGTCTTTTTATTTTATTGCCCTTTTGGGGGAAGTGGTATATAATTCTTTCAAAGACATTTTTTGAGGTGCAAGATGAAAAAGAAAATAATAATAGTATGCGCTTTCGTAGTTCTGGCCGCCCTTTGCGTGCTGGGCAGCTGCAGCATCGGCGGCGGCAAATCTCCTTCCGCGGAGACTCCCGACCAGCCCACAGCAACTCCCGAGGCAGTCACGGAGCTTGCCATTGTGGCCACCGTGGATGAGCTCAAGGCCCTTGACGCAGAATATCCCCAGCTCAAAAAACTGGACCTCAGCGGCAGCGAGTGCTACGAAGCTATTATGGAATACATAGCCTCCCACCCCGGCGTTGATGTGAGCTACAGCGTTTCCATCGGAGGCGTGGACTACAGCCATGATACCGCCTCTGTTACCGTTGAGCCCGGTACCGCCGATCTTTACGAGCTCAGTGACAAGCTTTCTTATCTGCCCCAGCTCACCACCGTCATTTTCCCGGAGGTAGATTTTGACGCCGCTCAGCTTGCTATCCTGCAGGAAGCCCACCCCCAGTTGAACTTCGAATACACGGTTTCCATTCTGGGCAGCGAATGCCCCCTCGACACCACCTCTCTTGACCTGAACGGGCTTGACTATCAGCATGTAGCAATAACCGCCACCAAGATAAGCCTGCTCCCTGCCCTTGAGAGCATTGACCTGAGCAAATCCTCCCTCTCCCCTGCCGATGTTGCCCTTATCCGCGACGCTGCCCCCAAGGCCGCAATAGACTATCCCTTTGAGCTCTTCGGCCGTCAGGTTAACGCTCTGGACACCAACATAGTGTTTGATGAAGTAGAGATAGGTGACGTCGGCGAAGCCGCCGTCAGAGAAGCTCTGGAGCTTCTCGCCGATGGTTCCCGTGTCTGCTTCGATATGTGCGGCTTTTCCAACGAGGTCATGGCCTCCATCCGTGACAGCTATCCCAATCACAAGGTGGTCTGGCGCGTATTCTTCGGCGAGTATTTCTCCATGCTCACCGATGAGGAAACCGTCCGCGCCATTTTCGACCTCTACGACGGCACCACCGAGAACCTGAAATACTGCACCGAAGTCAAGTATATGGACATCGGCCACAACTCCGAGCTCACCGAGGTGGGCTTCATCTCCTACATGACCAAGCTGGAGATCTGCATTATGTCCGGCAGCCCCTTCACAGACACCAGCGTGTTCGCCAACTGCCCCAATCTTGAGTGGCTGGAGCTTGTCTACTGCCCCAATGTAACCGACATAAGTGCCCTTGAGGGTCTTCCCAGCCTCAAGTATCTGAACCTTACCTACACTCAGGTCAAGGATATTTCCATGCTGGGCAGTGATGTACCTCTGGAACGCTTCTTCTACGCCAATAACCCCCTGACCGCTGAGCAGATAGCCGAGTTCGAAGCCATGCATCCTGACTGCTGGTGCACCTACGAGGGCTTTGAGTACGGCTACGGCTGGCGCTATGAAAACGAGGCTCTCAACGAGTTCAGCGAATGCTATCTGAAGCTCCGTGAGGTCTTCCGCTACCACGAGAATTACTACAACACAAAAAACTGGCAGCCCAAGGCATAAAGGGCTCCCCTAAAGGGCTCCTTTGTAAAAGTCACCCCGCGGCAGTAGACGTGGGGTGACTTTTTTAGACTGACAAAAAACTATGCTCCACGGTTACGAAGCTGGGCAGCGGGGGCGTTTGCAGGGGGCGGGGGGCCCCCTACACCTTTAAAGCCACGCTTTTTTGAGCA
>JAZSFJ010000174.1:0-20597 GCA_045532145.1 Oscillospiraceae bacterium
CGCTATTGCCGGCTCGGCGCGGATGATTTTACTCCCGTAAACTTTACCCTGTTCACTTGGAGCAACAATAGTCCTTTTTTATTATTTCTTCAGATTATTCTCGGCTTTTTCCTTCAGCTGCTCGGATTTGAGCTTCAAATCGCTGACTTCGCCGCCGCCTTTTTGGGCGCTGCGGCGCACAAGGCGCTCAAGACCAAGGATAATGCAGCCGCCGCCGATAAGGCCCAGAAAAGCCATGCCGGTGAGAGCTCCCCCCACCAGAAGCAGGGCGCCCAGAGCAAAAAAGCCGATGGCGTTAATAAGGTTATCCTCGCTTTTCAGAAGTCCCTTAAGCTGGCGCTTAAGGTTTGTGCCCATATTCTTTCTTCTTGTTTCTTTGTCAAACATTTCTCTACACTCTCTTTTCCCGTTTATAGCCTTTGTTTCACTGAGCTTCAACTATGACCCTTTCGCCGTCGCTTGTAAGACTGATGCGGCTGGCCTTTCCACGAAGCTCATCCACAATTTTTGCGGCGATAACGTCCTCTATCTCCTTCTGGATGGTGCGGCGGAGATTTCTGGCGCCGTAGGTCTCGCTGAAGCTGCGCCTGACCAGATACTCCACAAGGGCCTCGTCGTATTCAAAGGCGATAGCCTTATTTTCCATGACCTCACGAAGCTCGGAGAGCATGAGACGGGCGATAGAGCGGAAATTATCCTCGGTGAGATGGTTGAAGTAGACTATCTCATCCACGCGGTTTATAAACTCAGGGCGCAGGAACTCGTTCAGGGCCTTGAGGGCCTTATCACGGCTCATGTCGTTGAGGCTCTGGCCAAAGCCCAGACCGCCGCCCTTGGTATTGCTGCCCGCGTTGGTGGTCATTATGATAACGGTGTTTTCAAAATTCACGGTGCGGCCCTGAGCATCGGTGATGCGGCCATCATCCAGAATCTGCAGCAGGATATTCAGCACGTCGGGGTGGGCCTTTTCAAGCTCGTCAAAAAGCACCACGGAGTAGGGCTTGCGGCGAATCTTCTCGGTGAGCTGGCCTGCCTCGTCGTAGCCCACATAGCCCGGGGGAGAGCCGATGAGGCGGGAGACGGTGTGCTTTTCCATGAACTCGGACATATCCAGACGGATGAGGGACTCGGGGGAGTCGAAAAGCTCATCGGCAAGGCGCTTCACAAGCTCCGTCTTGCCTATGCCGGTGCTGCCCACGAAAATGAAACTCACAGGCTTGCGCTTGGCCTGCAGACCCACGCGGCTGCGCTTTATAGCGGCGCATACGGCGTCCACAGCCTCGTCCTGACCGATTACGCGGCCTTTAAGCCGCATTGCCAAAGTGCCCAGACGCTCAAACTCGTCTGCACGGATGGAGGAGGCGGGAATCTTGGTCCAAAGCTCGATTATACGGGCCAGATTTTCCTCGGTGAGGCTGGGGCGGCCCTTTGTGCGCAGCTCCAGAAGCTCATTATCAAGGCGCATATGCTCGGCCCTTATCTGGGCAAGGCGCTCATAGTGCTCAGCATTGGTGTCCGCCATGAGCATTTCCCGCTCCTTGTCAAGGTCGGCCATGTCCTTGCTGATGGCGTCCATACGGGCAAGGTCCGCGTTTTTCAGATTCACATCGGAGCAGGCCTCGTCGATAAGGTCAATGGCCTTGTCGGGGAGGAAGCGGTCAGTGATATAACGCTCGGAGAGGGTGACCGCAAGGCGGCACATCTCGTCAGAAATGGTGACCCCGTGGTACTCCTCGTAGTAGCGGGCGATGCCCCGGATTATCTTGATGCTGTCAGCAATGCTGGGCTCTGCCACAGTGACAGGCTGGAATCTTCGCTCAAGGGCGGCGTCCTTTTCAATATGCTTGCGATACTCGGTGAAGGTGGTGGCGCCTATGACCTGTATCTCGCCGCGACTCAGGGCGGGCTTGAGGATGTTGGCGGCATTCATGCTGCCCTCGGCGTCTCCCGCACCCACGATATTATGGACCTCGTCGATAACCAGGATAACATTGCCCTCACGGGTAATCTCCTGAATAAGGCCCTTCATGCGGCTTTCAAACTGGCCTCGGAACTGAGTGCCTGCCACAAGGGCGGTGAGGTCAAGGAGATAAACTTCCTTGTCCTTAAGCTTATAGGGCACATCTCCGGCAGCTATGCGCTGGGCCAGACCCTCGGCAATGGCGGTTTTGCCAACGCCGGGCTCGCCTATGAGGCAGGGGTTATTCTTCTGGCGGCGGTTGAGGATCTGTATAACGCGCTCAAGCTCCTCGGCACGGCCAATCATGGCGTCCAGCTTGCCGGCTCTGGCGCGGTCGGTGAGGTTTATGCAATAGCTGTCCAGAAACTTTTTCTTTCCGCCTCTTCCCTCCTTGGCCCCTCTGGGGGGCTCATTCCGGGAGGAATTGCCGCCGTCGGAGGGCACAACGCCCCCCTGATTGGACTGGGGAGGCTGGCCACCCATAAGGCGGCTGAGGAAGGGGAAGGTTGCGGTCTTGCCGTCATCATCGTCGCCATCGGAGTCTCCGCCCATGGCGGCCTCCTGAAGTGCAGCCAGACCGTCCCCGCTCATGAGAGAGGACATATCGTTGGTGAGAGCTTCCAGATCATCGTCGCTGAGGCCCATTTTGTTTATCATATCGTCAATGGGCTTGATGCGGAGCTCTCGGGCGCAGCGAAGGCAGAGGCCCTCGTTTTTGCTTTCCCCGTTTTCAATTTTTGTGATGAAGATCACGGCCACATTCTTTTTGCAGCGTGAGCAGAGAGTGGGTTGTTCCATTAAAATTCTCCAAAAACAGACTTATACTTATGCACAGGCAGGATAAAAGGGCCTATGCAATTAAATCAAATTCCAAGAAATGCGGACATGAAGTCCCGCTTCAGGAACCAGCCGCCCAGGGCGGTCTCGGAAAGGGTGTCCATGCCGATGATGATACCCATAAACTTCAGGGCCCATACCAAAATGGCGCAGTAGGCAGCGGCGGTGAGAAGACCAAGAACGGTGCCCGCAATGTCGTTGGCAAGATCCATATGGGGTATCTTGTAGCTGAGGTTGGGCAGGTTCACAACCACTGTAAGTATTATGGCAATAAGCAGAAAGGCTATTACAAAACAGCCTACATAGCTTATGCGGGCGCAGAGCTCATGTATGACCGCGTCCACAAGGCTCTCGTCCTCTTCCTCGGCATAATCGAGAGCGGAGACTGCCATGACCTCTGCGGCAGAGGAGGCTATGCCCACCTTTTCAAAGCAGATAGCGGCGAACTTCTCCTTCTCGTCCTGGTGCTGACTGAGCAGGTCCTCAAGGGAATAGTTCTCCTCGTTGTCCCAGCCCATAGCCTCGATAACCCCGTCCTCGCCGTCTATGACGTTTTCCACATAGCCCCCGGCAAAGGGCTTCAGGGCGGTGACCACATCGTAGGAGAAGGTGTTGGACAGCAGGTTTGCTCCGTAGACGGAAACCACCAGCACCACGGCGCCCAGAATGCCCATAATAAGGCCCTTCTTATAGCCGCTCCAAAGGCCGCATACAAGTATTATCAAAATCAGAATGTCAATTGCGCTTTTCATTCTCATCCCTCTTTTTCTGTCCGATTATATCAGTTAATTATGAACAAAAATACACCCGGGAGAACTATTTCTCCATCATTTTTCCAACCTCGCCCTCATACCATATGCGGTTGAGGTAAAGCCCCTGAGGGGGCATGGTGGGACCGGTGAGGCGGCGGTCGCCCTTTGCAAGAAGCTCCGGAATGTCCTCAGGCTCAATCTTGCCGTAGGAGGCGTAGACCATGGTGCCCACTATGGCTCTCACCATGTTATAGAGGAAGCCGTCGGCACAAACGGAAATGGTGATAAGGTCCCCCTCCCGCTGAGTGCGGCACCAGTGGACGGTGCGCACGGTGGTTTTGGTGGGAGTTCCCACACTTCTCACAGCAGCAAAGTCGTGTGTGCCCTCGAAGGCTCTGCCCGCCCGCTCCATCTTCTCTGTATCCAGAGCTGAGGGGTAGAAGCACACCCGCTTTTCCAGAAAGGGATCCCGGATGCGGCTGTTGTGGATTTTATAAATATACTCCTTCATGACACAGGAGCCTATGGCGTTGAATTCCCAGGGAGCCTCCACCGCGTCGGTGACAACGATGTCGGCGGGGAGACGGGAGTTCACCGCAAGGGGCAGACGGTCTATAGGTATGCGGCTCGTGGTGCGGAAATTGGCGCAGTAGCGCTTGGCATGAACACCAGCGTCGGTGCGCCCGCAGCCCACCACCTTCACGCTGTGGCCGCAGATTTTGGAAAGAGCAATTTCCAGAGTCTCCGCCACGGTCACTTCGGTTTTCTGCACCTGCCAGCCGTGGTAGGCGGAGCCATCATACATAAGTCTCAGCGCAATATTGCGCTCACCTTCTAATCTCTCCATCAGAATATCCAGTGGTAGAAGCTGATGCCGATGGCGAAGAGGCCAACAATGATATAAATCCACTCCATCACGGGGCCGTCTTTTTTGTCTCTTCTGTTAAACATAGTATCTCTCCTATAAACCGAAAGAGCGAAGCACACATACTATTGCGATAACTATAGCGCAGCAAAGCAACGCAATTGCATCACGGGAGGCAAAATGCAGCACTTTCATTCTTGTTCTGCCCTGGCCGCCCTGATAGCAGCGGCATTCCATGGCGGTGGCCAGCTCGTCTGCCCGGCGAAAGGCGCTGACGAAAAGGGGCACCAGCATGGGTATGAGGGCCTTGGCCCTGTCGGTGAGCTTGCCGGTGTCGAAGCTGGCTCCCCTGGCCTTCTGGGCGGACATTATCTTGTCCGTCTCCTCGATGAGGGTGGGGATGAAGCGCAGGGCAATGCTCATCATCATGGCAAGCTCATGAACGGGAATCTTTATCTTTTTCAGGGGCCCCAGCAACCGCTCAAGACCGTCGGTAAGCTGCAGGGGGGAGGTGGTGTAAGTCAGCAGGAAGGTGCCGCAGACCAGAAGCATGATGCGCAGCACCATGAATATGGCGGTGCGTATGCCGTCGAGGGTAATGGAGAAAATCCAGAACTCCCAAAGAGGCTCGCCGCTTCCGTAGAAGAGGTTTATGAGACCTGTGAACACCACGATAAATATAAGGGGCTTGAGGCCCTTCAGCATAGCCTTGGCGCTTATGCGGGCTATGGCGGTGAAGGCTATGAGCAAAGCCGCCATCAGGGCGTAGCCTCCCCAGCCCTTCACAAGGAAGAGGGCCACTATATAGCCTATAAGCCAGATTATCTTCGTCCGGGGGTCCAGGCGGTGGACTATGCTGCTTCCGGGGAAATACTGGCCGAGGGTAACATCCTTCAGCACTGCTCTCCCCCCTCTCTGAGGTTTATGAGCATTTTCCGGAGATAATTCGTGGTATATATGCTCTGGGGAATGTCCACTCCCCGGCGGCGGAGGGCCATAGCTATCTCCGTGGCCTTGGGTACTGTGAGGCCCATGGCGGTGAGCTCTTCCACACGCTCAAAAACCTCGGCGGGAGCGCCGTCCATGGCTATGCGTCCCTCATTGAACACCACAAGGCGGCTTGCTATCCGGGCCACATCGTCCATGCTGTGGCTTATGAGTATAACCGTGGCGCCGGTGGAGCGCTGGTAGTAGCTGATGTTGCCCAGAACGCTCTCACGGCCTGCCGGGTCAAGGCCCGCGGTGGGCTCGTCCAGAATAAGCACCTGAGGCCGCATGGCGATAACGCCCGCAATGGCAACCCGGCGCTTCTGACCGCCAGAAAGCTCAAGGGGAGATGCCTCCAGAAGATACTCGGGCACACCCACAAAGCCTGCAGCTTCCCGGACGCGCTCGTCTGTCTCGGCTTCGCTGAGGCCCATATTCTTAGGGCCGAAGGCTATGTCCTTATAAACAGTCTCCTCAAAAAGCTGATACTCCGGGTACTGGAACACAAGACCCACCTTGAATCTCACATCTCTGGCGGCAGCCTTGGAGGAGGCAACGTCAACGCCGTCTATGATGACCTTTCCCTCCGTGGGAGGGAGAAGGCCGTTGAGATGCTGGATGAAGGTGCTCTTGCCGCTGCCCGTGTGACCTATGAGGCCCACGAACTCGCCCCGCTCTATCTCGATATCTATGTGGTCAATGGCCACTTTTTCAAAGGGAGTGCCCCGACTGTAAATATGAGTCAGGCCCTCCGTGCGGATAATCGGCATATTACTTGTCCTTTGAAATAGAATAAATACCTTATGAAGGCTCCCCCTCCGGGGGGGAGCTGTCAGCCGCTGTGCGGCTGACTGAGAGGGGCAAAGTTTCTGAGCTCTCAGCAAGACGGCCCCCTCTCCGCCCCTTGCGGGGCACCTCTCCCCAGAGGGGCGAGGCTTTGGCTGCTCAGACAGCCAGTGCCTTTGCTATCGCCTCGGCGCATTCCTCAACGCTGAGCTCTTCAAGGGATATATCCCAGCCGGCGGCCCTAAGGCCGTAGATAAGCTCCGTTGTCTCCGGCACGGCGAGACCCTCGGCGCACATTTTCTCCACATCGGAGAAAACCTCTCTGGGCTTGCCGTCGGATACTATGCGCCCGCCGCTCATAACTATGAGGCGGTCTGCGTCTATGCACTCGTCCATGTGGTGGGTTATGAGTATAACGGTCATGCCCTTTTTTTGCCTCAGCTTTTCTATGGCGGCGAGAACCTCCCTGCGGCCTATGGGGTCCAGCATGGCGGTGGGCTCGACCAGCACAATGCACTCAGGCTCCATAGCCAGAACTCCGGCAATGGCAACTCTCTGCTTCTGTCCGCCGGAAAGGCGGTGGGGGGCGTGGAGGCGGTATTCATACATACCAACGCTTTTAAGGGCCTCGTCCACACGGGTTCGAATCTCAGCAGAGGGCACGCCCAGATTCTCCGGGGCGAAGGCCACATCGTCCTCCACCACACTGGCAACTATCTGGTTATCCGGGTTCTGGAACACCATGCCCACGCTGCGGCGGATGTCGATGAGCTTTTCCTCGTCGGCGGAGTCCATGCCCTTGACCCAGACCTTGCCACCGCTGGGGAGCAAAATGGCGTTTAAGTGCTTTGCAAGGGTGCTCTTGCCGCTGCCGTTATGGCCCAGAATGGCCACAAAGCTGCCCCGCTCTATCTCAAGAGAGAGGCCCTTTATAACCGGCTCCTCAGTCTCCGAGTAGGCAAATGTTAAGTTTTCGATTTTGATGATAGGATCCATGGTGTTTGTCCTGTTGCTTGATAGTCATGGTTTGTAATCGTAGGGGCGACCATCGGTCGTCCGGCGGCAGGCATTGCTATTTTCTATACATCCTGGGCGAATCCGCAACCCAGCTCGGCGGACGAGCAATGCTCGCCCCTACAAGTTGGAACGGAAAAGACCTTAAGATTAGTCTTACCTCTCCCACCTGCAGCTGGAGCCGCAGGGGAGGGCAAGGCCGGTGTCGGTAACCCGGAGGCCCAGCTCCTGGCTCTCGCTGTGGCCGCCGTATTTTTTCGTGAAAATACTGTCGGCAATGTAGCCTATGGTGGAGGCGCTAAGGCCGGTGGTGTAGGAATTTATGATGACGAAAAGGGGATCGTCGCTGAGAACGCGGCTAGTTAGCTCCACGAAGTCCCAGATATTGTCCTCCAAACGCCAGACCTCGCCTCCGGGGCCTCTGCCGTAGGAGGGGGGATCCATGATGATGGCATCGTAGCGTCTGCCACGGCGAATCTCACGTTCAACGAACTTGGCGCAGTCGTCCACTATCCAGCGGATGGGAGCCTCGCGGACGCCGCTGGCCTCGGCGTTCTCCTTGCCCCAGGCAACCATGCCCTTGGCGGCATCCACATGGCAGACGCTGGCGCCCGCCTTGGCGGCGGCAACGGTGGCAGCGCCGGTGTAGCCGAAGAGGTTCAGCACGCTGATGGGGCGGCCCGCTCCACGGATTTTCTCCATGATATAGTCCCAGTTGCTGGCCTGCTCGGGGAAGAGTCCGGTGTGCTTGAAGTT
The DNA here is from genome assembly GCA_045532145.1 of Oscillospiraceae bacterium. Lineage (GTDB taxonomy): Bacteria > Bacillota > Clostridia > Oscillospirales > Oscillospiraceae > SIG459. The sequence goes on from JAZSFJ010000174.1 coordinate 7,958, forward strand.
CATGGGCTTCACGTTGAAGGTGAGCTCGCCGTAGTGTATCTGCCACTGCTCGGGCACAGAGGACTTGTCCCAATGTCCGCCGCCGGTGCTTGATCGGCTGTAGCGGGCGGAGGGCTTTTTCCAGAGGGGGTTATTTCTGGGGGTCTGCCATATAGCCTGGGGGTCCGGGCGTATGAGAATCTGCTTTCCCCAGCGCTCCAGCTTTTCCCCGCGGGAGCAGTCGATAAGTTCAAAATCCTGCCATTTATCAGCTATCCACATAATAATATCTCCATGTAAGTTTCATATAAGTATATTAAAACACTTTATTATAGCATGGGAAAAATTAAAGGTCAATTGATGATGGGAATTAAATATGAAATACCTTATATGGCTCCCTTGTGTAAAGGGAGCTGGCAGCGAAGCTGACTGAGGGATTGTCCCAATCCGCCGGCCTTATTGCTAACATCAAATCCGCCACCGCACAATCCCTCCGGCCCTACGGGCCACCTCCCTTTACACAAGGGAGGCTTTAAAAGGAAAAAACCCCGCCAGATGACGGGGTTTTAATGAAATCAATTATATTTTCCGTAGTTTGTGTATCCGTCGGTGAGCTCAAACTCCTCACCTACGGTGTGCAGCACCACTCCGTGGCCAACGAGCCAGTCGTAGGTGCGGCTGCCCACGGTGGGGGTGGTGGTGAAGGTGTAAGCCTGCTTGCCGGAATCTCCGTCAAAGTAGGGGCGGTTGGAAGGCGCCGTTTCGACGGGAACAGCATAATCCACAGCATATTCCTGCAGGCTGTTATCCGTCTCCTGAGGATAATACCAGAAGTCAATTGAAACCTTGCCAGAGCATACGGTATTGAAGTATTCCTCGTCCTCGACTATCCAGAGCTTGCCCACCTTGCCCTCCTGGAGGTCGGGGATGATGCAGGTGCTGTAAAGCTCCCACGTTTCCTCGGCGGTAAACTGCCACTCATTGCGGCCGTAGAAAAGGGGGCGGTCCTGATACCTGACAAGGTCATTCACAAGGTCCAGCTTCTCCGCCTCGCTCATCTCATGGAGGACATAGTACTTATCGTAGCCATAGTAGTTGATGATGATAAGGTCCTCTTCGCTCATGTCGGGGTTCAGCTCAAAGAGCTCATCCTCGGTGACAAAGCCGGAGAAATAACCTCCCAGCACCTTTTCCTCTGTGGCCTCAAAGGGCAGACCCTTACGGAAAGCTATGGCCTCGGGGCTGTTCTGGAGAGCCTCCAGAGCCTCCACATCCTCAAGTCCTTCTCCACTTGCGGTGTTATAGCGGAGGAAATAGCTGCGCTCCAGCATCTTGCCGTTCTTCATATGATATTCCACCTGGAAGCTGCTGCCGTAGCCCATGCCCAGTTCATGCCAGCTCTTATTCTCCACGGCGGCATGGTGGAGGTCTATAATGGCCTCGATGTTTTCCCCCTCCCGGTAAACAACGCCGTCGCTGGCAAATACATGGACAGATTCCACATCCTCGGCCTCGGGAATTTTACGCTCCATGCCGAGTACGTCAAACTCCACACCCAGCACGGCAACGCAGATGACGATAAGGCTTATCAAAAGTCCCTTCCAGCGGCCCTTAAAGACCCGGAAGGATTTGCGGATAAGCATCTCCGCTGCGAAGTAGCCTATGAATGCGCCCACAAGCATAAAGAAAAGTATGCCGATAGTCTCATAAATGGGGATATAGACTATGTTCTGAACGAAAAGGCCGAAGAAGCCGATGCCGGAGACAAGGGCGCAGCCGAAGGTCATGCAATACTTGAAAACGCCCTTCAGCACGGGCACGGCCACCACATCGCCCACGCTCTCCATGTGTCTGCGGCGGTAGAGGAGCAGCGCGCCAATGAGCATCACTATACCCACGATGCACAGCACGGCAATAAAGCCCAGACCCTCGTAGCTCACGGAGTCCACCACGTGCTCATTGTAGGCCTCGTTATACACCCTGTGTGTGCGACCCCCGCCCTCAAGCAAGCCCACAACGGGGCTGAGATAGAAAGCAAGGCTGTAGCTGCCGAAGCTCACGCCATAGACGATGACATCCAGCAGGTAGTTGACAATGCTCTCTACCATCACAGCGGTGAAGTTCAGCACGAGGAAAACAAGGGGCAGAGCCACCAGATTTCCTGTAAGCTGGGCGCAGAGTATGGCAAAGCCATAGAAGAATATGAGCATCATGCTTACGACGGCAAAGCCCAGTGCGTCATAGGCGATGACGGAAGCATAGCCCCTGCCCACATGGACAAGCATGGCAAGGCCGAAAACCAGAATGTTGCTGACTATTGCGGGGAGCAGCCCGGCCAGAGTGACGGAGAAGAACACGCCTTCACGCCTTACGGGCAGGCAGGCCACGCCGGACATGGTCTTGGAGTTATACATGAAGCTCCAAACCGCCATGGCAGCGAGAATGCTGTAGCCCATGCCGATAATTATGCCCCCATACTGTGCGGTGTCCAGCACATCCCGGTAGATGCTGTAGACAGAGCTGTGGTCATAGTAGTTCACCGCCTGAACGGCCGGGAGCACAATGAGCCAGATGGCAAGATATACAAACCACAAGGGCCAGAAGCGTTTCAGGGTATTGAGAAATATAGCTTTGTTAAAGTATGACGTCCTTGACTGCATAGTCTGCACCTCCCAGCTCATAAATAAATATCTCCTCAAGACTCAGGGGCAGAGCGTCCACGAAAAGGGGCTCCGCTTCCTGCAGCCTTGCCAGAACCTCGGTGGGCTCGCCACGCACGATTATGGTGCGCAGGCGGCCTGTGGAGGCGCTGTGGACAATGTCCAGCCCCTCGGGAAGCTCCTTGTCCCCGGGCAGGGCTATCTGAATCTTGCTTATGTTCTCCTGCAGCTCGCTGAGGCTGCGCTCAAGGAGGAGCTTGCCGTGGTCAATGATGCCCACATGGTCGCAGACATCCTCAAGCTCACGGAGATTGTGGCTACTAACCAGCACGGTAGTTCCCCGCTCCGCCACGTCCGCCATAATGATGCTCCATACCTGACGGCGCATGACGGGATCGAGACCGTCCACAGGCTCGTCCAGCACCATGATCTCCGGGCGCATGCACACGCAGAGCCAGAAGGCGGCCTGCTTCTGCATACCCTTGCTCATGCGGCGGATGGGCATATTTTCGTCCAGCTTGAAAACGTCCTTGAGCTTTTCGTAGCGCTCCATATCGAAGGAGGGATAAATCCCCCGGTAATAGCGCATCATGTCCTTAAGGTCGGACTGGAGAAAATAGAATATATCGTCGGGGATATAGGCTATGCGCTCTTTCACAGCAGGATTTTCGTATACCTGCTCTCCGTCCACCAGAATCTCGCCGCTGTCGGGGCGGTAGATGCCCATGAGATTGCGGATAAGAGTGCTCTTGCCGCTGCCGTTAGGGCCAACGAGACCATAAATGCCCCCGGTGGGTACGGTGATGCTTATGCCGTCCAGAGCCTTGAAGCCCTCAAAGCTCTTGCTCACATTTTTTACCTGAATCATTTGTCCATGCCTCCTTTCAGGTATTCAAGAATTTCTTCCTCGCTTACACCCAGATAGCGCAGCTCCTTCACGGTTTCGGAGAGGGTTTTGAGAAGCTCAGCCTTTCTTCCGGCGTCCACATCCATCATGTGGGCGGCAAAGCTGCCCTTGCCTGCCACGGAGTAGATATAGCCCCGGCCTTCAAGCTCCCTGTAAGCACGCTGAATGGTGTTGGGGTTGATGGCCAGAGACTGGGCAAGCTCGCGGACAGAGGGCATTTTCTCGTCCGGGGCAATGGCTCCCGAGACAATGAGCTTCTGCAAAGCGTCCATTATCTGCACATATATGGGTCTGGGGTCTCTGTAATTTATGCTTATCACAGATTTCACCTCACTGTTCTAACTGTATTAGCTGTACTAGTACAGTTAGGGTATCATAGGGATGCTCATTTGTCAAGAGGGGGAATTAAATATATAATACCTTACAAGGCTTCCCCTGGGGGAAGCTGTCAGCCGTAAGGCTGACTGATGAGGGACAGGGAGCATCTTAAATCAGCTCTCAGCTAAACTTAGGTGCTCCATTTCCCTCATCCGCCTCGCTGACGCTCGGCACCTTCCCCCAGGGGAAGGCTTTAAATGTAAAATCCTCATAGGCTTCCCAGGGGAAGGCTTTAAAAACCAACTTTCCACTTTCAACTTTAATCTTTAAATGTTATCCTATACCAAACAGGAGGTGGTCTCATCCCCATGAAAAAATTATCCATCAAAACAATTTCTCGCAGCGCGGCACTTATAGTGCTGGGCAGCGGCATATTTGCCTTTTCCTTTAACTTTTTCCTGCAGCCCGCCCACATCAATGCCGGCGGTGTTTCCGGTATTGGTCAGCTTCTGGAGCATATCACGGGCTTCGGCAGCGTGGCGCTGTGGTCCTTCATACTGAATGTGCCCCTGTTTCTGATGGGCCTTCGGAGCATTGGCCGCAATTTCTTTGTGGGCTCCCTCATCGGCATGCTTTTAAGCAGCCTTTTGCTGAGCCTGACGGAGCTTATCCCCACACCGGAGCTTGAGCCTTTGATGGGTGCCATATTCGGCGGCGCAGGCACGGGAGCGGGCCTTGGCCTTGTATTCCTTGCCGGAGCCAGCACCGGCGGCAGCGACATCGCCGCAAGACTTCTCCGCCCCGTGCTGCCGGATAAGCCCATAGGCAAGCTCATGCTTATGATAGACATAGTGGTCGTCGCCCTAACGGGTCTCGTTTTCGGAGATTTGAGCCGCGCTCTCTACTCCGCCGTTTGCCTCTATGTCTGCTCCATTGTCATAGACTCGATTATCTATGGCCTCGATTATTCCTCCATGGCTATCATCGTTTCCGAGAAATATGAAGTCATCGGCCGGGCCATAAACTCCCGCCTTGACCGGGGCGTCACCGTTTTGGAGGGTCGGGGCTTTTACACGGGCAATGAGAAAAACGTCCTCCTTTCCGCCATGAAAAGACGTCAGGCAGCGGAGCTCAAGGCCCTTGTAAGCGAAATCGACCCGGACGCCTTCATTATTCTCTCCGATGCCCATCAGGTGCTGGGAGACGGCTTTAAAAGATATAACAAAATGGAGCTGTGAAATATGATGAAAATTCTTGTAACGGGCTTTGAGCCCTTCGGGGGCGAGAGCCTGAACCCCTCGTGGGAGGCGGTGAAGCTTTTGCCGGAGAATATAGCCGGGGCAGAGATAATAAAGCAGCTGCTGCCCACGGAGTTTTTAAGAGCCGAGGAAGCTCTGCTCTCCGCCATAGACGGGCACAACCCCCACGCCGTTTTATGCACCGGGCAGGCCGCGGGGCGGGGAGCCATAAGCTTTGAGCGGGTGGCTATAAACCTCCGGGACGCCTCCATAGCGGATAACGCAGGCTACAAGCCCAGCGACGAGGCCGTGTGCCCCGGAGAGCGGGAGGCCTACTTCGTCAGCCTCCCCGTTAAGGCCATGGCCGCCGCAGTGAAGGAGGCAGGACTTCCATCGGAGCTGAGCCTCAGCGCCGGGGCATACGTCTGCAACGACGTGCTCTACACCCTCCTGCGCCGCTGCTCAGAGACGGGAGCATTGGGTGGCTTTGTCCATCTGCCTCTCAGCACAGAGCAGGCCGAGGGGAAAACTCCGCCCCTGCCCTCCATGAGCATTGAGGACATGGCAAAGGGTCTCAAAGAGGCCATAAGGGTGCTTGCGGAGCAAATAAGATGTGTGATAGAATTAAGTAGTTATACATATTAGCTAAGGGTTGATTTATTCCCGCACCTTAGCTCCCTCTGATGAGGGAGCTGTCGCGAAGCGACTGAGGGAGAGAGCCGGTAAGGTTTTTCTCGAAAAAACATGAAAACAACATTTTCTCTCCCTCCGGGTTCGCATTCGCTCACACACCTCCCTCGTCAGAGGGAGGTATTTGATCAGTATTTATCAAAAGGAGGAATCTCCATGAACTCCATTATGAAGCGCCGCTCAATGCGGAAATATCTGGACAAGGCCGTTGAGAGCGAGAAGTGCGAGCGCATACTCCGCGCCGCCATGCAGGCCCCCACAGGCCACAACGCTCAGGACTTTGAGTTTATAGTAGTCACAGACGAGGAAATGCGGCTTAAGCTGAGCCGTCTCGGCCCCTACTCCCACTTTGCCGAGAAGGCCCCCCTGCACATTGTTGTCTGCGAGAACACGGAAAGAATGTGGCCCAATAGCAACTGGCAGGGCAATCTGGGCGCCGTGTGCCAGAATATCCTCCTGCAGGTGGAGGAAGAGGGTCTGGGCGCCTGCTGGATAGGGGTTTGGCCCTATCCCGAGCGCATGGCCCATGTGAAGGAAGCTCTCGCCATTCCCGACAGCGTCATCCCCTACGCCCTTATTTCCATCGGCTACAAGGAGTACGAAAAGCGCTTTGACGATCGCTTTGACCCCGCCAAGATACATTACGGAAAATATTGAGGTGAAAGCTATGCCCCAGATTGTTGACCATGTGCGCCTGAGCCGGGACGGAAAAACCCTCGTCATTCTGGACCAGAGCCGCCTCCCAAACCACACCGAATACATAGTCCTTGCCTCCGCCGAGGCCATGTACGAGGCTATCAAGAGTCTCCGTGTCCGCGGAGCTCCCGCCATAGGCATTTTTGCAGGCTTTGCCATGTATGTGCTCGCTCAGCGCATGGATATGGATAGCCGGGAAGCCTTTGATAAGGAGTTTTTTGAAAATAGCGCCTATCTCAATTCCTCCCGCCCCACCGCCGTTAACCTCAGCTGGGCTCTGAAGCGCATGGAGGAAGTTTTGAAGAATAACGCAGGCCTCGCCCCCGTGGAGCTGCTGCCTTTGCTCAAGGCCGAGGCTCAGGCAATTCTGGACGAGGACATTGCCATGTGCCGGGCCATCAGCGAATATGGCCTCAGCCTCCTCAAAGAGGGGGACGGCGTTTTGACCCACTGCAACGCAGGCCCTATTGCCACCAGCCGCTACGGCACAGCCATAGGCCCTCTGATACTGGGTGCGGAAAAGGGAATAAGCCTCCGTGCTTTCGCCGACGAGACCAGACCCCTTTTGCAGGGCGCCCGCCTCACCAGCTATGAGCTCCAGAAGGCCGGGGTGGACGTGACCCTTATATGCGACAATATGGCCAGCATCGTAATGAAAAACGGCTGGGTGCAGTATTGCTTCGTGGGCTGCGACCGCGTTGCCGCAAACGGCGACGCCGCCAACAAAATAGGCACCTCCGGTGTTGCCATTCTGGCGAAGCACTATGGCATACCCTTTTATGTCCTTGGCCCCACCAGCACCATAGATATTAACTGCCCCGACGGGGAGCATATTGAAATTGAGCTTCGGGACAGCGACGAAATACGTTCCAAGTGGTACACCGAGCCCATGGCCCCCGAGGGCGTGAAGTGCTATAACCCCGCCTTCGATGTCACAGACCATGAGCTGATAAGCGGCATCATCACCGAGAAAGGAATATGCAGACCGCCATATACGGAAAGTTTGAAGGCTTTGTTCGAGTAATATGGATATGGAACTGCCGAAACGAAAACCAAACCGCCTGCAAAATTACGACTACAGCCAAAACGGCGCATATTTCATAACGGTGTGCACTGATGATAGGGCCGAAATATTAGGTCAGGTCTTCGTAGGGGACGGCGTCCTCGACGTCCCGCAGATGCAGCTTACAAAATTTGGCCAAGTCATCGAAAACCGCATCGCCGAAATAAACCGTGTTTATACGCACCTGACAATCGACAAATATGTGATTATGCCAAATCACATACACATGATCGTATTTTTGACCGGGGAAAGCGGGACGTCGAGGACGCCGTCCCCTACGAACGAAACCATTCCCCAGTTGCTTTCAACATTCAAACGATTTGTAAACCGGGAGTGCGGTAAAAATATTTTCCAACGCTCCTACCATGACCATATTATCCGAAACGAGGCGGACTATCTCCGCATCTGGCAATACATCCACACCAATCCCGCCACCTGGGAAACGGACTGCTTTTACACCGAATAATTACGAAAGGACACTTTCTATGATACGCTTTTATAACGGCAAGCTCCTTGCCATGAACGGCAATTACGATATCACCGACCATGAGGTCTGGGTGGACGGGGACAAAATATGCTACGTGGGCCCCGCAAAGGCCGATGCCCCCGCCTTTGAGCGGGAAATTGACCTCAGCGGCAATCTCCTGATGCCCGGCTTCAAAAACGCCCACACCCACTCCGCCATGACCTTCGGACGCTCCATAGCCGACGATATGCCCCTGCAGCCCTGGCTTTTTGAGCGCATCTTCCCCCTTGAGGCCAAGCTCACTCCCGAGCGCGTAAGCTGGCTTTTCAAGCTGGCCATTATGGAATACCTGACAAGCGGCATCACCGCCGGTTTCGATATGTATTTCTACCGCCCCAAGGCCGCGGAAACCTGCGTGGAGTACGGCTTCCGCAACGTTTTCTGCTCCCTGAACGAAACCTACGACAGCATCGCCGAGGAGTGCGACAAGGTGAACAACATGCACCCCCTTGTAAGTATGCTCCCCTCCATCCACGCTGAGTACACCACCAGCGTGGACACCATGAAGGAGGTGGCCCGCTTCTGCCACGAGAGAAAGCTCCCCTTCTTCACCCACATCTCCGAGACCGCCAGCGAGCACGCAGGCAGCATTGAGCGCCACGGAATGACCCCCACGGAGCTTTTCGACTCCCTGGGCCTCTTCGACTACGGCGGAGGCGGCTACCACTGCGTCTATCTCAGCGACAATGATATGGAGATTTTCAAAAAGCGCGGCCTCTGGGTCGTCACCTGCCCCGCCAGCAACGCCAAGCTGGCAAGCGGCATCGCCCCTCTGGTGAAGTACGCCGAGGCCGGCATGAATCTGGCCATCGGCACCGACGGACCTTCCAGCAACAACAGCCTTGATATGTTCCGGGAGATGTACCTGGCCTGCGTCCTCCAGAAGCTTTCTCTTGGTGACGCCGCCGCCATGGACGCTCTCAAGGTGCTGGATATGGCCTGCACCGGCTCTGCCAGAGCCATGGGCCTTACGGACTGCGACTCCATCGCCGAAGGCAAGCAGGCGGATATGATAGTCATCGACCTTCAGAGACCCGCCATGCAGCCCATCAACAACATAGCCAAAAACCTTGTTTATTCCGGCAGCCGCGACTGCGTAAAGCTCACCATGATTGCGGGCAAGGTGCTCTACGAAGACGGCAGGTTCAATCTGCCCGACTCCCCCGAGACCGTGTACGAAAACTGCCAGAGAATCGTGGCAGAAATGACAGCGTGATATACTCCCGAAGGGATACCTATTATACCTCCCTCTGACGAGGGAGGTGCCCCGAAGGGGCGGAGGGAGAGATACAGGCAGTAACGACTATTAAGAAATTGACAAATAATCGTATTGCAGCAATCTCTCCCTCAGTCAGCTTCGCTGACAGCTCCCTCGTCAGAGGGAGCTTTTTTATATAGGATTTTCTTTTTCTTTATTTACATCTCTTACTTTATTAGTGTATAATACTAAAGTTAAATGATGAATTTGAAACGGAGAAACGAGAATGGATTTTAAGCTTTGTGTACCCTGCCTGCTGGGCCTCGAGGGCCCCATTGCCGACGAGCTCAGACGCATGAAAATGCGGGATGTGGCCTCCGAGAATGGCCGTGTGTACTTCACCGGCAATGAAGAGGACATCGCCCGTGCCAATGTGAACCTGCGCATAGGCGAGCGCGTGCTCATAGAAGTGGGCAGCTTTGACGCTTTCACCTTTGACCAGCTTTTCGAGGGCACAAAGGCTCTCCCCTGGGAGATGCTTATCCCCAAAAACGGTGCTTTCCCCGTGAAGGGCTACAGCCTCAATTCCAAGCTCTTCTCCGTCTCCGACTGCCAGAAGATAATCAAAAAGGCCATGGTGGAGCGCCTTAAAAAGGTCTACGGCATAGAGTGGTTCGACGAGACCGGCCCTCTCTATCAGGTGCAGTTTTCCATTATGAAGGACAGAGCCAGTCTCTGCATCGATACCTCCGGTTTCGGACTCCATAAGCGCGGCTACCGTCCTGCCCACAACGCCGCACCTTTGAAGGAGACCATGGCCGCCGCCATGGCGAGTCTCAGCCGCTATCGTGGCCGCGAGGACTTTGCCGACCCCTTCTGCGGCAGCGGCACCATCGCCATCGAGGCCGCGCTCATAGCCAAGAACCGTGCCCCCGGACTTTACCGCAACTTCACCGCCATGAATTGGCCCGGCTTCGACAAGCTGATGTGGGCAAGGGTGAAGGACGAGGCCAGAGCAAAGGAGTTCCACGGGGATTACCGCATCTTCGCCTCGGACATTGACCCCCACGCCATCGAGATAGCAAAGGAAAACGCCATGCGTGCCGGTGTTGCGGATATTGTTAAATTTGAGGTGGCAGATGCCCTGAGCTTCGACCGCAAGACCGAAAGAGGCATCATCGTCACCAATCCCCCCTACGGCGAGCGCATTATGGAGCGCCGTGAGGCCGAAGGTCTCTACGCCGGCTTCGGCAAGGCCTATTTCGCCACGGAAAACTGGAAGCTCTATCTTCTCAGCAGCCATACCGAATTCGAGCGCACCTTCGGCAAAACCGCCGATAAAAAGCGTAAGCTCTATAATGGTATGATTAAATGTGACCTTTTCATGTATCTGTAAATACAACTTAAGGCTTCCCCTGGGGGAAGCTGTCGAGCGTATGCGAGACTGATGAGGGACTTGCTGGGACAGGCTGCGAGTATCGGGCAGTCTTCGGCGAATACGACCTGCTCCCCCACCCTCATCCGGCCCTTCGGGCCACCTTCCCCCAGGGGAAGGCTCCAATAGGTATAATATTTCAATTTGTGAGGTAAACTTATGAAGCATCTGTTTATCGTAAATCCCGCAGCGGGCGGCAAGGACAGCACAGATTTTGTTTCCGCCAAGGTGGCGCAGTTTTTCTCCGGCAAGGAGGGGGACTTTGAGATATATGCCACCAAGGCCCCCATGGACGCCGTGAAGAAGATTCAGTACGAAGCCCAGCTTTGCGATGAGCTTCGTGTCTACGCCTGCGGCGGCGACGGCACCCTCAACGAGTGCGTCTGCGGCGCGGTGGGCTACGACAATGTGGCTGTCACCCACTTCCCCACGGGCACGGGCAACGACTTCATAAAAACCTTCGGCAATAATAAGGAGCTTTTCTTCAATCTGGAAGAGCTCATAGACGGCACTGTCCGCCCCATGGACGTTATCGACTGCAACGGACGCTACAGCGTGAACATCTGCTCCGTAGGCATCGACGCCCGCATAGGCAACGACGTGCATAAATACAGCAAAATCCCCCTCATAGGCGGCTCCACCGGCTATGTCACCAGCCTTGCGGTGAACTTCTTCAAGGGCATCACCGACCCCCTCCGTGTCATCTGCAACGGCAAGCTTTACTACGGCGACATGAACCTTATCTGCGCCTGCAACGGACGCTACTACGGCGGCGGCTTCAACCCCGTTCCCGAAGCCGTTCCCGACGACGGACTCATCGATTTCCTTATCGTCAAGGGCGCATCCCGCTCCACCATTTTGAAGGTGGTGGGCCATTACGCCAAGGGCGAGTACTCCCTCTTCCCCAAATACATTACCCACATCCGCGGTACATATATGGAGATTGAGTCCGAAAAAGAGCTTGTGGTAAACGTGGACGGCGAGGCCATCTACGGCAAGAAGATAATTATGCAGCTCATACCCGGCGGCGTGAACTTCATCTATCCCAAGGGCATTGTGCTTCCCCCTTTCAAAGTTGAGGAAGCGGCAGCAATTTGAAGCATAGCGGCGATTTCCGGCGAAAACAGGCCATATATCAGGATAGAGTAGTTCATCCCCCGGAAATTCACAGATTGTTTTCAAAATAACGCTTGCAAAAATGCAATATCTGGACTATTATAATAAGCGTGTTAGCACTCTTTGACTTTGAGTGCTAACACTCTGAAACTGTTAATACATTTATATTAAAGCATATAGGAGGCAAAATTCATGAATCTCAAACCTTTGGCAGACAGAGTTGTCCTCAAGCAGGCCAAGGCCGAGGAAAAGACCAAGGGCGGCATCATCCTCACTTCCGCCGCTCAGGAGAAGCCCGAAGTTTACGAAGTTCTGGTAGTTGGCCCCGGCGGCATGGTTGACGGCAAGGAAGTCGTCATGGAAGTCAAGGCCGGCGACAAGGTCATCATGGGCAAGTATTCCGGCACCAACGTTAAGCTGGAGGGCGAGGAATACGTTATCGTCCGTCAGAACGACATTCTGGCAATCGTTGAATAATTAAAAGGAGAACTTAAATATGGCAAAGCAGATCATTTTCGGCGAAGAAGCCCGCAAGAGCCTTCAGACCGGCGTCGACAAGCTGGCCGACACCGTTAAAATAACCCTCGGACCCAAGGGCCGCAATGTAGTTCTGGGCAAGAAGTTCGGCGCTCCCCTCATCACCAACGACGGCGTTACCATCGCCAAGGAGATTGAGCTTGAGGACGCTTTCGAGAACATGGGCGCCCAGCTCATCCGCGAAGTTTCCACCAAGACCAACGACGTTGCCGGCGACGGCACCACCACCGCCACCGTTCTGGCTCAGGCCATGATCGGCGAGGGCGTCAAGAATCTG
>JAZSFJ010000065.1:0-14167 GCA_045532145.1 Oscillospiraceae bacterium
TGTCCATCATTTCATACATCTATCTCCACACATTTTTGTCCCTCTGCGGATTTGCCGATGCCAGGTACAAAATTCAAGCGCACACCGCCGGGGCGCCGGGGGCGGCGCGCGATTGTGAACATGGTAACGGGACGTCCGGGAGGCCAGTCCCTACAGATGGTGGAGTTTGCACCGCATTCGTAGGGCGGGCGCTTGCTCCCGCCATAAACCCGCCCCAGGGAAAGAATGATTTGTAGGGGCCGGACACCTGGCCGGCCCGCCTGCGTATTCGCCGGAGTGTCGGAGCAACACGTAGGTGGATGCTGCACGGCGGCAGCAAGCGGCCGCCCTACGAGGGCTGCGTTGAACGAACACGGTTCAATTTCGCACCCGTAGGGCGCGCCGGGGTCGTCGCGCCCTACTGTAGCAGACATTGCAGGCTTTGCTGTGTAGTATGCGGGAAAGCTGTTGTGAACACCTGAAAATGTAGGGAACAGTTTTGACCCTTCTCTGCAGGTCGGAGGCACTTAACGCATATCTCCCTGCATACTGGACAGACTAATCCCGAGGTGTATTAAAATGGAAAAGAACAATCTGCCCCTGGGATTCAGCTTCGCTCTGGCTCAAAACCCGGACGCCATGAGGATTTTTGCCAACATGTCCGAGGCAAGGCAAGCAGAAATTCTTCAAAAGGCTCACTCGGTATCCTCCAAGGATGAAATGCAGTCTTTGGTGAATAATCTGTCCGCTCAGGGATGAATTATCAAGAAGGCCATAATACCGGCCACAGCAATGAGAGAGGAACAACAATCCCTCACCGCTTCGCGGCGCTCCCTTTACACAAGGGGGCCTATAAAAGGAAAAGCACCCGGCCTAAGCCAGGTGCTTTAGTATACATTGCTTTATATCTTGCTGCCCTTGGGGATGACAAGGGGCAGGCGGCGGTTGCCCTTGAGGGTGGTGTAGGGGCTTATCTTTACGTTCTTATCGGAGATAACGCAGCCAAGGCTGACATTCTCGCCTATGACGGTATCGTGGAGAACGATGCAGTTTTTCAGAACGCTGTCAGCGCCGATCTTGGCACCGCAGAAGATGATGGAGTTCTCCACCTGACCCTCGATGATGCAGCCATCAGCCACCAGAGAATTGGTGACCTTGCTTCCGGCGGCATAGTAGGTGGAAACATCGCTGCGCTCGCGGGTGGCAACGGGACGGTCTGCAGGGAAGACCTGAGCGCGGAGCTCAGGATCCAGCATATCCATATTGGCCTGATAATAATCGTCCACGCAGGTGATGTGGCGGGCATAGCCCTCGTGGAGAACGGTTTTGACCTTCCATCCCTCGCTGAGGAAGTGCTGCAGGGCGTCCTTGTGGAAATGTAGTCTGCCGCCCTCGGCGCACCATTCGATCATCTCCAGGAGCTTTTCACGGGCGATGACATAGGTCTCCAGCATGGCGTAGCCACGCTCACCGGTGGTCTGGCGGGAGAGGAGAGCGGTGACAAAGCCTTCCTCGTCCACCTCAACTCTGTGATGGATGTAGTTGGTAACGTCGGGAGAGACAACGCAGGTCATGTCCGCACCGCCGGCGATATGGGCAGCCACAACGGGCTCCATGTCGATATTGGCGCAGAGGTCGCCGCGGGTGACAAGGATATAGTCGGCCTTCACGAGGTCGGCCAGATAGCTGTGGATAGCGCTGAGAGCCTCCATAGTGCCCTCGTAAGTTCCCTTGTGGCTGTCGGGCAGACCATAGGGAGGCAGCATATTCATGCCGCCCACGTTGCGGGCCATATCCCAGGTCTTGCCTGCGCCCAGATGGTCCATGAGGGACTGATAGTCCCTCTGCATGATGACGCCAACATCATGGATACCGGCGTGCTGCAGGCAGGAAAGGGCGATGTCGATGAGTCTGTATCTTCCGCAGAAGGGCAGGGATGCGCCGGTGCGCAGAGCACCCAGCTCTCTCAGCTCGGGGAAGGAATGATAGGCGTATACTATTCCATGAACGTTATTCATTTGCTCGCCTCCATGCTGTCATAAATCATGGCTCCGGCCTCAACGTTGCAGTCAGCGCCGATGCTTATATCGGGACCCACGGTGGTGATGCCCCAGCCGGCCTTGCCGCTGGGCTTTTCGCCAATACAGGCGCCTGCGCCGATCTTGGTGTTCTCGCCGATGATGGCGTACTCAATGTCGGCTCCCTCGCCTATCTCTGCGCCCTGCATCAGGATGCTGTAGCGCACCTTGGCGCCCTTTGCAACCTTGACGGAGTTGGAGAGGATGGAGTTTTCAACCTCGCCGTCAATGACGCAGCCCTCGGTGACGATGGAGTGGGCAATAGCGGCGCTCTCACCGATGTACTGAGGTACGGAAATGGGGCTGTGGGCACGGATGGGCCACTTCTTGTCGTAAAGGTCGAACTGCTCGGGGGAGAGCATGTCCATATTGGCGTCCCAATAGCTGCCGATGGTACCAACGTCGCGCCAGTAGCCCTCAAAATGGTAGGGATACATACGCTCGCCTGCATGGAGCATATTGGGGATTATGTTCTTGCCGAAGTCGTTGTCGCTGCCGGGGGTGTTCTCGTCCTCGATGAGGTACTGACGGAGCTTGTCCCAGGAGAAGATGTAGATACCCATGCTGGCCAGATCGCTGTCGGGCTCCTTGGGCTTCTCGGTGAACTTGCAGATGCGGCCGGTGTCGTCCAGAGTCATGATGCCAAAGCGGCTGGCATCGCTCATGGGAACGCGCAAAACGGCGATGGTGCAGTCGGCCTTGTTCTCAATGTGGACGCGAAGCATATCGTCATAGTCCATCTTGTAGATATGGTCGCCGGAGAGAATGAGAACATACTCGGGATCATACATATCAAGGAAGCCTATGTTCTGGTAGATGGCGTTTGCGGTGCCGCGGAACCAGCTGCCCTGCTCGCCGGAGGTCTGGTAAGGGGGCAGGATATAAACGCCGCCGCCATTGGAGTCCAGATCCCATGCAGCGCCGTTACCTACATAAGCGTTCAGCTGGAGGGGACGGTACTGGGTGAGGACACCGACGGTGTCAATGCCGGAGTTAGCGCAGTTGGAAAGAGGGAAGTCTATAATGCGGTATTTTCCGCCAAAGGGCATATTGGGCTTTGCCACATTTCTGGTGAGGGCGTAGAGTCTGGAACCCTGGCCGCCTGCCAGAAGCATGGCTACACACTTTTTCTTCATTGCCACGTCTCCTTTCGAAGCCCGAGATATATTGAGGCTATATATAAATATATGACAAAAGCGGGAAAATAACAAGCCCGCTTTTGAAGAAATTTAGTAAAATTGTTGTAAGAATCTGTAGAATTTTGAGTTTTGGCCCCGGGGCTCAGTTGAAGCGGCTCTGAGCCTTCTCCACGCCCTCCCGGATGATGCACTCCACAGCCTCCCAGGCACGCTCAGCTGCAGCGTCCATATCCACCGCATCCTGATTTTTGAAGGAGCCCAGCACCCAGTCCGCCATGTCGTAGTCAGGATGGGGAGGTGCACCCACACCCATTTTCACCCTGGGGAAGCCGTCGGAGCCCAGACGGGCTATGATGCTCTTAAGGCCGTTGTGGCCGCCTGCAGAGCCCTTGCCACGTATGCGCAGTTTGCCCACCGGCAGGCTCACATCGTCGGAGATGACGATCACCCTCTCCACAGGCACTTTATAGAAGCGGGCGGCTTCTGCTACGGCGTCGCCGCTCAGGTTCATATAGGTCTGGGGCTTCATAAGCAGAACCCCTTCCCCGTTCACCTTTACGATGTCCGTAAGAGCCTTGAAGCGGGAGCGGTTTATTTTTGCGCCGGTGGCCTTCTCGCACTTATCGGCGGTCATAAAACCCACATTGTGGCGAGTGCCGGTATATTTGCTTCCGGGGTTTCCCAGAAACACCACTATCCAGCCCACCGGGCCGGAGGATTTTTTAAGAAAGTTAAGCATTTTGTTTCACCTGTGAAATACATTATATAGCTCCCTCTGACGAGGGAGCTGGCTCGCGCAAGCGAGACTGAGGGAGAGATTACCGCAATGGGTTTATCTATTAATGTCTTAATAGCATCTGCTGCCTCATATTCTCTCCCTCCGCCCTTCGGGCGCCTCCCTCGTCAGAGGGAGATATAAAAGGGTATAATTTTGCGATATTCAAACATTTCATCAAAAAGGCGGTTTTCAAAAAGAAAACCGCCTTTTGTGTTTTTTAATATTATATCAATCGAAGAGGGAGGCTATGCTGGTCTCCTCGTGGATGCGCTCAATGGCCTCGGCGAATACGGGGCCCACGGGGAGGTAGTGGATCTTGTCGCACTTGGGAGCGTTCTCGGGATAGGGAATGGTATCGAGAAGGAGGAGCTCCTTGATGCAGCTGTTCTGAATGCGCTCGATAGCGGGGCCGGAGAGAACGCCGTGGGATGCGCAGGCATAAATCTCCTTGGCGTGGCCGATTTCCATGAGAGCCTTGGCAGCGCCGCAGAGAGAACCGGCGGTATCAACCATGTCGTCCAGAAGGATAACAGTCTTGCCCTCAACATTACCGATGATGTTCATGACCTCGGAGACGTTGGCCTTCTCACGGCGCTTGTCAACGATAGCCATCTGCATCTCGATCTTGTGGGCGAAAGCGCGGACGCGGGCAACAGAGCCAACGTCGGGAGAGACAACCATAACGTCCTCATTGCCCTTGCCGAAGCGGCTGACGAAATAGTTGGCGAAGAGGGGTGCACCCATGAGGTTATCCACGGGGATATCGAAGAAGCCCTGGATCTGGTTTGCGTGGAGATCCATGGTGAGAACACGGTCAGCGCCGGCGGCGGTGATCATGTTGGCAACCAGCTTTGCGGAGATGGGATCGCGGCTCTTGGCCTTGCGGTCCTGACGGGCGTAGCCGAAATAGGGGACAACTGCGGTGATGCGGCCTGCGCTGGCGCGCTTCATGGCATCGATCATGACCAGCAGTTCCATAAGATTGTCGTTAACGGGCTTGCAGGTGGACTGCACGATAAAAACGTCGCTTCCGCGGACGGGCTCATATACGGAGATAGAGCACTCGCCGTCAGCAAAATGCTTGCAATCGCTCTTTCCCAGTTCCTTGCCGAGACTCTGGCAGATGCTCTTAGCGAGGGCGGGGTTGGAGTTGCCGGTGAAGATCTTCAGTTCTCTTCCGTAAGAAAGCATGGCACAATAACCTCTCTTTTTGTATTGTTATTTGATTTCATTTTTCCTTGCCCGGGCCTTGCCGCGGGACACATTTTCCTACGAATTACATTATAGCAACTAAGTGCGGAAATTTAAAGATATGAATCTGCTCTTTTTATTAAAGTTTTTTCACATTCCTTTGGCAATTATGCCCACCTATTATACTTTAATTATAAAAATCTCAGCTTCTTATTTACAAGAGAGGGTTTTTTGTATATAATATCATGGCTAAAATATGCGAAGGAGGAAAAACCATGCTCTGTTGAGCCGCTTTTTCCATGCTATGAATATATAAAAAATATTTGAGAAAAGGAATCTGAAAACCATGAGCGAATTTGATGAATACAAAGTAAAGCTCAATGCCCTCCACCCCACCCTCAAGGACCTTGAGGCCGCTCTGAAGCTGGGTGAAAGCCGCGAGGAACTGGAAGCTCTCCGCAAGGAAAGCGAGCAGGATGGCTTCTGGAACGACGTTAAGGCCGCCCAGAAAAACCAGCAGCGCTCCAAGCAGCTGGAAAACAAAATTGCAGGCTATGCCAAGCTTGAGACCGCCTGGGACGACCTTTACACCATCTGCGAGATGGCCATCGAGGAAAACGACGACTCCATGCTTGAGGAACTTGTAGCAGGCTACGAGGATTTCGAGAAGAAGCTGGAGCAGACCCGTCTCCAGACCCTTCTTTCCGGCGAATATGACTCCAACAACGCCATACTCTCCATCCACCCCGGCGCAGGCGGCACCGAGGCTCAGGACTGGGCCAGCATGCTCTACCGCATGTACACCCGCTGGACCGAGCGCCAGGGCTACAAGTACACCCTTCTTGACTGGCAGGACGGCGAAGAAGCCGGCATAAAGAGTGCCACCATCCGCATTGAGGGCGAGAATGCCTACGGCTTCCTCAAGAGCGAGAGCGGCGTTCACCGCCTTGTCCGCGTCTCCCCCTTTGACGCCTCCGGCCGCCGCCAGACTTCCTTCGCTGCCGTTGAGGTAATGCCCGAGATGGACGACAACAACGACATAGAGATCCGCGAGGAGGACATCGAGATGCAGGTCTTCCGCTCCTCCGGCGCAGGCGGCCAGAAGGTCAACAAGACCTCCTCCGCAGTCCGTCCTATCCACAAGCCCACCGGCATCGTTGTCTCCTGCCAGGTTGAGCGCAGCCAGTTCCAGAACCGCGACGCCTGCATGACCATGCTCAAGGCACGTCTCGCTGAAATCAAGGAGCGCGAGCACCTTGAGAAGATTTCCGACATCAAGGGCGTTCAGATGAAGATAGACTTCGGCTCCGCCATCCGCTCCTATGTCTTCATGCCCTACACCCTTGCCAAGGACACCCGCACCGGCTTTGAAAACGGCAACATCGGCGCCGTTATGGACGGCGACATTGACGGCTTCATCAACGCCTTCCTGAGCATGAACGCCAAGAAATAAGATATATGAAGAAAAGCGAAATTAAGCTTATCAGCATACTTTTAGTGCTGATTCTGGCAGTATTCGGCGGCACGGCACGGCTTCGCCCGGATGCAGAGGAAGCTCCTCCCGCCGATGTGCCCGCCATCTCCCTGCCCACGGAGCCCAGTCTCCCCACCGAGCCCACGGAGCCTGCCGAGCCCACAGAGCCCAGCGCAAGTCCCGAAATAGTGGAGACTCCCGAGCCCGTACCCGAGAGCGAATTTTTCACCATCAACATGATAGGCGACTGCACCCTGGCCTGCGCCAGCTATTTCCAGGGCGGCCCTCAGGGCTATGACACCGTTATAAACGGCGACTGGGCCTACCCCTTCTCCCTCACCGCTCATCTCTTTGCCGATGACGACATGACTTTCGCAAACCTTGAATGTTCCCTCACCGACTCCAATAACCGCACGGACAAGACCTTCACCTTCAAATGTGATCCCGAGTACATCAACATCATGGTGGAAGGCGGCGTGGAGTTCGTCACCCTTGCCAACAACCATGTTCTTGACTACGGTCAGGAGGGCTATCAGGACACCAAGGACGCTGTGGAGGCCGCCGGCATAGGATATGCCGGAAGAGACGAATACGCAATCTACGAAACCGAAAGCGGACTCAGAGTTGGCGTATATGCTCTCTCCTTCGGCACCACCGCCCAGGTGAAGGCCGGCATGGAAGCTCTCAAGGCCCTTGAGCCCGACTTCATCATCGCCGCCATGCACTGGGGCGACGAGGGCAAATACACCGTAAACTCCGACCAGATTACTCTGGCCCACGCCTGCATTGATGAGGGCGCGGACTTTGTCTACGGCAGCCACCCCCACACTCTCCAGCCCTATGAAGTTTATAAGGATAAATACATATACTACTCCATGGGCAACTGGACCTTCGGCGGCAACACCGACCCCAGAGATAACGACACCTTCGTCCTCCGCCTCACTCTGGAAAAGACCCCCGATGGCGAGGTCAAGGTCATTGACCGTGAGCACATCCCCGCCGCCTGCTCCGGAGTGGAAAACGGCAACGATTACCGCCCCGTTCTCTATGAAGAGGGCAGCGAGGAATATAAGCGCGTCCTCAGCAAGCTGGACGGCACCTTCACCGGCCAGGATCTCACCATAGGCTATGAATACAGCAACAACGAATAAATCATAAAGAATCATTATAGGATAAGGATATGAAAGCTACAAAAATAGTTCTTATAATTATCCTGATAATCGCAACACTTGCCGCGGCTGCCCTTATACTGGCCCGCGGCAGTTTTGTCATTGGCGAGATTCAGGATGTTTTAAGCGAGGCTGTGAGCCCCTCTCCCTCCCCTGTTCCAACTCCTACCCCTACGCCCACACCGACTCCAACTCCTACCCCTACGCCCACGCCCACACCGGAGCCCGAATACTTCGTCATAAGCATGGTGGGCGACTGCACCATAGGCAGCAGCCAGCACCACAAGGGGGCTTCCTTCTCCTACGAAAGTGTCATGGGCGGTGACTTTGGTTACCCCTTTGCAAAGACAAAGGAGTATTTCGCCGATGACTATCTCTCCATTGCCAATATGGAGGGCTGCTTCACCACTTCCCAGACCAGCAATGGCGGCACCTTCGTCTTCAAGTCCGACCCGGAATATGCCAAGGTCTTCTCCGAGGGCGGCATAGACATGGTGGTTCTGGGCAACAACCACGCAAACGACTTCCTTGAGCAGGGTCGTCTGGACACTCAGGCCGCTCTGGATGCAGAGGGCATATACTGGGCCGCCGAGGACGGAATATGCATCTATGAGCGCCCCGACGGCATAAGAGTTGGCGTTTACTCCAAGCTCTATCCCCAGGCCTCTCAGGTGGTCTCCGGCGTGGAAAGGCTCAAGGCTGAGGGCTGCGAGCTTATTATCGCCGCACTCCACTGGGGTCTTGAGGGCCAGTACCGCCCCACCTATGATCAGGAGGCTGTAGGCCGCGCCGCCATAGACGCGGGCGCCCATATAATCTACGGCTGCCACCCCCACGTGCTCCAGCGCACAGAGGAATATAAGGGAGGATACATCATCTACTCCCTGGGCAACTTCACCTTCGGCGGCAACACCAATCCCAGAGACAAGGATTCCGCCATCGCCAGAGTTGCCGTGAAGCGGGACATTGACGGCAGTATAAGCCTTGATTCTCTGGAGCTCACCCCCTGCCGCCTCAGTGGCAGCGACACATGGAACGACTATCAGCCCGTGCCCTATGAGGAGGGCACAGCGGAGTATGAGCGCACTATGAGCAAGCTTCTGGGCACTTTTACCGGCCCTGATCTCAGCATAGACTACAGCGCCTTCCACAGTCCCAGCGCCGCGCCGGAGCCGGAGGCGCCCTCCGAGCCTGCCCCCGAGGCTCCCGCTCCCGAAACTCCCGTCGAACCCGCTCCCGAGGCACCAACGGAATAAGATAAAATAAATATCGGCAAAGGAAGAATAGACAAAGATGAATTTCCTTGAAGAGAGAATCTTAAAAGACGGCATTGTGAAGCCCGGCAATGTTTTGAAGGTGGACAGCTTTCTGAATCACCAGATGGACATAGCTCTGATGGAGGAGATCGGCCGAGAGTTCAAGCGCCGCTTCGGACACAAAAATATCACCAAGGTTCTTACCATTGAGGCCTCCGGCATCGCCATCGCCGCCTTTGTTGCCAGAGAGTTCGGTGTGCCCATGGTTTTTGCCAAAAAGTCCAAATCCATCAATATTGACGGCGATATGTATGTGGCAGAAGTGGAATCCTTCACCCACAAAAACAAAAACCAGGTCATCGTATCCAAAAAGTTCCTGCATGAAGGGGAGCATCTTCTTATCATCGATGATTTTCTGGCAAACGGCTGCGCCCTGCAGGGCCTGATATCCATTGCCGAGTCCGCAGGGGCAATCGTTGAGGGCTGCGGTATTGCCATCGAAAAGGGCTTTCAGAGCGGCGGCCGCACAATTCGCGGCATGGGCTATCATCTGGAGTCTCTTGCCATTGTGGACGCCATGGACGCTGAAACCGGCAGCATCACCTTCCGGGCACAGTAGGGGACGATGCCCACATCGTCCCGCATAGTGACAGGTTATTTGACAGTCTGCAAAAACGGGTGTCGCATTTTGCGACACCCGTTTTTTTACAATGCTTCTTTTCAAGTCTCAATAACAATATGAGCCTTTTCTTTCAGCTTGAAATAGTGGCAGTACTGGTCCTCCATGGGTATCCAGATGCCGAAATAGCTGGGGGCCAGCCTATCTCCGTCACGGAGAAGCACCCGGCGGCGTTGGGTGGCTTTGTCCACGGACATAAACACCTTTATATCCCCATAGTCCCCGAAATAGGGGTGCTGGGAGAAGCTTCCCTCCACTATGCGGTAGGGAGAGGAACGCACATAGCGGCGTTTTTTGGACACAAGGTGGTTTTCAAAGAACTTATGATAAAAGCCCTTGCCGCTTCTCAGATATGGCAGCACCTGCTCTTTTATCATGTCGTAGGCTATGTTGCCTCCGGGCATGCCTTTTCTCACCACGGTCATGCGCCCGGCAGGCTGGAGAAAATCATCAGTATGCACCGCGCCCGCGCCCGTAATGCGGCAGAGGCTTTCCGCCATGCTGCTTTTTCCTGCGTTGGAGTTGCCGTCTATAACCACTATGCAGCCCTCCGGGCGCTTGGCCATCTCTTCCAAAACCGGCATGGCCGCCATGTATCTCATAGGAGCAATACGGTATGCGGGCTCCTCCTTTTCCCGGTAGGCTTCGCTGTGGCTCACAGGGCCGCCCTGCCATAGAGCAAGCTCTTTTTCCCAGGCCTCGATGCCAAAGGGCAGTTTTCCATCACGGGCGAGGGCAGCCACAGCGGAGAGCTTTACATCCATATCCCCGTCACCCTCAGCGGCGGCAAAGATATTATAAAGCCAGCGCCAGCCAAGTCCTCTGGCCTTCCAGGCCCGGAGGTCCACCCGGCAGAGAGAGGGAGAAATGGGCTCATACAAGGAGCGGCTTGGGCCTCCCTCAAGGGATTTAAGCTCGTCGCGTAGGTACTTTCCCGCCCTCACAGGGTCTGCAGTGCCGTGTTCAGAGCCGAAGGCCGCCTGATAGCACATCTTGAGGGCATCCCGGGGTCCAAAAGAGGGGTGGGCCTTACTCTGGGCAAGAAGGTAGTCAGCAAAGTCAGGCTCAGGAGCTTTTTCAAGGCTGCGGCCGGCCACAACTATGATGCTTCCCTCCTGCTCCACTTCCCGCAGGGGAACAAAATAATTGCTCTTCCAAAATCCGGATGACTGGGGATTATTCTTTTCATAGCCCAGCATCACTCGCTTATAGCCAAGCTCCTGGCAGTAAAGGCAGATGCGCTCCACCATTGCGGTGGCTATTTTTTTGCCCTGATAGCACCGAGTGAGCATAAAAAAGCCTATATAGGCCGTTTCCTCGTCGGGGTAGCCGTCTATAAAGTCCATGACGGCCACCAAAAGTCCATGTTCAAAAAATCCCAGATAATATTTTTCCTCAGGTTTTTTTCCGGGAGGCAGCAGCTCCATATCCCGGCGAATCTCCTCTATGCTGTAGGTCTTTCCGCAATACTCATAGTATTGTGGATTTTCCTCCATAAGCTCCAGCACCGCCCCGGCGTCTTGGGCTTTCAGCCTCCTGACCTCATAACGCCCGGAGAAAGAGTTTATATCTATATTCTTCATGGGTATCTCCTGTCAATGAGTCTGGCTTTCATAAGGGCAGAATAAAGGACCGGCACTATGATGAGATGGGCAACAACACCCGGAAGAGAGCCTGTGAAATAGCTTGCAGCCCACATTCCCACAGTGAAAGCTCCGCGGGCAAAAATAAATCCACGGGCAAGGCCTGCCAGCACACGGCCCAAAAGCATAGCCGTACCAAGGCTTATGTACAGGTCAACATAGAGCCTTCCTGTGCGGATAAAATGCATCATGCTCCCGGTGATGATGCCGTATGCCGCCAGCTCCACCAGCATAGGCGGAAGATAGGCCGCATTGGGCATACCGGAGATAAAGGAGCTGAGCACAGGGCCCAGTATTCCGCAGGCAAGACCCCACAGGGGCCCGCAGCTAAGGCCGCAGATAAGCACCGGGATGTGCATGGGACTGAAAAGGCTGCCCCCCTCTGGGATGAGGTGGAAAACAAGAGGCAGCACCACACACAGAGCCAGACAGAGGGCGGACACATTCAGTTTTTTCAGATTCTTTGCAGCAGCCATTTTTACAGACTGTCTATATAGTGACAGGCGGCCAGAGCTGCAACAGCTCCGTCTCCCACGGCAGTGGTAACCTGTCGCACGGCCTTGCTTCGGCAGTCACCTGCCACATAAACGCCGGGAGTGCGGCTCAGGCAGTTCTCACCGGAGGCAGCATAGCCGCCCTCGTCCAGCTCTATGAGAGGGGCGAAGGGGCCATTGTCGGGGGCATAGCCTACAGCCACGAAAAGGCCCTGCAGAGCAATCTCCCGCTCCCCCTCGGGGGTGGAGACCTTTATGCCCTCAAGCTCCATGTCGCCCTCCAGAGCGCTCACCACGCCGCCGGGGACAAACTCCACATTTTCCCGCTTGCGGAGGGTATCCACAAGCTGCTTTTCGCCGCGGAGGGTGCTGCGGTAGATAAGATATACCTTTTCGCAGCCGTCGGAGAGCATTATTGCGTCCTGCAAGGCGCTGCTTCCGCCGCCCACCACAGCCACGGTAAGGCCCTTGAAAAAGGCTCCGTCGCACACGGCGCAGTAGCTGACACCCATGCCGGTGAGCTCTTCCTCACGCTCAAGGCCCAGACGGCGATGCTTCGCTCCGGCAGCGATAATGAGGGATCTGGCCTCGAACTCCCCGGAGAGGGTAGTGACGGTTTTGAGCCCGTCTTTTTCGCCGATGGCGGTGACCTCGTCCAGCTCCACCTCTGCCCCCAGATTCAGAGCCTGTTCCACAAGGCGGTCGGAAAATTCCGCTCCGCTTATCTCAGTGAAGCCGGGATAGTTTTCAAGCTTGGGGGAAAGGCTTATCTGGCCTCCGAAGGCTCCCCGTTCGATTACGAGGCAGCTTTTGCCCGCTCTCCGGGCATATATTGCAGCGGTAAGGCCCGCAGGGCCCGCGCCGATGATAATAATGTCGTACATAGTGTTTCCTCCGTGAATAAATTGCGAAAACCTCCCTCTGATGAGGGAGGTGACTCCGCGCTGCGGTGAGGTTGGGAGAGAGTTCTCTCCCCCAGTCACCTACGGTGACAGCCCCTACGGCGCGCCGGGGGCGACGCGCCCTACGGCAGAGGGGGCTATTATTGATTTGTTATTATCTATTATGCACCGATGCTTCTGAGATATCCACGGATATCCGAGACGCCGGCATACTTTTTGAAGCTCTCGCCATCGCTGACGATGAGGGTGGGGGCCTGATTTATGCCAAAGGCAGCGCAGGCATCGGCATTTTCCTCTGCCAGAAGCTTCTCATAGCCCACCTCTGCCTTGTCAAGCAAGGTGGCGGCTATGCGGCAGTTGGGGCAGGTCTTGGTGGTGAAGAGCATGGTGCCCTCGGCGTAGGCCTTCAGAGGAGCGGCAGCCTCTGCCACAAAGTCCACTTCCTTGCCCTTGAAAACGCTGCCGGCTATATCATAGGTCTTGCGCTGGCGATACTCCTGAGCCTTACCGTCGTTCCAGTTCTGGACGGGGCGATAGTAGCCGGTTATGCGGCTATATACCTCGGCCTTCTCGCCGCAGTGGGGGCAAACAAACTGCTCGCCCTCGAGATAGCCATGCTCACGGCAGACGGAGTAGGTGGGGCTGAGAGTATAGTAAGGCAGGCGGTAGTTCTCGGCAATCTTCCGCACCAGAGCGGCAGCGGACTGCCAGGTGGGCAGCTTCTCTCCCAGGAAGGCGTGGAACACGGTGCCGGAGGTATAGAGGGTCTGGAGCTCGTCCTGAACGTCCAGAGCGGTGAAGATGTCCTCGGTGTAGCCCACGGGCAGATGGGAGGAATTGGTGTAGTAAGGAGTTGCGCCCTCGGAAGCGGTGATGATGTTGGGGAAGTCGGACTTATCGTGCTTGGCAAGGCGGAAGGAGGTGCTCTCAGCAGGGGTGGCCTCAAGGTTATAGAGGTCGCCGTAGCGCTCCTGATAGTCACTGAGCTTCTCGCGCATATGATTGAGGACGCGCTTACTGAACTCCTGAGCCTCGGTGTGGGTCATATCCTTACCTATCCAGCAGGCGTTGAGGGCGGCTTCATTCATGCCCACAAGGCCGATGGTGGAGAAGTGGTTATTGAAGGTGCCCAGATAGTGCTTGGTGTAGGGATAAAGGCCGTCATTAAGGAAGCGGGTGATAACATCGCGCTTCATCTTCAAAGAGCGGGCGGAGATGTCCATTAGCTTGTCAAGGCGGGCCATGAACTCAGCCTCATTGGCAGACTGGTAGGCGATGCGGGGCATATTGATGGTGACAACGCCCACACTGCCGGTGCTCTCGCCGCTGCCGAAGAAGCCGCCGGACTTTTTGCGAAGCACGCGGAGGTCCAGACGCAGACGGCA
>JAZSFJ010000079.1:0-12182 GCA_045532145.1 Oscillospiraceae bacterium
CCAAGGAGTTGGTTTTCCTAATTGTCTTCCTAAGCCCGCTTGGCCTCCGACTTGGTCGGAGGCTAAAAACATGCCACCGGCATGTTCTCTTAACGCCCCGACACAAGTGAGCCTTTAAAGGTGCCAAATATCTGCCGCCTATAGCTTCTCCCGCAGCATTGCGAAAAGCTTCATCCGGGGCAGGCTGCGCATGAGCACAAGGCCGAGAGTGAGCATGACCACAGCCTCGCCGAAGGCCACCTGAGCTCCGAAGAGGGCAAAGGCCGCGCCGAAGCTCACTCCGGGCTCAGCTATGGTGAAAGCCAGCACCGCGCCCACGATAAGACCGTTAGAAACCACAGGGCCAAGGCAGCAAAGCAGCCTGCGCCACAGGCCGTTTTTTCCGCTTCTGCCCAGATATGCGGCGAAAAGGCAGCACAAAAGGGTGGCGAGAGAGCCAAAAACCACGTCCAGAGGCCCTGCGGGGCTGAGGAGATTTGCTATGACACAGCCGATAAAAAGTCCCCATGTGGTAAAGGGGAAGAAAAAGGGCAGCACGCACAAAGCCTCCGCCACGCGAAACTGTATGTAGTTGTAGCTCATGAAGCCCAAAGCCATGGTAAGGGCTGCGTACACAGCCGCCACAAGGGCGGAAAAGGCCAGACGGCGCACAGAATTTTTGTTTTTCATAATGATACCTCCATTTTTTACAAAAATGGAGGTTGCAGTACTTCTACCCCTTGATTCTGCTTTGGACATCTGAGCAGCGGGGGCGTGTGTAGGGGGCAAGGCCCCCTACACATTAAAATCACTTTTGTTTAACCTGAAAGGTTAAAACAAAACCTCCATTTTTTGATAACAAAAAACGGAGGTTTAAGCACTTTCTTAATGGCGGCAAAGCCCGCCCGGCTCCATTTTTTGTTCGCAGACTTAAGCCGCGGGCAGGGTCGTGGAAACCTGCCGTATTCAATTGCTCCGCAATAATAGCACGGGCAAGAGCCTTTGTCAATCCTCAATGAAATCCCGGAAATCTTCCTCGCTGGCGAAGAGCATATAGCTGCCCTCGTAGTATCCCCAATAGCCTGCCTGAGTGTAGTAGCCTTTCATATGTCCGCGCTCCTTTGAGTTATTTTATGTGCATATAATAACTCGGCAGATGTACTATAAAACGGACTTGCGTTGGTGGCTTTTGTCGCACCCTTAAAGGCTCCCTTGTGTAAAGGGAGCTGGCATTTTCACGTAGCAAAGCGAAGGGAAAATGACTGAGGGATTGTCTGAATTTGCCTGAGTATATCAAAAATATAATATCCTTACCGCACAATCCCTCAGTCGCCTTGCGGCGACAGCTCCCTTTACACAAGGGAGCCTTTAAAAGGAAAGTAACGGCGGTTTTCTATATACTTGCCAGAAGCTTTTTGGTGTATTCCTCTTTGGGATTATCGAAAATTTCGTCCACTGTGCCCTGCTCGATTATCTCGCCGCCGTTCATTACAAGGACGCGGTCGCAGAGCTCGTATATAACATTGAGATCATGGCTGATGAAAAGGTAGCTCAGCTCCTTTTCCCGATGGAGTTCCCGCAAAAGTTCCAGTATCTGAGCCTGAATAGTGACGTCCAGAGCGCTTACAGGCTCGTCGAGGACAAGGAAGCGGGGGCGGCAGATAAGAGCAGCCGCAATGCTCACTCTCTGGCGCTGACCGCCGGAGAGCTCTCTGGGATAGCGCTTATAGAAGTCTCCGCCGAGGCCCACCCGCTCCAGCATTTCCAGCACACGGCGGCGGCGCTCGGCTTTGTCATACTTGCCGTAGATGCGCAGGGGCTCCTCCACTATCCAGCCTATGGTCTTTGCGGGATTGAGACTGCCGTAGGGGTCCTGAAAAACCATCTGGGGCCGGGGCGTGTGGTGGATTATCTCGCCGCTGTACTCCGTCATGCCCAGAATGGCCTTGCTGAGGCTGCTTTTGCCGCAGCCGCTCTCTCCAACCAGGCCGAGAATTTCGCCCTTTTCCACAGCAAAGCTCACATTCTTCACCGCCTGCTGAACTGCGCCCCGGTGGATAAGACCTCCGGTGGAGTATTCCACGCAGACATTATTAAGTTCAAGAACTTTTTCTGCCATCAGTCTGTCCTTTTCTTCCGCCCGGGAATGGCGGCTATGAGCTTTTTGGTGTAATCGTCCTTAGGATTTCTGAATATCTCCTCGGTGGGGCCGCTCTCCACGATGACGCCCTTATGCATCACCACCACACGGGAGCAGAGCTTCCGCACAAGGTTCAGGTCGTGGCTTATGAAGAGTATGCCAACGCCGCGATTGCGGTTGACTCTGGCCAGAAGCTCTATTATCTGGGCCTGCACCGTCACGTCAAGGGCGGTGGTGGGCTCGTCGGCAATAAGGAGCTTGGGGTCCGTTATGACCGCAGAGGCTATCATGGCCCTCTGGCGCTGGCCGCCGGAGAGCTGGTGAGGGTACTTTTTGTATATAAGCTCCGGGTCGGGCAGTCCCACCTTGCCCATGAGCTCGATAGCAAGCTCCCGTCTGCGCTGGGGGCTAAGCTCTGTATGGATGCGCAGAGCCTCCTCTATCTGGGGGCCCACCCGCATCAGGGGGTTCAGGCTGGTCATGGGCTCCTGGAATATCATGCCGATTTCCCTGCCCTGCACCTGCCGCCACTGCTTGGGGGGCAGCTTCAGAAGGTCGCGGCCCATAAAGTTTATCTCACCGGAGACTTTCACATCTCCCCGGAGAAGTCCTGCCACGGAAAGGGCGGTGACAGTCTTGCCGCTGCCGCTCTCCCCCACAAGGCCCAGAGTCTCCCCCTCTGCCATGGAAAGGGATATACCGTGGACGGCCTCGGCGGCGTTGCGTCCGGTGAACTGAACGGAAAG
This sequence comes from Oscillospiraceae bacterium, assembly GCA_045532145.1. GTDB lineage: Bacteria > Bacillota > Clostridia > Oscillospirales > Oscillospiraceae > SIG459. Next base: position 2,866 of record JAZSFJ010000079.1, read on the forward strand.
ATTTTTTATCTCAAGCATCGCCCTTACCTCCCAAACCGTCGGAAATCAGGCCGAAGCCCAGAATAAGCAGCACTATGGTTATGCCGGAAGAGAGAGGATACCAGGGTGCGGAGGAAAGGAAGCTCTGGCTTTCGCTGAGCATCCGGCCCAGACTGGGGTCGGGGGGCTGCACGCCTATGCCCAGAAAGCTCATGCTGGCCTCCGCAAGGACGGCGTTGTTGAAGCCTACAGCAACCGCGGAAAGGAGTACGGGTATCACGTTGGGCAGGATATGGACAAACATGATGCGCAGGTGTCCCGCGCCCATAAGCCGGGCAGAGCGCACATAGTCCAGCTGCTTCTGCTTTGCAAACTCGCTTCGCACCACACGGGCGAAGGAGGGGACGAAAAGTATGCTGAGGGCTATTATTATATTGTATTTGCCGCTGCCCAGAAGACTTATGAGCACCATGGCCATAAGCACACTGGGAAAAGCGGTGATAACATCGCTTATGCGCATGAGCACTTCGTCCAGCCAGCCACCGAAATATCCGGTGAAGGCGCCCACCACTATGCCCACAGCAAGGCCGATGGCCACGGTGGAAACGGCGATGATGAGGGTAGTGCCCGCGCCCTCCAGCACACGGGAGAAAATGTCCCGGCCGAAGTTATCGGTGCCCAGAATGTGCTGGGCAGAGGGTCCGTCGCTGCGGGCGGCGGCATCCATGGCCGTGGGCTCATAGGGAGTCCAGAAAAAGCCCATGACAATAAGCGCCACCACAAAAGCGGTAATGGCGCAGCCGATTATTAAACTCCAGTTCCGGCGTTTTGACATGGGATAGGCTCCTTTCCTTACAAGGCTCCCCCCTCTGGGGGGGAGCTGTCAGTCGTCAGGCTGACTGAGAGGGGGCAAGCATCTGAGCTGTCCAAAGACGGCCCCCCTCTCCGCCTCGCAAGCTCGGCACCTCTCCCCAAAGGGGCGAGGCTGTTGCTCTCACACAAAGTTTCTGTCTATGTTCACGACCCCGTAGCAGTTGGGGAAATGCTCCCTGACGGCTTTTTCTATCATTTCCTCCGCCTCCTCGTCGCTGATGGACATATCCATGGGCAGCACGGCGTCGAAAATATAGTTTGTATGGGTCTTGCCGGGGACCATTCGGAAATCGTGGATGGTGATGCGGCTGTCTATGCCCCGGACCATCTCCCCGACAGCCTCTCTTGCACCGGCGGTGACCTCGTCCCGGAGGTCAATGGGGTCCATGTGGACAACGGCGAGGCAGTTAAGCTCCCGCTTCAAATCCCGCTCCAGATTGTCTATGGCGTCGTGGAGCTCATAGATGTCCCCGCTGCCGTCCACCTCAGCATGGAGGGAGACAATGAGGCGGCCCGGGCCATAGTCATGGACGATAAGGTCATGGATTCCGCAGACCACATCGCAGGAGAGTACCATGCGCTCTATATCCTCCACAAGCTCCTTTTCCGGGGCTTTGCCCAGCAGAGGGGAAAGGGTGTCCCGGGCGGCCATATATCCGGCCCGGAGAATAAAGATGGCAACAAGCACACCCACCCAGCCGTCTATGTTCACATTGAAGAAGTGAGAAAAGAGCATACTCACAAGGACTATGGCGGTGGAGATGGTGTCGGAAAGGCTGTCCGTGGCGGTGGCTGCCATGGTGGCGGAGTTTATCTTTTTGCCCACAGAGCGGTTATAGGCCCACATATACACCTTCACGGCAATGGAGGCTACAAGTATGGCCGCGCTGAGAAGCCCGGCATTCACTTCCTCCGGATGGATAATCTTCCCCACGGAAGTGCGGCCAAGTTCAATGCCCATGAGGATTATGAGCACGCTGACGGCGAGACCCGCCAGATATTCTATTCTGCCGTGGCCGAAGGGATGGTCCGGGTCAGGCTTTTTGGAGGCCAGACGGAAGCCGAAAAGGCTTATGAGAGAGCTTCCCGCATCGGAGAGGTTGTTCACAGCGTCGGCGGCGATGGCCACAGAGCCGCTGAGAACACCGGCTATGTACTTGCCTGCAAAGAGCAGGATATTGAGGGCTATGCCCAGTCCCGAGCACAAAAGCCCGTAGCGGGTGCGCACATCGGAGTCTTTGTAGTTGTCGCGGTCCTTTATGAAAAGGCGGGAGAGAAGAGAAAGCATTAAATCACCATTCCTTACAAGACTCCCCTGTCGTAGGGCGGCCGCTTGCTGCCGCCGCAGGGAGCTGTCATGGCGCAGCCATGACTGAGAGGTTTTGTATGTTTACCTTACAACTCAAATAGTCGACAAAACCTCTCCGTCTGCCCTGCGGGCAGACACCTCCCCTGAGAGGGGAGGCAAAAAGGTTTTTATATGTTTTTATATATTATTTAAATATACAGCTTTGCCAAACCGCCCTGGCTGGTTTCGCGATAGTGGCGGTGGAGGTCGCGTCCGGTCTCATACATGGTCTCAACCACCATGTCGAAGCTGATGCGGCGGGTGGAGGCAAGGAAGTTTGCAAGGCGCAGGGCGTTGATGGCACGGATGGCGGCAACGGCATTGCGCTCGATGCAGGGTATCTGCACAAGACCCTTGATGGGGTCGCAGGTGAGGCCCAGATGGTGCTCCATAGCCACCTCGGCGGCGTATTCTATCTGGCCTATGCCCATCTCGTGAAGCTCCGCCAGAGCAGCGGCGCACATGGAGCAGGCAGTGCCTATCTCCGCCTGACAGCCACACTCGGCACCGGAGATGGAGGCGTTTTCCTTAACAAGATTGCCTATAATGCCACCCACAGCCAGAGCACGGACTATCTCCTCGTCGGTGAAGCCCTTTTCAAGCTGCATATATCGCAGGGCAGCAGGCACTACGCCGCAGGCTCCGCAGGTGGGGGCGGTGACGATAACGCCGCCGGCGGCATTATGCTCAGCCACAGCAAAGGCGAAGGCGCAGACTATGCGGTCCTCTCTTGTGGCGTGGGACTCGTCAATATGGCGCTTATTGAAAAGATACTGAGCCTTGCGCTCAACCCCAAGGCCGCCGTGGAGAGTGCCGGTCTCCCGAAGTCCCTGATTGATGGCGGAAACCATGGTATTCCAGACCTTGTGGAGGTAGTCCCAGATCTCCGGGCCCTCATGGAGCTCCACGTAGTCGCTTATGCGGATGCCGTTGCTGCGGCAGTAGCCGGCTATCTCCGCAAAGGAGTTTTCGGGATAGACCTCGTCGGCAGCATCGCTGGAGCGGCCCTCAATCTCGATAGCGCCGCCGCCCACACTGAGCACACGCATTTTGGCAATTTCCACGCCCTCTCTATAGGCATAGAGATCCATGGTGTTGGGGTGGACAAAGTCCTGAGGAGTGGTATCGAACACAAGCTCCGTGCGCTCTTTGCCCAGAACGTCCAGCACGGCCTTGTCGGTGCAGTGGCCGAGACCCGTGCGGGCAAGGGAGCCGAAGAGAATAACCTTGAAGGAATCGGCCTCGGGGTTTTCCTCGAGGAAGATGCGGCAGGCCTTGTCCGGTCCCATGGTGTGGGAAGAGGAAGGGCCTCGGCCTATTTTGTAGAGTTCACGGAGAGATTTCATAATGGATGCACTCCTTATTGGAAATAGAAAATACCTTGTTTCATAGCTCCCTCTGATGAGGGAGCTGTCGCGAAGCGACTGAGGGAGAGATTGTCGTACTTCGTCTGGCTATCAATGTCTTAATTGCTGCTTTTGCCACACATTCTCTCCCTCCGGCCTTCGGCCACCTCCCTCGTCAGAGGGAGGTATAAGATGTGTATCCCTTCGGGATTTCAGATTCTTATCTCAGCCTTATTCTGGGGTCCACATACTGGTATGCCACGTCGGCGAGGAAGTTCACGAAAAGCACAAGGGCGCTTATCATCATTATTATAGCCAGCACAACAGGGTGATCCCGGTTGCCTATGCTGAGGATGAGCATGCGGCCCAAACCGGGAATGGTGAAAACCTGCTCTATAATGATGCTGCCCGCCACTATGTCCGCCAGAGTTACGGCAAGAAAGGTTATAACGGGAAGCAGGGAGTTTCTCAGCACATGGCGCCAGAGTATACCGGATGCCGTGTTGCCCCGTGAACGGGCGGTGCGGACATAGTCCTGACCCATCTCGCTTATGATGCTGCTGCGCAGAAGCTTCACGGTCATCGCGCTCTTGGGCAGGGCGATGGCCAAAGCAGCAAAGAAGAGATAGGTAAAAAAGCCCAGGGGACTTTCATCTATACTTACGAAGTCTCCCACCACAAAAAGCTTCATGCCAAGGCCGAAAATACTGGTGAACAGTATGCCTATGAAAAAGGGTGGGACGGACATTGTTATCTGGTTTATTACGGAAAAAACGCGGTCGATTATGCCGTTTCTGAAGCGGGCAAGGAAGATGCCCACGGGTATGGATATTATCACGACAAGCACAAAGGCTATGGCGGAGAGGCAGGCGGTGTTCAGTACCTTGCCCTCCAGAAGCTCGGTCACAGGCATACGGTAGCCGTAGCTTATGCCAAGGTCGCCGGTGAAAAATCCGGCGAGCCAGTCAAAATAGCGCTGAAGTGGGGGCACATCAAGGCCCAGCTCCGCACGCAGCGCAGCGGCCCGCTCCTCGGTGTAATCGGTGCCAAGCATGGTGTCCACCGGGTCTGCGGGTATGAGCTCGAAGGCCAGAAAGGCCAGAGCGGAAATAATAAGGAGGGTGACTATAAGCACACCTGCCTTTTTCAGTATGTAACGCACAGTCATCCTCCTTTTTAATAAACAAAACCTTTTTGGCTCCCCTATTTCAGGGGAGCTGTCGCGGCGTATGCCGTGACTGAGGGGTTTTTATTAAAATTTACTCTGCAGCTATAAAACCTCTCCGTCATTTGCTTCGCAAATGCCACCTCCCCTGAGAGGGGAGGCTTTAAATCTTCTTCCTTGCAAGGCTCCCCTATTTCAGGGAAGCCTTATATTGTATCATTCAACATAGTGAACCTTGGCAAGGTCCATAACGTAGATGGGATAGAACGCATATCCCTCAAGGCCCTTGCGGAGAGCAACGAAGTCGCAGGGGTCCTGGAGATACACATTGCTGGCATCCTCTGCCAGAATGGTCTGGGCCTGCTTATAGAGGGCTATCTGCTCGGCCTCATCGGTGGCGGCGAGGGCGGCGTTATAGACCTCATCGTAGCGCTCGGACACATAGTTGCTCATGTTCTTGGGGTGGTCGCTCTCATAGCGTGCCAGCAGACTCTGGGCGGTCATGGCGTCGGAAGCGTCGAAGCCCAGAATGGTGCCGTGGAAATTGCGGCCCTTGTATACCTCGTCGTACCAGGTGCCCCACTCAACGGTGTCTATGGTGCAGTTGATGCCCACAGCCTTCAGCTGCTCGGCCACCACCTGAGCGGTGTCCACATGGAAGGGGTAGTTGGAGGGTACGGTTATAACGAAGTCAAAGCCATCGGCATAGCCGGCTTCTGCCAGCAGAGACATGGCCTTCTGGGGGTCATAGGGGTAGAGGGCGGTGAGGTCCTCATAATACTTGGCGAAGGCGGGATACATATTGCTGCCGATGACGAAGCCCTTGCCGTCGGAGACGAAGTCCAGTATCATCTGGCGGTCAACGGCGTGGTTGAGAGCCTGACGGACGCGGATGTCCTGCAGAGGCTCATAGGCATTATTGAGGAAGAGAGCCTGAACAAGGTTCATGCTGCCCTCAAGAATGTTGAAATCGCTCTCAAGTCCGGCGATCTGGGTGCTGGTGAGATGGGCGCAGAGGTCAATGGCTCCGCTCTTGAGACCCATGACAAGGGTATCGCCGTTTTCGATTATTTTGAATACCACCTTGTCCACATAGGCCTTCTCGCCCCAGTATTCCTCGTTCTTCTCAAGGACAAGGTCCTCCTGAGCATTGCGGGAGACGAACTTGAAGGGGCCGGTGCCGATGAGGCCGTCCTCGGCGGGGATATTGCCCTCGGGAATGATGGGGCAGTTGAGGAAGGCAAGGAACTCCAGATAGGACTCCTTAGTCTTTACCACAACGGTCTTTTCGTCGGTGGCTTCCACGCTCTCCACAGCGGAGAAGGTGGCAATAAGGGGGGTGCCGGTTTCAAAGCCCGCGGCACGGGAGAGGGAATAAACAACATCCCCGACCGTCACTTCGCTACCGTCATGGAACTTGACGCCTTCACGGAGGGTAAAGGTGAAGGTGTCGGCGTTCTCGCCGATGACGTATTCGCTTGCAACAGCGGGGATCAGATTACCGTCAGTATCGGGCTTTACAAGGCCCTCGAATACATTGAACAAGACTTCTCTGGTTCCTGCCGCCGCCATAGTGTGGGGGTCAAGACTGTCGTCCAGGTCCTGGGCTATGCCCACGGTCAGCGTACCGCCGTAGACAGGCTCTTTTGCCGCGGAGTCGCTTTCACCGGGAGCGGCATCGGGCTGAGCGGGACTGTCCTTACCGTCTCCGCAGCCGCAGAGTACAGCAGTAAGCATGAGCACAGCCAGAAGGAGGGAAAGTATCTTTCTGAGTTTAAGCATTGGTTTTTCTCCTTTGAAAGTTTCTCCATTTATTAAATTGTGTGCATTTTTGCGGAAAATAATCTCCTGCACATATGCGCCAAAAGTATACTCCAAAAATGCAGATTTTGCAATAATTATTTGGCATATACATTATCAAATACAGGGGGAGCGGAGTACTGCCCTAAGTTTCCCGCTTATTTATAGCTCCCTCTGATGAGGGAGCTGTCGCCGCAAGGCGACTGAGGGAGAGACTGGCACTATACATTTGCATATCAACGCCTCAATAATCCTCACTGCATCACATTCTCTCCCTCCGGCACTTCGTGCCACCTCCCTCGTCAGAGGGAGATATGATTTGAATCCCGCCAAAAAAGTTTGAATAAATCTCAAAAAAGCCGCAAAAACTTCTTTACAAGGGGAAATAATTATGGTAAAGTATATGAGCTTGTGCCCACGAGCTCAGTTTTGGGTGTTCCTTTCTACCCCAACACTTAGCCGCAGGGTATGAAAAATAAGAAAGGATGTATTTATTATGATCACCAAAGACCAGAAGACCGTAGTTATCGAAGCTAACCGCACCCACGAGACCGACACTGGTTCTCCCGAGGTTCAGATCGCCATTCTCTCCGAGCGCATCAAGCAGCTCACCGAGCATCTGAAGAACCCCCCCAACCACGACCACAGCCGTCTCGGCATGTACAAGATGGTTGGTAAGCGCCGCCGCCTGCTCGACTACCTCATCAAGACTGACATCGAGCGTTATCGTGCAATCATTGCAAAGTTGGGTATCCGCAAGTAATTTTATTTTTGCGTTTTCCCTTACTGAAGGTTATGAAGGTTTATTTTATGGGGACAATTTAATATTGTCCCCATAAATTTTTATCCTGAATTCCTCTTTGGCTCCCACCTCTGGGGGGAGCTGTCAGCCGCCCCGCGGCTGACTGAGAGGGGCAAAGTATTTGAGCTGCACAAAACCGGCCCCCTCTCCGGCCCTTCGGGCCACCTCTCCCCAAAGGGGCGAGGCTTAAAATGTAAGCAATTTCATACCGAGTGCCCATATTTTAGTATTTGGAAATAAACCCGTGCGATTGTTTTTGACAATCCCTCAGTCGCCTGGCGGCGACAGCTCCCTTTACACAAGGGAGCCAAAAAGGAAACAGATTTGTTTCCAAGTGCTAAAAGCCATGGGCGCTCCCACACACAAATAATAAAAAAGGAGTGCTGAACAAATGATAATCAAGCATAAGCAGTTCGACGTAAAGAACTACGAGATCGATTTCTGCGGCCGCCCCCTGAAGATGCAGGTTGGCAAGATGGCAGAGCTCACCAACGCCGCTGTTCTGGTACAGTACGGCGAGACCACCGTTCTCGTTACCTGCACCGCATCCGCCCGCCCCAAGGACGGCATTGACTACTTCCCCCTCTCCGTTGACTTCAACGAGAAGATGTACGCCGTTGGCCGCATTCCCGGCTCCTTCATGCGCCGCGAGGCCAAGCCCAGCCTGCCCGCAGTTCTGGCTTCCCGCCTCATCGACCGCCCCATGCGTCCCCTCTTCCCCGCTGACCTCCGCAACGATGTTATCATCTCCTGCGACGTTCTGAACGTTGACCGCGACTGCTCTCCCGAGATCACCGCTATGATCGGTGCTTCCGCAGCAGTTTCCATCTCCGACGTTCCCTTCAACGGCCCCATCGCCGGCATCGTTCTCGGCTGGGACGGCGAGAACTATCTCTTCAACCCCACCAAGGAAGAGCGCGAGCGCAACCTGATGACCACCACCATCGCTGCAACCCACAAGAAGATCGTTATGATCGAGTCCGAGGCCAAGGAAGTTCCCGATGATGTTATGTTCGAGGGTATTCTCCAGGCTCACGAGCAGGTTCAGTGCGTTCTCGACCTCATCGACAAGATGGTTGAGGAGATCGGCAAGCCCAAGTTCGAGTATGCCAAGGCTTCCTTCGACGACGAGCTCTTCGAGAAGCTGGTTGCCAACGAGTTCGAGAGCATGGAATACTGCATGGACACCGACGACAAGAACGTTCGCGAAGAGCGTGTCAACGAGTGGATCACCATGGTTGAGGAGAAGTATCTTGAAGAGCATCCCGACCTGATGCAGTACATGGACGAGATTCTCTACAAGCTCCAGAAGAAGGTTGTCAAGAAGTGGCTGCTGGCCGGCAAGCGCGTTGACGGCCGCCAGATGAACGAGATCCGTCCCCTCGCCAGCGAAGTCGGTCTCATCCCCGCAGTTCACGGCTCCGGTCTCTTCACCCGCGGCCAGACTCAGGTTCTCTCCATCGCAACTCTCAACACCCTTTCCATGTCCCAGAAGCTGGACACCATCTGGGAAGAGGAAGAGAAGCGCTTCATGCATCACTACAACATGCCTCCCTACTCCTGCGGTGAGGCCCGCGCCGCCCGCAGCACCAGCCGCCGCGAGTATGGCCACGGCGCTCTCGTTGAGAAGGCTCTCGAGGCTGTTATTCCCGAGGTTGAAGACTTCCCCTATGCTATCCGCGTAGTCAGCGAAGTTCTCTCCTCCAACGGCTCCACCTCCCAGGGCTCCATCTGCGGCACCACCCTGGCTCTCATGGACGCCGGTGTTCCCCTTAAGGCTCCCGTTGCCGGTATCTCCTGCGGTCTGATTCAGGACGGCGACGATTTCACCACCTTCATCGACATTCAGGGCGTTGAGGACTTCCACGGCGAGATGGACTTCAAGGTAGCAGGTACCAAGAAGGGCATCACCGCCATCCAGATGGACCTCAAGAACGACGGTCTCAAGCACGAGATCGTTAAGGAAGCCTTCGCAATCACCAAGGAAGCCCGCTTCCAGATCCT
>JAZSFJ010000089.1:0-10202 GCA_045532145.1 Oscillospiraceae bacterium
CTGGGGACAAAGTCCCACTTCTTGCTTCTGTTCAGGGCGGGGATACTTACGCCGCGGGCGATGGTGTGGCCCGTCAGCTCGCGTATCTCGGTCAGGGGGCGCTGGATGCCGTCATAGATGCCTTCCAGCATACCGGGGCCAAGCTCAACAGAGAGGGGCACGCCGGTGGTTACAACCTCTGCGCCGGGGCCGAGGCCGGTGGTTTCTTCGTATACCTGTATACTTGCGCGGTCTCCCGTCATGTTCAGGATCTCGCCTATAAGGTGCTGAGGGCCTACGCGCACAACGTCGCTGACGTTGGCGTCGGAAAGTCCCTCTGCAACAACAAGCGGGCCCGCTACTTTTATTACTTTTCCGCTCATTTACTAATTCCTCCTACTATTTAGCCCAGTATGTCACTGCCAACAGCCTTCTCGACTGCTTCCTTCAGGGCGCTGAGGCCCAGTCCGATGGGGCCGTCACGGCCCGGAATAAGGATTATGGCAGGGCTGGGTTTTTCCTGAAAACGGCTTATCTCAGGCATGATATGCTGGGCCATGGTCTCTTCAATGTAGATAATGGCATACTCATCGCCGTTTTCCTGTGTCTTCGTTGCCTGGCGGAGGGCTTTTCTTGCTCCCTCTGCTCCGTCCACCGGGAAGGTGTCCAGGCCAAGGGCCTTGAAGCCTATTACGCTGTCGTTTCCGCCTATTACCGCTATCTTATACATAGCTGTCACGCAGCCTTCCCCGGAGCGCCTCCTGGCTTATGCCCATAAGGCGGCCCGTCAAGATTATTCTGAGAGTCATAACCTCGTTTTCAACGGCTGCCAGATAGCTGATGACTGCGGCGGGGCCGAAGCCTATACGCACAGCGTCGGCGAGGTATGCGTTTATACTGTTGTCTATAGAGAGCTCGAAGGCTGTCATGCTGCCTCCGGAGAGGACGGCAACGCCTTTTTCCGCAGCGTCGCCCAGACCGGCGCCGGCAAAGAGGCGGACGGTCTCATCATCGTTTTCGATGACCTCCACAATGGACTCTTTCAGCAGGCTGCCTCCGTCAAAGAGGAGCTCTCCCACGATTTCGGGACGCTTTCCCGCCATGCGGGAACGAATGAGGACCTTGAGATTGGTGCTGTCGATGATAAGACGGACATAATCCCTTGCGAAGGGCAGCTCCAGACTCTCGGAGAGCTGCGCCATTTCCCCATAGTAGGCCCTGTCAAGGATAAGGTCCGCAAGACAGGGGTTGCCGGTGCGGGCCAGCATGCTCTTTGCGTCCACAATGGCCTCGGCGAGGCTCACGGGAAGCATTACAAGCTCATTCTTTGCAAAGGCCTTGAGGAACTCAGCGGCCTCCACTCTGCCCTCGAAGGACAGAAGCTGCTTGCTTACGCCGTCGGACTTCACCATGACCTTGGCGGAGTGATAATCATATTTCAGACGGAAGAGGTCCACCAGTTCCTTGTCGGGAACTATGAGGGCCACATCCTCTATCTCCTCGCGGCGATGGGCGGCGAGGGCATCCTCAACCTCACGTACGCTCATACCCGTCATGTCAGGGTAACCACATTCCGCAGCAACGGCGCAGGCCTCGGCAAAGCTGGGTGCGGTCAGAGCCCGCTCCAGCTTTTCCTTGCCCATCATGCCGGCCTCACGGGCGCGGAGCATAGCGGTCAGGAAGAGATATTTGGTGCTTTCGCTTTTTTTGAGGTCAGACAAATCCCTTACCTCCTAATATCAAGAAAAGAGTATCTCGGCCACCTGAGAGGACAGGGAGGAGCGCTGCAGCATCACCAGAGTGTCGGTGGCGCAGTTAACCTCGATATTACCGCTGCGCATGATGAAGCCGCCGGGTATATCTGCAGTATCCTCTGCAAGGCAGAGGGTGCCTCTTCCGCCCTGAGCCTTGATAAGGGCGTTGGCACGGCGCAGCGCCTCGGCTGCCACAGTGGAAGCATCGGCCTTGGAGAAGAGAACCTCCTCCTCGCCGTTCATGGCGGCCTGAGCCATCATCCGGGCCAGAAAATCGATGTACTCATCTTTGGGGAGCTTTGCCACAGCCTCAATAGCCTGGGAGAAGGCCTCGCCCACTATTTCCTGCTTGAAGGCCAGAGTGGCTTTGCGCTGCTCCATATCGGCAGAGGCCTCCATGCGCTCACGGCGCTGGTTGCAGGCACTGCGGTCCCGGGCCATATGCTCTGAGTAGACCTGAGCGGCCTTTGCCTCATACTCTGCGAGGATCTCGGCGCAGCGGGTCTCGGCCTCGGCCTTGACAGCGTCGATCTCCAGCTGAGCGTCACTTATGAGGCGGGCGCTTATTTTTTCAATTCCGTTCATTTTTTTACCGCCTTAAAGAAATCTCTTATCAGATGTTGAGGAGCATCAGCATGGATGCCAGCAGGGAGAGAATGGCGTAGAACTCAACGGTGATGCAGAGGATCATGCCCTTGGACCAGTGCTCGGGCTTCTTTGCAAGGATGTTGATGGAAGCGGCTGCGACCTTACCCTGTGCAACAGCGGAGATACCGCCGCCGATGGCGATGGGCAGGCAGGCTGCGAAGTAGCGGCAGCCGTCGATGAAGCTGAGGTTCAGAGCCTCGCCGTTGAGAAGGCCCATCTGCATGATGGCGAAGAACCAGACAACGAGACCGTAGAGGCCCTGGGTGCCGGGGATAACCTGCAGAATCATGACCTTACCGAACTTGGAGGGGTCCTGAGTGAGCAGACCTGCGCCTGCTTCACCGGCAACGCCGGTACCGCGTGCGGAGCCTGCACCTGCAAGGCAGGCAGCGAGACCTGCGCCGAGAAGGCCTATTGCAAGGCCGGTATACTGACCGTTCATAAGAGCAGTGATGAATTCCATTTTTATTTGTCCTCCTTATTTACTTACTTCAACATATTTGGAATTGATTTTCAGGGGTTTGAAGGGTCTGCCGCCGTCTGTGTAGAACTTGCCGAAGTACTCAAGGCACTGGAGACGAAGGTCGTGGACGTAGCAGCCCAGAAGGTTCAGGCCAAAGTTCAGGACATGGCCTATTATGAACACGATTATAAACAGTATTATATTGCCGAACATGGCGGCGATGGTGTTGAAAACCTGACCGATAACGCTGCCTGCCAGCATCAGAGCCATGATACGGGAGTAGCTCAGCAGGTCGCCGAACCAGCCGGTGAGCTCGTTATACAAAGTGCCGAAGAGGGAAGTCACCTTGCCAAAGCCCTTTTTGCCTCTGGTACCGCCGTAGAAGAGCATCACAGCGCCCAGGATGAGCACCACAATACCCAGAGTTTTCACAGCGGCCACGCCCAGGACCATAGAGCCCAGCACCATGATGCCTGCGCCAAGGAAGATGATCCAGAGGGCCACTTCATAGAAGATGCCGCCCAGCAGATCGCCGCCCTTCACCTTCTGAACAAAGCCAATCACAAGACCGGTGTTCAGGTGGATAAAGCCCAGAGCTATGGAGCCGCCCAGCACCAGAATGGTGTCGTTCAGGGGGCTGAAGAGATAGGGCAGGCCCTCCCAGGTGCTCTCGGGCTTGAGCATGTGCACCAGCTGATAGGGAGCATCGGCAAAGAAGCCGCCGGTGAGAGCGCCCATGATGAAGGTGGATATACCGCCCCAGAAGAGAAGGTTGCAGAAGTGGAGCATACCCTCTTTGGGACGCATCTTCTTCATGGCTATCACCGCCGCCAGCACCATAAGCAGACCGTAGCCCATGTCCGCCATCATTATACCGTAGAACAGTATAAAGACGGGGGCCATCAGGGGGTTGGGGTCCACGGTGCCGTACTGAGGCAGGGAATACATATTGGTTACCATGTTCAGACCCTGAGTGAAGAAATTGTTCTTCAGCTTTACGGGGACCTGGGGGTATTCCTCCTCGGTGGGATCGTCGAACATATAAGCGCAGTCGAACTTTTCAAGGGTCAGGATGATCCTCTCCCTGTCAGGCTCCGTTATCCATGCGTCCAGACAGACGGTGGAGGAAGTGCCCACAAGGTTTTCTATGGCCTCTGCCTTGCCCTCACGGGTGGAGGCACGGTCATAGGCCTCCTTGAGGCGCTGGCGGTCCTCTGCCAGGGACACCAGATGGGTCTCATCCAGAGAACGGGCCAGGCGTATCTCCCTGAGCTTTTCTTTGCTCTCCCGGAGCTTGTCTGCCGCCATGCCCTCCACAGCACCGAAGGGCGGCACCGCAAAGCCATAGGAGTGCATTATCTCCATGACCTCGGCTTCCATGGGCCTGTAGTAGAACAGACACAGGAAGCGGGTGTGCTCGTCGCAGCTTACCTCCGTGAGTTCGGTTTCAGGGGTTTTGTCCTGAAGCTCGGCTCTCAGACCCTCAAAGTCGGAGACCATGGGGATGGTGCCCAGCTTCATGCCCACGTTCTGGGTTCCGCTGTAATCCAGAGGAACGCTGAAATTTTTCCAGGGGCGCAGCACCTCGATAAGAGTGCTGCAGTTTGCCTCCTCAAGATAGTGGTTGCGGATGGATTCATCCAGCTCTACTATCTTCTGCGCTATCTCCCGGCTCTCGGCAAATCTCTCATCGTCAAGGAAGTCGGACTCCTTTACGATGGGCTTGGCTGAGAGCAGAGGGGGCGGGTCGGGGGCATATTTGTCCAGCAGCTTCACCGCGTCGCCGAAAAGTGCCTTGTCCTGGCGCAGAGCGGCAAGATCGCTTTTCTCCCGGCTTATAAGGCCCGCAAGCCTTTCGTCGGAAAGCAATGCGCTCTGCTCCTTTACCTCGGCACAGCCCAGAAGCATAAGAGCGCTCATTATCTCTTCCCTCTGGGAACGGGCAGCAAGCAGATGGAGCTTCTGCATTCTGACTATTGCCATCAGCCTTTCACTATCCTTTCAACTATCAGTGCCACAGCCTCGGCCATGCGCTTGTCGGCACGGGCGCGCATGACGGCCTTTTTGGTCTCGCCGCTGTCAGCAAGGCTCTTTGCAGAGGCCACTGCTTCCGCATCGGCGGCCCGGCCCATTTCCGCAATCTCGGTCTCGGCCTTTTTGGTGGCCTCGGCCACCATAGCTTCGCCCTGAGCTTTTGCGTCAGCAACGCTCTTCTTGGCAGCGGCTGCGGCCTCCGCCTTCATGCGGCGCACGCGCTCCTCGGTCTCGGATATGGACACTATGGATTCCACATACATTTTTATTTGCACCTCCAAGTGCTTTCGCACCTTGATTTAAACTAATTCTGTAAAATCAGAAATTCCGCTATTGTGAATTATATAACCAACACTTTTTAAAATGCAAGAGGGCTTCGCAAACTTTGTTAAAAGCGGCACATTTGTGCTTTTCCTTTGTGCATTTTACCTACATTTACACCTGGTTTTCCGTAAAAATAGAAACGCGTTCTTATTAATTTGCACAAAAATGAACTTGTTCAGATGTTGATTTCGCAATAAGACGGCTATATAATGTCATTATATTATATGTCAGCAATGGGAAATTATAATTTTTCATCCTGTCCCCCCACATCCCGGCGGCGAAGGACATATAATCAGCAGCGGCCTTGGGGCAATACACTTTCCCATCGTTTTGCAGGGATGGGACACTGGCCCGCCCGCGGACAATACAAGACGGCGCTCAAAAGGGCAAGGGCCGGTCAGTGCCCGCCCCCTGCAGCCAGAATTGTTTTTCGGCTCTTTTCCACGCCCCTCTTAACACAAGCTACATTTTTACTGTTTTGTAAATTTTTATCTTGACCTTTCCCTTTATGGAAGGTATATGCTATAATCAATTAAATCGATAAATTAACCTGTATTTCGGAGGGATGACCATGGCCATACTTGAGCTGCGCGATGTGCGCTATACATATCAGACCCAATACCAGAAGGTGGAGGCCCTCAAGGGCATCAGCCACAGCTTCCAGTCCGGAAAGGTCCACGCCATAGTGGGCCGAAGCGGCAGCGGCAAAACCACCCTGCTCTCCCTTATGGCGGGACTGGACCTGCCCACAGGAGGCGAGGTAATCTGCGATGGGGTGTCCACGGCAGAGCTGAGTCTGGAGCGCTACCGCCGGGAGAAGGTGGCCGTCATATACCAGTCCTTCCGCCTCTTCCCCCTTCTCACCGTGGCGGAAAACGTGATGTATCCCATGGAGCTCAGGGGTATGAAAACAAAGGAGGCCAAGGCAAGGGCAGCGGAGCTTATCGCCAGAGTTGGTCTGCCGGAAAGCGCCCTTGACCGCTATCCCACCATGCTCTCCGGCGGTGAACAGCAGCGCGTTGCCATCGCCCGGGCTCTGGGCATGGATACGGGTATACTCCTTGCAGACGAGCCCACCGGAAACCTGGACACCGCCAACAGCGAAAACATTGCCTCCCTCCTTTGCCGTCTGGCCCACGAGGAGGGATACTGCGTGATAATCGTCACCCACGACATGGCCCTGGCCGCCAAGGCGGACCATGTGCTGGAGCTGCGTGACGGCGCGGTGAAAGAATAGGGACGTCGAGGACGCTGTCCTCGACGGAAGCATCATTCAACTCAGGCATATTATCTGACGGGCGACCACAGGTCGCCCCTACGGAGGCTGCGTAGTATGCACCATCGTAGGGCGCGTCGACTCGGCGCGCCACAAACAATAAACGGCTGGGTTAGGCCAAGAGCGCCCTACCCGGATTTGAAAACAATCCCTCAGTCATTTGCTCCCGCAAATGACAGCTCCCTTTGCACAAGGGAGCCTTTAAAAGGAATGATTATATGATACTACGAAACGGAATTTTATCCACGCTGCGAGCTAAGGGGAGAGCGGCGCTTTTTACGGCGCTTATACTGCTCATGTGCCTCTCCCTCACCCTTGGCGCGGGCATGTGGGCCTACTGCTCCGCACAATTAACGGAGCTTGACGGGAGCTACACCTCCATTGCCCTTGTGGAATACATGGGTGCGGACTACCCGGACGAGAACGCCTCGGACAGCTTTGCCCGGGAAGCCTTCGCCGCCCTTGACCATGAGGCCATTGCCGCCATACCCGGCGTGGAGCTCTGGGAGGCCAGGGACAGCAGCCTTGCTTACATAGAGGGCTTCGAGCGCATGGGGGAAACTGCCTTTTCCGACCATGCCGTTATAGAATTCACCCAGTTCGCGGTGATGAAGCGCTTCGCTCAGCTCGATCACAGCGAGGATGAACTACCCGAAACCTTCGCCGCCATAAGCGACACAAACTGGGAAGCCAGAATCCGCACCAAGGAATTTGATACCGGCATCCTGCCTTTCTACATGCACAACAATATGCATGACCATAACAGTGACGAAGGCCTTTCCATATGGAGCTCCGATCCCATCAGCGGAGAAATCATGTTTTGGGAGGAATGGGAGCTTCCGGAAAGCTACATACTTCTTGAGAATATCGGTTTCCGCTGTGTCATGGATGGAGAGGAAAAGTTGGTCTCCACCCTGCTTTTCGACTTCATCTATGATATAAGATTTTTCCACGACCCCGAAACCAACACCCTCTTCAGGCACTACAGCTACTTTGGAGAGGTCCCGGACGGTTACACCGCCATCACCAACGAGGTGTTCTACGCCCGTGATCTGGAGGGGGCCAAAGCTCTTATCATCGACTTTAACGGCTTTGAATTCAAGCCGGAAAAGGGCCGGCGCTACACCCTCCACGGCCAGTTTGTTGAAAGCAATTCCAACCACAAGCGCTTCGCCATCACGGAGTTTTATGAGGGCTGCGAGACTTTACCTTATCAGGACACCAAGGACTCGGAGCCCGCTCCCATCTTCCACGAATACGCCGACTACTACGCCCGGGCAAACAACTACGCCACGGTGGAGGCCTCTGGGGACATCGCCTCCCTCGAGGCTTTTCAGCAGGATATTTTCCGCCTCAGCGAAGGCCGCTTCCCTTTCCCCGGTGAGAAGGGCGTCTGCCTTGTAAGCGGGGACATTGCCCGCCAGATGGGTCTGAGCCTTGGGGACAGCATCAATGTCAATTACTTCGACTCTGACCCCGAGGACCGCTTCGACGTATCGGAAAACGGAGCTTCCCGCTCCCTTGAGGTGGTGGGCATAAGCACCATGCCGGAGGACTACTACGGCTATGTGTGGGTCTCCGATGCCGAAGGGGCTTTCGGCGGCGACTTTTACGGCTATCAGCTTGGCCGGGCTGTCCTCGACAACGCCTCCGCAAGAGAGGCCGCCGAGGCTATTGAGGCTCTCTGCCCCGAGGGCGTTCGTGTGACCCTCTTCGACCAGGGCTACTCCGGAGCCGCGCAGCCTCTTGAGACTATGCTCTCCACCGCCACGGCGGTTACTCTGGCCTCCGCCTTGGGAGCTCTTGCGGTAGTATTCCTCTTTGCCTATCTCTTTGTGGGCAGACAGAGGGAGACCGTGAATGTTCTTGTATCTCTGGGAACACCCAAAGGGAAAATAAGCCTCTGGCTTCTCTCCGGCGCTGTGCTTATCTCCGGCATCGCCTCCGCAATAGGCGCATGGCTGGGAGGCATGGCTCTCGGCAAAATCATAGAGCTTGCCTTCTCCGCCGCCAGCGAGCTGTATGCCGTGGACAGCCGATATAGCGAGTCCGCCGTGGGCGTGATGCGGGAGGCCGCAGGACTTGGGGAAACTCCCCTCTGGCCCGCCGTTGCCGCCTTTTTCTTTGTATTCCTGCTCAGCCTTATTTTCTGCTGGGTATTTCTCCGCCTCGCCCGCAGGCAGTCCGCCCCCAAAAAGGGTAAGCTCTCCGTAAGAGTGCCCAAGGGCGGCACCTCTCTCGTAGGTCGCGGCCCACTTCGTTTCGCCATGCTCTCCGCCCGCCGCGGCGGCTGGCGCAGCGGCGTTGTGCCTGCGGCGGCTCTGGTGCTAAGCCTGCTTCTGGGTATTCTGGCCTCCGCCTCCGCCGGCTGGGGTGAGCAGATGGACGCTCTTTACCGGGATGCGGAGATTTCGGGACGGGCCGTCAGCACCAACGGACGGCGCAGCACAGATATAGTAATACCCCCCGAGCATGCCCGCACTCTCTGGAAAAGCGGTATGCTGGAGGATATAAGCGTCTCTCTTGGCTTCAACTACTGGTTCCCCATAGATATGCCCGACTTTGGCACCGGCTCCTTTGCCGAGGAGGCCCGCCAGGGATGGATAAGCCGGCAGCCGGAGATAGTGGCTCTCAACGGCTTTGAGGCCGCTCCCGAGTTCATCTATTCCGGCACTCCCGAGCTGGAGTGGCTCCCCGGCTGGGACGAGAGTTTTCTCTCTGACCCCGAGGCCTGTGTCTCCGCGCTGGAGCTGACTGACTTTTTCCGCTCCGGAGTACTTTTGCAGGCCGAAAGGACGGAGCCCGACCCCATCCCCTGCCTTGTGCCTCAGTCCGTCATGGAGCGATTTGACCTGAAACTGGGTGACACAAAGCAGATTTGTTTCCGCTATTTCATAGACAGCGACATATGGACATCCTGGCGTGACATTCTTATCGTGGGCACTTTCACCCAAGCCGGGGAGGACGCCAACATCTACGCTCCCCTCACCCTTTGGTGCGACGAGAGCTGGATAACAGGGGAAGAGGATCTGCTGCCCGGCGGCCAGCGTGTGAATATCCAGTTCCACAGCTATCTGGACAGAGATCAGTATTTCTACTTCAACTCCCGCTTTTCCACCTGCGTTTTCACCCTCTCTGACGCCTCCCGTCTGGACGAGCTCCGGGATTATCTCCACCAGAAGAGCTTCACCCGGGTGGACTCCCTTCGCAGCAACCGCACCACCGTACTGCTCTATGACCGCTCCTTTGTGGAGACTGTGGGTGGCCTCGGGCGCTACATTTCCTTCTCCCAGCTGCTTTTCCCCGTGCTCTTTGTGCTGGTTGCCGTTCTGGGCTTTATAATAAGCTGGCTTATGGTCAATTCCCGGCGCATGGAGTTTGCCATTTTGCGGGGTCTGGGCGCAGGCCGCGGCCGGGTGTTCCTCTCCTTCTTCCTTGAGCAGGCCCTGCTGTGCCTACTCGGCTGCATACTGGGCTCTATCGCCCTCGGAGCCGCCACCGGCAGTGCCGCCTGGCTTGGAGCTGTGGCCATATTCGCCGGATGCTATCTCCTTGGCGCAGCCCTCTCCGTTCTCGCCGTTGGCAGAGCACATCTCATGAGTTTGCTCAGCGAGAGGGAGTAAGTATATTAATGAAATGATTTCATCCATCCCGGATGGATTTATCCCGTCCAAAGGACGGATTTAGCTGAAAAACCCCCAATTTGCCTTTTGGCAAATTGGAA
>JAZSFJ010000163.1:0-7969 GCA_045532145.1 Oscillospiraceae bacterium
AATGGTGGTGCACACCAGCACCTGAGTCTCTCCGTTTGTCATGCCCTCCATGGCAAGGGTGATGGATTCCTGATCCATCTTGCCGTGGGCTATGTCCACGCTGACCTCGGGCAGCAGCTTCATTATCCGGGAGGCGGTTCGCTCTATGCTCTCCACACGGTTGTGGAGGTAGAAAACCTGTCCGCCACGCTGAATTTCACGGCGGATGGCATCCGCCACAACTCCCCAGTCGTGCTCCATAACGTAGGTCTGCACGGGGAGGCGGTCCTGAGGGGGCTCTTCAAGGGTGGACATATCCCGAATGCCGCTCATGGCCATGTTCAGGGTGCGGGGGATGGGGGTTGCCGAGAGGGTGAGAACGTCCACATTGCGGCTCATCTCCTTCAGCCGCTCCTTGTGGCTTACGCCGAAGCGCTGCTCCTCGTCTATAACAAGAAGTCCAAGGTCCTTGAAGTTCACGTCCTTCTGCAAAAGGGCGTGAGTGCCGATGACTATGTCCACGCTGCCCTCGGCGATGCCTTTTTTGGTGGCCTTTATCTGGGTGGCGGTACGGAAGCGGCTGAGCACCTCGATTTTGATGGGGTAGCCGAAAAAGCGCTGCATGGCGGTCTGGTAGTGCTGCTGGGCCAGCACCGTGGTGGGCACAAGTATGGCGGCCTGCTTGCCGTCCAGCACACATTTCATCACGGCGCGGAGGGCCACCTCCGTCTTGCCGTAGCCCACGTCGCCGCAGAGGAGGCGGTCCATGGGGGTAGAGGACTCCATATCCCGCTTTATGTCGGCAATGCAGCGAAGCTGGTCGTCGGTCTCCTGATAGCCAAAGGCGTCCTCAAACTCCTCCTGCCAGGGGGAGTCGGGGGCAAAGGCGTGGCCGGGGAGGCGCAGTCGCTCGGCGTAAAGGCGAATAAGCTCCGAGGCCATCTCCTTGGCAGCGGCTTTGGCACGGGTCTTTACCCTCGTCCACTCGGCGCCGCCCATTTTGCTGAGCTTCACCACCTTGTCCTCGCCGCCGCCTATATACTTGCTCACAAGGTCCAGCTGGGTGGCGGGCACATAGAGGCTGTCGGTGCCGGCGTAGGCTATCTTCACATAGTCCTTCTCTACCCCGTCCACCTTCATCTTTACTATGCCGTTGAAGCGGCCGATGCCGTGGTATTCGTGAACAACAAGGTCGCCCACGCTGAGGTCCGCGTAGGAGTCCAGCTTCCTGCGCTTGGAGTCCGCTGCGGACTTTTTGCGGCGGCCCTTGCGGAAACCGGGCTGGAGTATCTGGGCATCGGTGAGCACCGCAAGGCCGGAACCCGGGTACTCAAAGCCTCCGGAGAGAGCGCCCACGGCCACCACGCACTCCCCGTTTTTTATCTCGGCGGAGATATTGGGGATAATACGAGATGTAATATTTCTGTCAGCAAAGAATGTACGCAGAGAGCCTGCCCTGCGCTGGTCGGATGCCAGCACCACAACGGCAAAGTTGCGGCTTAGGTAGTGCTTCACGTCCTCGCAGGCGGTTTCAAGGCTGCCGCCGTAGGAGGGCAGCTGCTTTGCAGTTACGCCTACGATTGCCCCCGGCTCGGGGAAAATTCGACCTGTGGTGAAGTTTTCGCCCATGACCACAGGCTGTTCCAGCAGCTTTTCCC
This sequence comes from Oscillospiraceae bacterium, assembly GCA_045532145.1. Taxonomy (GTDB): domain Bacteria; phylum Bacillota; class Clostridia; order Oscillospirales; family Oscillospiraceae; genus SIG459. The sequence continues at coordinate 1,638 of JAZSFJ010000163.1, forward strand.
CGCATTCGGCCCAGCCACGGCGGAAATCCGCGGCTTTGCCCATGAGGCTGCCGCTTTGGAGCAGGGACTCAAGGTCGGCACTCAGCAGCTTTAGCTGATCCTCGCTCAGGCGGGCGCAGCGAGTGGGCTCAGAGATAAATACAAGGGCGTCCATGGGTATGTAGTCCATGGCCGATGAATACTCGGGGTATATAATCCCCATGTATCTGTCCGCCGCGGCCAGGCTTCCCATTTCACGGAGATGCTCCGCATCCCGGCGGAGAGTCTGGCTGAGAAGGCCCATTTCCGTCTTCTTGCTGCGCTGCGCGCTGAGGGATGCTTTGCTCAGCTCGTCAGCCAGAGCGCTTATGCCCCCTTCATAAAGGCTGGGCAGAGTCTCGGCGGAGGGGAGAATGCGGCAATGGTCCATATTCTCTACCCGGCGCTGGCTTTGGAGGTCAAAAAGGCCCATGGAGTCGATACTGTCTCCCCAGAACTCCATGCGCACGGGGTTAAGGTAGGCGGGGGAGTAAAAGTCCAGTATGCCGCCGCGGCGGGAGTACTGGCCGGGGGCTTCCACCTGCACGCGGTGGACATAGCCGCAGCGTATGAGAGCCTTTTCCACCTCTTCCATGGAAATGTCCTCCCCGTCATTTATGGTGACGGAGGCCTCGAGGAGGGTGTGGGAGGGCATGGTGCGCTGGCACAGGGCGGCCACGGAGCAGACTGTCACCGGGGGCGTGCCCTCTGCAAGGGCGGCAAGGGCCGCGAGGCGCTTTTGCTCCTCTCCACGGCTTACGGAGTCGGCGGCGAAGAGGTTCAAGTCCCTTGAGGGCAGCAGCAGGGCGCTTTCTCCCAAGAGATTTTCAAGGTCACGGGCCATGACCTCGGCGCTCTGGTCGTCGGGGCATATGACGAAGAGGGGGAAGCCCATCTCCAGTCGCAGTGCCGCCGCAGCGTGGGCACGGGAGGCTGCGCCGATGCCGCTTATGAGCACCGGGCACTTGCCCGCGTCCACCGCCCGGAATACGCCGCTCCATTCACTTGTCCAGAATTTGTTAGACATATGTATTCTCCTGATATTGGTGGGGTGTTATATACCGTTTTTTATACCTCCCTCTGACGAGGGAGGTGGGCCCGAAGGGCTCGGAGGGAGAGAAACCAAGGCAGAAGCGACTACTAAGACATTGATAAATAGATACAACTGCGGTAGTCTCTCCCTCAGTCACGGCTTGCGCCGTGCCAGCTCCCTCGTCAGAGGGAGCTATATAAGATATACTTTTTAATACCTCCCTCTGATGAGGGAGGTGCCGAGCTTGCGAGGCGGAGGGAGAGAAACTGAGGCAGAAGCGACTATTAAGACATTGATAAATAGATACAACTGCGGTAATCTCTCCCTCAGTCAGCTTCGCTGACAGCTCCCTCCCAAAGGGAGCTATATAAGGAAATTCATAATAATTCCTTGCAACCACCATTAGCCAAGAACTCAGGGGCACCCCCCTAAGTCTTGGCTTTGGTATTTTATCATCTTTTGTGAGTGAAAACAAGGGAAATTCCCCAGAGCACCCCCGAAACGGGACGATGTGGGCATCGTCCCCTACGAAGGGTAAACGAATCCGCAGCACCCCCAGGGCGGCAATGGCGGGCTGTGGTCAGCCCGCCCTATGGCTCCCGCCGAGAATTTACAATCCCTCAGTCAAAATCGGCTCCGCTGACCCGATTTTGCCAGCTCCCTTTACACAAGGGATCCTTTAAGGGTGGGGCAGAAGCCACCGGGTTCCCTCCTCGCGGCATAGCCGCTGCGGTGGTCGGCTAAAAACATGCCACCGGCATGTTTTCTTTACGCCCCGACACAAGGGAGCCTTTAAATCGCACGCACCTTGTAGGGGCGATTCACGAATCGCCCGTTTGCTCATATCTTCCGCCGTATCCAACCCACCAAAGCGGTCAGGGGCAGCAGGCCGAAAATTATCACGGCGTTGCCAAAGGGCACGATTTTCTCGGAGAAGAGCCCAACCCCCAGCATATCTCCCGGCATGGCAAGGCCTGCCCCCGCGGCCAAAAGGCAGCAAATGGCGCAGAGCTTTCCTCTGCCGAGACCTATGCAGCGCCGGAGATTCCCGGAGGCCAGATGGAGCAGCAGGGAAATATGCACCGCGTCCGCGAACATCCAAAGGGCAATGGCAAGGGCCTCCATACGGGCGAAGGAGTTGAAAATGCTTATATCCCGCACCAGCATGAAGAATGGGTAATTCAGCTTCATGGTCAGCTCCGGCCCGAAAACACCCAGACAGCTGAGGCAGAGAAGCTCCGTTACCGCCAGAATCACAAGAGTCCAGGCAAAATAACGCCTTGTGCCGAAGTCATCGGTGCAGCGCCTTTCCGCAAAACCCAGATAGCAGACCACGGAAAGGGTGTTCAGCACCGTGAAGGAGCTTTTTATCACCGGCACAGCGTCCGCCTCCCTCAGGGCAAAAAGCCCCGTGAAGTCGCAGTCGCTTAAAGCGAAGATGAAAACCGCGGCCAGCACCGCCAACAGCAGGGGCCGGATAAGCACCGACATCCGGGCGATGGCGGAAAAGCTGCCTATGGCCAGGGGCAGACACACCAGAGCGGAGAGAATGATAAAAAGCCATGGGGACGCGCTGGGGTAGGCCGTGGAGGAAAAGCGATAGGCTGCCGAGCGGAGGATGAAGCCGCAGTAAAAAATAAGCCATATACTTATTATAAATATACATAGCCGCCCCAGAGCCTTGCCCAGACTCAGCTCGAACACATCACCAAGGCCCCGTCCTCTCCGGAGAAGCCGGGCCATAAAGACTATAAGCAGCAGCACAGGCAGGGTCGCCACCGCCGGCGCCAGATAGGAGGCGGAGCCGGAGACCATCACAAGGGATGAGGGGAAGCGCCGTGCCACGGGGCTCAGCAGGGCCACAAAGGCCGCCGCTATCATCTGCCGCCGATTTATTTTGTCCTCGCCCATCAGGAGCCTCCTTTCGAGCTCATCCGGTCGCCAAGCTCACGGGTGTAGCTTATTTCCGCCTTGCACTTGATATTGAACTGGGCGTTTTCCAGCCAGTCATCCCCGAGGGCTGCGGCGTTTTCCGCGTTGGAGTTTTTCAGATGGCCCCTGAGGCCCAGAAAGTCCGCGTTGTGCTTCCTGCAAAGCTCAAGAAGCCGGCCCAGCTTGTCCTCCATGTCCTTTCCCAAAGCCTTTTCCAGGGAGGAGAGGAGCTTGGAGTCCGTCACGTGCTCAATGTCCGTGTCCGGCTCTGCCAGATTGGCTTTCAGCTTCGCCTCAAGGTTTATGCTTTCAAGGCTGCCGTCCGGGGCCCAGCTGGGCTTTATTTTGGCGCTGCCACCCTCGTATTCAAGGCTCAGCTTGCCCCCTCTGCCGTCGGGGAGACTGAGCCCGGCAGAGCCCAGATTGCCCATGACGAGGTTGGCAGCCTGGCTTATCTCCGCCTCCACGAAGCCCACCAAAAGGCCCTCTTTCAATATGCCGTAGCCCTCCGCCACGGCGGTGGTGCCCGGCTTAAGGAGATACACATTGTCCTCGGTGTCCCGGGGCGTGAGGGCGCAAACCAGAGTTGCCCCGTTCTCCGAGAGGTCACGCAGGGTTTCCCGGGCGGTGAAAACGTGGCTTGCTCCCTGGGCCTCCGTGTCCCGGTGAATGCTGCTCAGGGTCTTGCTGATCTCGTAGCTCTCCTCCCCCGGCCCGGTTATCAGCTCCTTGGCCTCCGCCCCCTTCACAACGAAGAGGTAGAGCCCCAGCCGCAGCTGGTTGTCACGGGCAATGAAGTCGAAAAGGGCGTCGGCGTCATTTCTGGCGTAGTCCTCCCCCAATATCACATACTCTGCGTGGGAGTAATACAGCTGCTGGTCGGCGGTGTATTTTTGCAGGGAGCTCATGGCGGCCAGAATGCTCTCGCCGCTGCGGGTGATGATGCCGCCGGAGGCCTCCTTGGCGGGCTTGGCGCAGCTGACGGAGAGGGTAACGCCGCCGTCCTCGCTTTTGTCCGCGCCCAGGGCCTGCACCAGCTGCAGGTGCTCCGTCTGCCGGTAGTTTGAATATATGCTGCCGCTGTGTCCGCAGCCGCTGAGAAGCAGGCAGGCGGCCACAAGGGCAAGGGCTATGACTTTTTTCATAAGCTCACCTATATGATTGAGTAGTAAATATCAGACGGACGGGCGACCACAGGTCGCCCCTACATTGCGAAGGGGGAATCTACGATAGAAAAGGTAGGGGCGACCTGCGGTCGCCCGCACATAAGGGGGATATACATATTATATATATTAGGTTGAGGTATTGCTGAGAGGATACGGATTGCCACGTCGCTAAAGCTCCTCGCAATGACGAGGAGGATTTCAGTCGAAGCGGTTAACTTCACTATTACTACCGTCATTGCGACCGTAGGGCGGGCGCTTGCTCCCGCCACCACACTGGCGTGGCAATCCGTTCTCTTATTTATATATTATATATGGTATACCCGCTACTTCTGATTCCACCGATCTTTGCCCCCCATGGCGGCGTCGCGGTTCTTGGTGAGCCAGAGGGGCGGCCGGAAAATCACCCGGAGGCTCTCCCGGAGGTAGCCCTCGCTGAGGGGGTGGGTGTAGGGAAGGCCGAAGCTCTCTATGCTGCAGATGTGCCAGAGCACAAGTATGAGCCCCAGTATAAGGCCGTAAAGCCCCAGAGCAATGCTGACTATCACCATGCCGAGGCGTATAATTCGCACAGCGCCCCCCAGATCCTGAGAGGGCAGGGTGAAGGAGCATATGCCCGCCGTGGCAACCACGATGACGGTGACGGGGCTGACTACCCGGGCCTCCACCGCCGCCTGACCCACGATGAGAGCGCCGATGATGCTCACCGTGTCGCCCACGGGGTTGGGCAGGCGCACGCCTGCCTCCTGCAAAAGCTCAAAGGCAAGGAGCATGCCCAGCACCTCCATGGCCGCGGAAAAGGGCACCTGCTGCCGGGCCTCGATTATGCTCAAAAGCAGCCGGGTGGGCAGCATCTCCTGATGATACATATTCATTGCCACAAAAAGGGCCGGGAGCAGAATGGTTATCACAAGGCTTATCCAGCGGATGAGGCAGAGGAAGCTGGAGACGAGAAAATGGCTGGCCCTGTCGTCCCCCACCTTAAGGAAGTAGGGCAGGGTGGCGGGCAGGAGAAAGCCTATGGGCAGGCCGTCCACGATCAGCCCCACCCGGCCCTCCAGAAGCTCCATGGCGAACTTGTCCGGCCGCTCGGTGTGAATGAGCTGGGGAAAGGGTGAAGTGGGGCGGTCCACAATATACTGCTCCAGATTTCCCGCGGCGATGAGCCCGTCAATGTCCATGGAGTCCAGCCGCTTCATCACTTCCTCCACGGATGCGTCCCCCGCAACGCCTTCCACATAAAAAACGGCCACGTTGGTGTGGCTTTTGCGCCCCACCACTGTCTGGCGCAGCTTCAGACGGCTTGAGCGGAGATGGCGGCGGACAAGGCTTGTGTTGATGCGCATGGTCTCCACAAAAGCTCCCTTTGCGCCCTTCACCGTTTTTTCTATACTGGGCTCGCTGATGGAGCGGGATTGCAGGGAGCGGATGTCGAAGGTGAGGGCCTCCCCTATACCCTCGAATACCAAGGCCACAAAGCCCATGAGAATATCGCTGACCACGTCCGTCATTTTGTCTCTGCGCCGGGCGGTGGCGTAGTAAACCTGGCCGCTCATAATTTTGTCTATAAGCTGACTTTCGCTTTTGCACTGGGCCAGAACACTGTTTCTCACAAAGGGGCGAATGAAATCCTCGCTGACCGCCACGGTGTTCACAAGGCCGTCCAGCCATACTGCCGTGGCGGAAAGGCCGGGATTGGCCTCCACCTGCAAAATTCTTGACTCATAGTCGCCGCAATCGGAAAAAATATTTTTTAGGTTTTTTTCTGATATTTTTAATTTCTCAAGCTCTTCCTGGGTCAAATCCATATTCGATTTTCTTCGTTTAAATACTCCAAATGTAGACATATAGCTATTTTGCCCCCTTTTAATCACAATATGTAGGGCCTCGAAAAAAACTCAAAAAAATCAATAAATTTTGCGAAAAAAGTGTTGACAAAAGCTTATCACTATGTTATTCTATCAAAGCTGCGCCGCTGAGGGCGCCGGCGGGGCCTCGAAAGAGAGCCCGGTGTACCTTGAAAATTAAACATTGTAAGAACACAGAACATTATGTTTTGTAGCTTATGCAAATAAGCACCAGCAAAGAAAAGGGCTTTTACAAAGTTGTAGAATAACAACTATAAAAGATTCTATTTGAGATTTGAAGCTATGAGATAGTTTTCAATGAATGATTTCAACAGCCAA
>JAZSFJ010000036.1:0-9890 GCA_045532145.1 Oscillospiraceae bacterium
AGTTGGTTTTCCTAATTGTCTTCCTAAGCCCGCTTGGCCTCCGACTTTGTCTGTAGGAAACGGTCTTGACCCTTCCGATTTGTACGCAACGCCGCCTGCCGCATTCTTTTCGTAGGGGCCGGCGTCCCCGACGGCCCGCAATTAAGCACCGCAGCCGTAGGGGCGGATATTATCCGCCCGCGGGAGACTGATAGCCTCCCCTACGCACTGTTATTTTCAGCTCCTGTAGGGTTTGAGCCTGTGGCCGCTTGGTGCGCCGCCCTGACTTGCCGCCGAAACTTTGTGAAAAGACACAGAAATTACCGCCTGTTTTCTCCAATGTGACTCAACGCTTTTCTTGCAATTTTTCCGCCATACTATTATAATGAAATGGTACTATGAGCCCAGTGTGGGCAAAAGAAAAAGAGGAAAGTGGGTGGCTTGTATGGAAGGCTCTCCTTATGTAATAGAGATGCTTAACATCACCAAGGAATTCCCCGGTATCAGAGCGAATGACGACATCACCCTTCAGCTCAAGAAAGGCGAGATACACGCCCTTCTGGGAGAAAACGGCGCGGGTAAATCCACGCTGATGAGTGTGCTGTTTGGACTTTATCAGCCTGAGAAAGGTGAGATACGCAAAAACGGCGAAGTGGTTAAAATCAATAACCCCAATGATGCCACGGCTCTTGGAATAGGCATGGTCCACCAGCACTTCAAGCTGGTTGACGTGTTCACCGTGCTGGACAATATTGTTCTGGGCGCCGAGACCACAAAAATGGGCTTTTTGCAGAAGAAGGAAGCCCGCAAAAAGGTTGAGGAAATCTCCAAAAAATACGGTCTCTCCGTTGACCTGGATGCCAAGGTTGAAGACATCACCGTTGGTATGCAGCAGCGCGTTGAGATACTGAAGATGCTCTACCGCGACAATGAGATACTCATCTTCGACGAGCCCACCGCCGTTCTTACTCCTCAGGAGATAGACGAGCTTATGGCCACCATGAAGGGCTTTGCCGCCGAGGGCAAGAGCATCCTTTTCATTACCCACAAGCTCAATGAGATTATGGCGGTATCCGACCGTGTCAGCGTCCTCCGCAAGGGCAAGTATATAGGCACTGTGGAGACCAAAAACACCAACAAGCAGGAACTGAGCAACATGATGGTTGGCCGCCCCGTTCAGCTGGAGGTCAGCAAGACCCCCGCTAAGCCCGGAGATACCGTTCTCAGCGTTGAGGGTCTGTGCGTGCCCTCTCCTCTGCATAAGCGCAACGCCGTCAACAAGGTTTCCTTCAATGTCCGCGCCGGCGAGATAGTCTGCATTGCAGGTATCGACGGCAACGGCCAGACCGAGCTTGTCCACGGCCTCACCGGCCTCGACAAGTGCTCCGCCGGAAAGGTGGAGCTCTGCGGCACCGATATCTCCAAGGCCTCTATCCGCCGCAGGGGCGATAACCTCAGCCATATTCCCGAGGACCGCCATAAGCATGGCCTTGTTCTGGATTTCACTCTGGAGCAGAACATGGTTCTCCAGACCTATATGCAGCCCCGCTTCCAGCGTCTGGGCTTCATAAAGAATGCCGCTGTCCGTGAGTATTCCGATAAGCTCATCGAGCAGTATGACGTCCGCTCCGGTCAGGGCAGCATTACCATAGCCCGCAGCATGTCCGGCGGCAACCAGCAGAAGGCCATCATAGCCCGCGAGCTGGACCGTGACAAGTCCCTTATAGTGGCTGTTCAGCCAACCCGCGGTCTGGACGTCGGCGCCATTGAGTATATCCACGGTCAGCTGGTAGCTGAGCGTGACAAGGGCAAGGCCATACTGCTTGTGAGCCTTGAGCTTGAGGAGGTCATGAGCCTTTCCGACCGCATCCTCGTTATGTACGAGGGCGAAATCGTGGGTGAGCTTGACCCCAAGACTACCACAGTATCCGAGCTGGGCCTCTACATGGCCGGTGCAAAGCGCGAGACACAGGGAGGTGAGGCAAAGTGAAAGAAAAGCTTATAACTCTCTATAATAAGGACGCTACCAAGAAGATACTTGCCTCTCTCATCAGTATCGTAATAGGCCTTCTTGTGGGCGGCATCGCCGTTGTTATCGTTGGCCTTTTCAACGATCGCATTTCCCTCAAGGGCGCATGGGAGGGCTTCCGCCTTATCTTCATCGGCATACTCTCCACCGGACGTGACGCCAACGGCGCTCTCAGCTGGGGCTTCAACAGCGCCAACGTGGGCAATATGCTCTTCCGTGCAACTCCCCTTATCATGACCGGTCTCTCCGTTGCCGTGGCCTTCAAAACCGGCCTTTTCAACATCGGCGCACCCGGTCAGTACCTGATGGGCACTGCAGCCACTTTGTTTGTGGCTCTCAGCATCCCCTCCGGCGCACTCCCCACCGGCGTCATCTGGATCCTGGCCTTTGTGGCAGGCTGCCTTGCGGGTGCTGTCTGGGGCTCTATTCCCGGCATAGTCAAGGCCTTTTTGAACATCAACGAGGTTCTGGCCTGTATCATGACCAACTGGATAGCCGCAAACCTTGTAACATGGCTTTTCGATATGTCCAAGCTGAAGAACGTGGTTGAGGGCACCAAGACCGCCTATGTCTACAAAACCAGCTACGGCCTTGTGGACGGCGTTTATGTGGACGGTGCAGGTATCGCCACCCCCAAGCTGGGCCTTGACGATATTTTCGTTGGCAGCCAGGTCAACGGCGGCATAGTCGTTGCCATTGTCATCGCCATTGCCATGTATATCCTTATGAACAAAACCACTCTCGGTTACGAGCTGAAGGCCTGCGGCGCAAACCGCCACAGCGCCCGTTACGCCGGTATCCGTGATAAGCGCAACATCATCCTCTCCATGGCCATTGCCGGAGCTCTTGCCGCCGCAGGCGCCAGCCTCTACTGGCTCAGCGGCAATACCGAGTTCTTCTGGGCCACCTACCAGTCCCTCCCCGACGAGGGCTTCAACGGCATCCCCGTTGCACTGCTGGCTCTCAATAACCCCATAGGCGTTGTGTTTGCCGGTATCTTCATGGCAATGCTTGACATTGTCGGCCTCCAGCTCACCAAGCTCACCGCATACAATGAATATATTACCGACGTTATCATAGCTGTTATCGTCTATCTGGCAGCCTTCTCTCTGGTTATCCGTATGTGGCTCTCCGGCCGCAAAAAGGACAAGGTTGGCGCTGTGAACGCAAACGCCGACTCTGAGCCCGCAGCCACAGAGGAAGCCTCCGCACCGGAGGAAAAGGCCCCGGACGGGGAAGATGAAAGCGAGAAAGGAGGCGAGAGCGTATGACATTCCTGATTCAGCAGACCCTGATTTACGCAGTTCCCCTCATGATCGTGGCTCTTGCCGGTGTTTTCGCTGAGCGAAGCGGTATTATCAACCTGGCCCTTGAAGGTATCATGATCTTTGGTGCCTTTATCGGTGTTCTCTTTGTCCGTGTTATGCAGCAGGCTGAGGTATTCCAGGCCGCATACGATGCGGGCAACTGGATAGCTTTGCAGGGCTTTGAGCTTCTGGCAATGCTGGTTGCAGCCATCTTCGGCGCTATCTTCTCCCTGCTTCTCAGCTTTGCGTCCATTAATCTCCGTGCCGACCAGACCATCGGCGGTACTGCTTTGAACCTTCTGGCTCCCGCTTTGGTGCTCTTCCTTATCCGCATCATTGCAAACCAGAACACTCTCCAGATGTTCTCCGGCGACTCCGCCAGCTGGTTCATGCTCAAGCGCTCCACCTTCGGCATTGACCGCCGCGCGGATGTGGACTTTTTCACCAATACCTTCCTGCTGAAGGTTTATATTGCAACCTATATCTGCATCATTCTCTTCATAATCCTCAGCATTATCCTCTATAAGACCAAGTTCGGTCTGCGCCTTCGCGCCTGCGGCGAGAATCCCCAGGCAGCCGACTCTCTGGGCATCAACGTTTACCATATGCGCTATGCCGGTACCACCATTTCCGGCGCTCTGGCCGGTATGGGCGGCTTTGTGTATGCCCTCACCACCACAAACTGCTCAGCTGACGGCAGCGTTGCCGGTTTCGGTTTCCTTGCTCTGGCAGTTATGATCTTCGGTAACTGGAAGCCTGGCAATATCGCCTGGTCCGCCCTGCTCTTCGGCCTCTTCAAGTGCATCGCAGCCGCTTATTCCAGCATCGATATCAATGGCGACGGCGTGTTCCTTCTGGCCGAGCTTGGCATCAGCTCTCACTTCTACCGTATGCTTCCTTACCTCATCACTCTCATCGTTCTGGCCTTCACCTCCAAGAGCTCCCGCGCTCCCAAGGCGGAAGGCATCCCCTACGACAAGGGAAGCAGATAACGAAATACCAATCAAAAAAGAGCCTTCTGTTGAAGGCTCTTTTTTTGACGCATTATGTCTGATTGCGGCGCGATGAGGGCATCGCGGCCTACGAATTGTTGCCGGTTGGTATCGCACCCGTAGGGCGCGTCGCTCCGGCGCGCCACGCGGCACGAACCCGATTTATGTATGCATTCCGGCGAACACGTACACGCACCATCCCTAGGGCGGGGGCTTGCTCCCGCCTTTTTGATAAAACCCGTTTTGTAGGGGCCGGACACACGGCCGGCCCTTTGGCGGACGGGATGGGTGTTGGCCCGAAGATGCAACAAAACACCTCTCAGTCGCCTTGCGGCGACAGCTCCCCTGAAAGGGGAGCCTTATATGGTGTTCTATATAAAAAAAGGAAGTCCCGAAGGACTTCCTTTTTCTTAATTAGTGTAAGCTATTGACTTAGCCGCCGATGATGTTGACGGTTACGTTGTCGGTGCTTGCGGGAGCAGCAACGGTGCTGTCGTTGTCAACGACGAGAGCGCCGGAAGCCATGTCAGCCAGCATTGCCTCGTAAGCCTCAACAGTCCAGCCCTCGAGGGACCAGGTAGCGGTGGGCAGGCCGATAGCGCCGTCGGCTGCGCCGAGGGAGGTGCCGGTGCCATTGCCGCCGATCTCAGCCCAGGTGCCGTCGTAGACCTTAGCGCAGGCCCATTCAACGGAAGCGGCGAGACCCTTCATAGCGGAGGTGATAACGGTGTCAGACACGAAGCTCTGGTCAACGTCCACGCCGATGACAGCGCCGTCGTTGGCAGCAGCAGCAGCAACGATGGACTGGAACATAGAACCACCGCAGGCGAAGATGACCTCAGTGCCGTTGGTGTACCAGCCGGAAGCCATGGTCTGGAGTTCGGGAGAAGCGGAGAAGGATGCGCCGTACTCCCAGGAGTAGTTGATCTCAACGTTTACGCCCAGTTCCTTGGCAGCTGCGTCAGCGCCCTGAACAAAGCCGTAACCGTAGCGGATGCAAGCGGGGTTGGTGCCGCCGCCGCCACCGCAGAAGCCGAGCTTGGTGTAGCCGTCCATGACAGCTGCATAGCCGGCCAGGTAGCCGGGCTGCTCTTCTGCGAAGTAGATGCCAGCAACGTTGGCGAGACCCAGATCCCAACCATCGATGAAGACGAACATAACATCGGTGAACTCAGCAGCAGCCTTGCCCAGAGCGGCAGCCTGCATGAAGCCGGCAGCAACAACGACCTTAGCGCCGTTCTCGCAAGCAGCCTTCATAGCGTCGTAACGGTCGTCGTCGGTAGCGGTGTCGCCGTTAGCGGGCTGATAGTACTTGTAGGAAAGACCGTTCTTGGCGGCGAAGACCTTAACGCCGTCATAGGTGCCCTGGTTGAAGGACTTGTCCTTGAGCTGGCCAACGTCAGTGATGAAGGCGATCTCATACTTGCCGTCCTCGGAGGTCATGTCGTCGGCGATGTCGTCGGCGCTGGTGATCTCAGCGGGCTCAGCGGGGGTCTCGGGCTCAGCGGGGGTCTCGGGCTCTGCGGGAGTCTCGGGAGCTTCGGGAGCTGCGGGAGCCTGGGGCTCAGCAGGAGTCTCGGGAGCTGCGTTGCATGCGCAGAGAGCAAAGACCATCACGAGTGCAAGAAACAGTGCGATGAACTTTTTCATGGTTTTTTCTCCTTTGAAAATATATTTGGTTTTTTGCTTACACTTTTGTCTGGTGCATAACAAACACCGCAGGTATTATATCACCAGAGGGCGGCTTAAATCAAGATTTAAACTGAAAGAATTGCTCTTGGCCCTATACAAATTTCTTATGTTAACGTTTTCACTTTGAAGCCATTTTCACGGCGGTGTCCAGAGCCACCTCCATCATCTGGGTGAAGGCGGTCTGTCTTGCCTCGGCGGGCATGACTTCGGGGCGGTAGATGTGGTCGGAAATGGTGCAGATGGCAAGGGCTCTCTTGCCGAGACGGGCGGCGTTCATATAGAGGCCGGCGGCCTCCATTTCAATGGCCATAACACCCATCTTCTTCCAGCGGTCGGCGCTGTCGCTGCCGTCGGAATAGAAGTTATCGGAGGAGAGAAGGTTGCCCACCTTGGGAGTGAGGCCCTTTTCTTCCATAACGTCGATGGCGGCACGCATGAGCTCATAGTCGGCAATGGGAGCGAAAGTGCCCCAGAGGCCGAACTGGTGGGCGAAGTTGGAGTCGGTGCAGGCACCCTGGCCGATGACTATATCCATAAGCTGCAGCTCGTCCTTCAAAGCCCCGGCAGAGCCAACGCGGATGATGTTCTCAACGCCGTACTCGGTGTAGAGCTCCCAGGAGTAGATTCCTATGGAGGGAATGCCCATGCCCGAGGCCATAACAGTTACGGGAACACCCTTCCAGGTGCCGGTGTAGCCCTGAACGCCACCGGTGTTGTTTACAAGAACGGGATTTTCGAGAAAGTTTTCCGCAATGAACTTGCTGCGGAGGGGGTCGCCGGGCATAAGCACGGTTTTGGCAATCTCGCCGTAAGCGGCGGTTATATGGGGAGTGGGGATGGACATGGTTTTTACCTCCGGTAAAATTAGTGAATAGTTAATAGTGAATGATTAATAATGAATAGTTGAGGTGTCGCCTTTGGCGACGGATTTTAATAGGAAAGCCAACAAGGAAATTGAAACCTCTCAGTCAGCTTCGCTGACAGCTCCCCTTAAAAGGGGAGCCAACAAGGAAATTGGGACCTCTCAGTCAGCTTCGCTGACAGCTCCCCTTAAAAGGGAAGCCAATAAGGAAATTATAATTATAATTTGCGCAAAAGTCAATTTGCATACAGGCGGATAATGTGATAATATGACATAAATGAAGAAAAACGGGAGGCCGGATATGGACGTTCTTACCATCGGTATTGCCGGAGGCACCGGCAGCGGCAAGACCACCATCACAAAGCGCATAATCCGCGAATTCGGCGGAGATGTTTCCGTCATGTACCACGATAATTACTACAAGGCTCATGACGATATGCCCTACTCTGAGCGCTGCAAGCTCAACTATGACCATCCTGACGCCTTTGACACGCCCCTCATGCTGGAGCATCTGCGCTCTCTGAAAAGGGGAGAGAGTATCAAGTGTCCGGTCTATGACTACTCCCAGCATAACCGCTCCAATGAAACCGTGGATATACACCCCGCCAAAGTCATAATCGTGGAGGGAATCCTGATTTTTGCGGAAAAAGAGCTCCGTGATGAAATGGACATCAAGCTCTTTGTGGATACCGACGCCGACGTTCGCATACTCCGCCGCATAGTCCGGGATGTTCGGGACCGGGGCAGAAGCCTTGAGAGCGTTGTGAACCAGTATCTCAGCACGGTGAAGCCCATGCATGAGCAGTTTGTGGAGCCCAGCAAGCGCTGCGCCGACGTTATTATACCCGAGGGAGGCCGCAATGCCGTGGCCCTCAGCATGGTCATGGAGCGCATCCGGGCATATCTCGGAAAGAAAGGTGAGATAAAAAATGGCTAAGCTGTATTTCAAATACGGAGCTATGGGCTCCAGCAAGAGCGCCCAGGCCCTTATAACCCAGTTCAACTATGAGGAGCTTGGTATGAGCGTGTGGCTCATAAAGCCCAGCACCGACACCCGTGACGGGGCGGACATTATCAAAAGCCGCATTGGCCTCATGCGCCACGCCCAGATAATAACTCCCAGCCAGAACGTTATGGAGGAATATAAAAAGGCCGGAAAGTTCGACGTTATCATAGCCGACGAGGCCCAGTTCATGACCCCCGAGCAGATAGACCAGCTTCGCAGCATAGTGGACGAGGAAAATGTCCCTGTCCTCTGCTTCGGCCTCAGAACGGACTTCCTCACAAACTTTTTCCCCGGAGCACGCCGCCTAATGGAGCTTGCCGACTCCATCACCGAGATAAAAACCGTGTGCTCCTGCGGCAGCAAGGCCACTGTCAACGCCCGCATCGACGAAAATGGCAGGGTGGTCACCCAGGGCAGCCAGATACTCCTTGGCGGCAACGACAGCTACATAGCCATGTGCCACCGCTGCTGGAAAAAGAAGATTGCCCAACAGGAATAATAAATAATCTGGTACCATTTAAAGGCTCCCTTGTGCAAAGGGAGCTGTCGCGAAGCGACTGAGGGATTGTGCGGCAAAAGAGTTTGCATTTGCAATGAGCTTGTGCGAATACGGTCAATCCCTCAGTCATTTTCACGTCACGTTGTTCTGTGAAAATGCCAGCCCCCTTTACCCAAGGGACCCTTTAAACTACGGAAAAAGCCACCGGGTTCCCTCCTGGTCGCATAGCTCCTGCGGTCGGATGCTAAAAATGTGCCACCGGCACATTTTCTTAACGCACCGACACAAGGGAGCCTTTAAGCCTGTTACATATAAGAATAAGGGCGCAGCCACCGGCTGCGCCCTTATTCTTATATGTATTAATCAGTCGTCGAATTTCTCCTCGACCTTGTCGATGACTTCTTCCACCATGTCTTCCACGGTTTCCAGAGCTTCCTCCACCTTTTCCTTGCAGGAGCACTCGCACTCTTCCTCGTCCACAATCTCCTCGAACTCAACCTCAATGGAGCCGTCGTCATCGGACTTCAGCTCTTCGATCTCAGCGAGCTTGTCGGCGATGTTCTTCTCTGCCAGAGCGATCTCCTCGCAAAGCTGGATGAAGAAGCCCTCGGGAGCGTCCTTGTGGGTGTCGTAGTAGAGCTTGCCTATCTCCAGATAGGTCTTTTTCATGTTTTCTTTCTCACCGGCGATCTCCACATTCAGCTTGGCAATGCGTGCACCGGACTTTGCCTTGTCGGCGGCCTTTTCGGCCAGGTCTCTGGTCTTGTCGGCGGCCTTTTCAGCGACAGCCTTGGTCTGCTCAGCGGCGTTGCCGAGACCGGCCAGCAGCTTATTTTTAAGGGTATTGAAATCTGCCATTATTATGTCCTCCTGATCATTTATTCTGCATTTTCACTTGATTCTGCTATGTTTTCGCCCTCCGTCTCGGTTGCGCTGGAAGCTTCGGCGGGGCTTTCTTCTATTATAGCATCTTCCGTCTCTGCGTCAAGGCTCTGGCCGAAGAGGGGCTTTTTGCCGGAGTTCACACGGCGGAAATTGAGGATGAGCAGCACGAGAGCGGCCGCGCAGGTGACGGCGGCCAGCAGCTGGCTTACACGGATGACATCGGGGATGAGCCAGAGGCTGTCGGTGCGAAGACCCTCTATCATGGCTCTGCCAAGGCCGTACCAGAACACATACATGAGGAAGAACTGGCCCTTGTATCTTCTGTGCTTTTTGCTGTAGAAATGCATGGCCACAAAGCCCACGGTGTTCCAGAGACTCTCGTAGAGGAAGGTGGGGTGGACATACATGGTGCTGCTGCCAAGGGTGAGACCCATGCGGCAGAAAATATCAGTCTCGTAGCCAAAGGCCTCTCTGTTGAAGAAATTGCCCCAGCGGCCAATGGCCTGGCCGATGAAAAGGCCGAAGCTCATAATGTCCAGAGCGGGGAAGATGCTCCAGCCCTTCATGCGGCAGCGCACCCACAGGGCAAGGATTGCGCCTATAACGCCGCCGTAGATAGCGAGACCGCCGTCCCGGATG